>JAJDET010000041.1 GCA_029259655.1 Planctomycetota bacterium
TCCCGCCTCCTGCGCGAGGCCGCGGAACGCGTCCGCCCGGGCGGACGCCTCGTGTGGTCGACCTGCAGCCTCGAGCCCGAGGAGAACGGCCAGCTCCTGCGCCGTTTCATGGAGGAGAGCACCGGCTGGACCGAGGAGGAGCGCCTCGAGGTGCTGCCCGGCCCGCGCGGCGACGGTCCGACGGACGGCGGGTTCGCCGCGCGGCTCGTGCGGTCGTAGCGGATCGCGTTTGCGCGCCCGGCCGGCACGCACCATCCTGACGGAGCGATGACCGCCCGCCGCCGCACCAACCAGCCAGCCCTGGCCCTCGGGCTCCTGGGGCTGATCGCGCTGATGCTCGGCGCCGTGCTCTACCTCGGTCGGCTCCGTTCACAAGCGGCCAAGGCCGCGGAGGAAGCGGAGACCGCGTCGGTGGTCGAGGAGCCCGCCGCACCCGTGAACGAGAACCCCTTCGCGCGGCTCGGTCCTCTTCCGGGGCGGGAGGGGAGCTCCGACGAGGACCCTCTCCCCGACAAGCCCACGCGCGTCCCGCGTCCGGGGGAGCTGACGGCGAGCGATCTCTGGCAGGACGCGCTCGAGGCCGTCGAGGTCGCCTACGCCCGCATCCAGCTCGCGGTCGAGGCTCGCGAGAAGGGCGACGAGGACCTCGCACGCGGGCTCGATGCCGAGGCCGTCGAGCAGTTCGAGCGCGCGCTCGACATGACCGGCCCCTGGGCCGAGCGAGAGGTCGCGAGCTTCGACCCGCGCGACGTACAGGTCCGCGTGGTGCTCCAGGCGCGCGAGCGCTGGCGCGAGAAGGTGCTCGAGCTCTCCCCTACGGAGCGGGAGTGACGCGCCCGGCCGCGGCGGGCCTGTAGGCGACGAAGGTCAGGTCGTCGGGCTTCGAGGGCTGGCCGTTCTCGTAGGTCTGCATTCGCTGGCGGCAGATCGAGAACAGCTTCTCGCCGGAGTCGGCGAGCTTTCCCTTGCGCACCCAGTCGACGATCTCGCGGGCGTAGAGGTTGTCGGAGAGACCGTCGCTGGCGAGCAGGAGCGTGTCCCGCGGCGACAGCTCGAGCGCGGGCCCGATCTCGATCCGCATCTCCTCGGAGCCGATCACGTTCGAGATCAGGTTGCGATCCTCGTGGGCCATCGCCTCCTCTTCCTCCATCAGGCCGGCATGCAGCGCGTAGCCGACGGGAGAGTGGGGTACGGCCTCGTGCTTGATCCGGCCGCGCTGCCCCGTGACGAGCACGAGGCTGTCGCCGATGTGGTAGGAGCGAACGATCTCTCGTGAGATCTCGGCCACGGCGAGCGTGGTCGCCGCGCCGTCGAGAGCGAGCACGGAGCGGTTGGCGTTCTCGATCCCGTTCAGGATCGCGTCGCGCATCCATCCGTCGCCGTCGCGATCGGCACCCTCGAGCGCCGCGACCAGCTCGACGAGCGCGAGCTGCGACGCCTGATCCCCGCCCGGGAGTCCCCCGACGCCGTCCGCGACCGCGAGGACTCCGCAGTCCTCCGCGAGCGGGATGAACGCCATGGAGTCCTCGTTCGGCGTCTCCTTCTCGGGGCTCCGCGCGGAGACGAACGCGACCTCCCCGCCGAGGAACGTGCCGGTCTCGATGGCCGACATGTCCTCTGCAGAGTAGAGAGCCGAGGTGCGGATCGGTGTTGAGATCACAGTGCCCGTCCCCGTAAAGATGTCCTGCGATCCGGGCTAGTGCCGGATTCCGGTACCACACCAGGGGCACCAATCCCAATAATCGCGCACGATTCCCCAGGAGCAGCGACCGCAACGGCCCGTGTGCCCACCTGCTCCCACGCTCTTCGGTTCGGGCGTCTTCCACTTGCGACGCACCTTGGCGTTGCACCACGGGCAGTAGCGCATGAAGGGCATCAGCTCGCGGCGCGAGCAACCCGGCCCCGAGCAGCGGGCCTCGTATCGGCGGTCCGTGTAGGTCCGGTCGCTCAGGGGTCCGATCAGGCCGCCGTAGCACCACGCGCAGAAGCGCCAGTCCGACTTCACGCCGCGCTGGCAGCGCGGGCAGTGGGCGGGGAGACGAATGTCGCCGCGATGGACGGCGCGGTCCTCTCGGCACCACGGGCAGTGTCGCATCGCTTCCGAGACCGGTCCGCTGCAGCGCTCGCAGTTGTGCGTGGCCTCGAGAGCACGCCCGAACTGCCGCATGAACTGGCGTCGCCGGATCGTCTTCCAGTCGCGCTTGGTCGCCCTCCTCGGGCTCTTGCGCGTGTTCTGGCTGGTGCTCTTGGCGAGCACGCGCCGTCGTATCCTCCGGAATGCCTCCAGCATCTGGCACGCATCGGCGAACCGCGCCCGCGCATCGACCTCCGTTGCGCGCCGGACGAAGGTGAGGAGGTCCTTGTGCAGCTTCCCGCGGATCTTCTCGTGGCCGGGGAACGGCCACTCGAACGGCCACTCGGGCACCTCCCCCGTCAGCATGCGATAGATCACGAGACCGGCCGAGAAGACGTCGGACCTGAGCGACGGGCGACCCATGGCCTGTTCGGGTGCGACGAACCCGAGCGTCCCCGTTCCGTCCGCGCGAAGCGTCGTGTGCTGCGCGACCTTCGCGATGCCGAAGTCGCCGAGCCGCAGCCGGTCGTCCTCGAAGAGGATCAGGTTCTCCGGCTTCACGTCGCAGTGGATGATCCCGCGCTCGTGCGCATAGGCCAGCGCCTCGAGCATCTGCTCGATCCAGTGCACGACCGTGCGCAACGGTGCGCGGCGTTCGAGGCGGTCCTCGAGGCTCTCCTGGCCGAGCGGGTAGACGATCACGAACTGCTCCTGCTCGAACGCCGCCGTCTTGATCGGGAGGATGTTGGGGTGATCGAGACGCGCGGTGATCCGCACCTCCTTGCGGAACAGCGCGAGCGTCTCGTCGTCGATCAGGTGCGCGTGCGGAACCTTGAGTGCGACCGGTATCCCCTCGATCGTGTCGAGCGCGCGAAAGACGTCCGCAAAGCCTCCCCGCGCGATGCGCTTCTGCACGCTGTACTTGCCGACTCGGCTGCGTGCGCGGATGTTGTTGTTCTTGGTCGCCACAGGCGCAAAACGTCCCCTTCCCCACGGCCCCGGGTGTCTGGGCGTCGCCGGTCGGGAGCGCTCTTCCTCGGGTCCCCGGGCGAGGCGTAGCGAGCGCGCCGCGCCGCGAGGGCGAGAGATCCTAAACGAAGGGACGGTTGCTGGGGACCCGGGTTTCGGCCCGGGTCGGCCTCCGCCGGCGTGTGCTACAAGACCCCGGTGTTCCGCCTCGCGTACAACACCAACGGCCTCGCTCACCACCGCCTGCTCGACGCCATGCGCCTCCTCGCCGAGCTCGGCTACGAGGGGATCGCGATCACCCCCGACGTCGGGATCCTGGACCCCTACCACCTCGACCCCGCCCTGGTCCGCGACGCCAGACACTGGGCCGAGGAGCTCTCGCTCGAAGTGACCGTGGAGACGGGTGCGCGCTTCGTCCTCGACGCGCGCCGAAAGCACCGCCCGACCCTCCTGGAGGACGATTTCGACGAGCGCGCCAGGCGGGTCGACTTCCTCGCGCGCTGCATCGACCTGGCCGCGGACCTCGGTGCCGGGGTCGTCTCGCTCTGGTCGGGACGCGCTCCCGGGGACGTCCGGGCCGACGGAGACGGAGCGGCCGTCACGAGCGCCTGGGAACGCCTCACGGCGGGGCTGTTGGAGCTCCTCCCGCGGGCCACGGCGCGCGGTGTACAGCTCGCCTTCGAGCCCGAGCCCGGCATGTTCCTCGAGCGGCCTGCCGGCTACGAGGAGCTGGTCCACAGGCTCGGAGCGGTGGGGGACACCCTGGGGCTCTGCCTGGACGTCGGCCACCTCCACTGCACGGGGGACCTGCCCGCACCCGACGTCATCCGCCGGCTCGGGAACCGTCTGGTCCAGGTCCATCTCGACGACATCCGGGACGGCGTCCACGAGCACCGGATGTTCGGAGAGGGCGACCTCGACCTCCCCGGCGTGCTCTCGGCCCTCCTGGAGGTCGGCTACGACGGTCTGGCGGCCGTCGAGCTCTCCCGGGACAGCCATCGCGGCCCCGAGGCCGCCTCCGAGGCCCTGGAGCACCTGTACAGGGCTCTCTCCCGGACAGCGGGCTGAGAGTCCCGCCAGCGGGGTCTCACGAACCACGGCCTTGAATCGGCGGTCGGGACCGGCCCAGAATGCCGAGTATCCGGTCAGCGCGAAGCCCGATCCCGAGGGCTTCGGGTGGGCACTCTCGCCCCGGGACCGGAGCGAGCCGAGGAGGCGAGACCATGACCCGTCCGCCCGAAGCCCTGCGACAATGTCCCACTCTGCCGGACGAATCCGCGGTCCTCATCGCCCAGACCATCACGCGCGTGATGTGCCAGGACCGCCAGCGGGGCCTGTACCACAAGTGCTGGTCGTGCGCGCTGCGCAACGGCAGTGCGCCGGCGGTGGCCAGGAAACCGCTCGCGAAGCTGCCGGCTGTGCCGGTGCTCGACCTGTCGGCCGCCGGTGCGAGGCGGGCGGCGGCGGTGTGAGCGGCGGCGCGTCCCGGCGGTTCGAATCGGGCGCGGGGTCGGACACTAGTTCGCGGCGGCCACGACCTCGGCGTCGGTGAGCAGTCGCGGGGTTCGCTTGGCCAGTTCGAGGACGCTCTGGATCCGGTTCTCGGTCGGCTCGACGCCGTGGCGTTCGAGGACCCAGGTGACGTTCGAGCGGCCGCTCATCGGGCCGACCTTGATGGACTGCTCGAGCCCGAAGATGTCGGCGGGGACACCGGAGTAGACGCGGTTCGCGAGCCAGTCGTCGTTCATGCGGAAGGCCTTGATGACCGCGGCGGCGTGAACGCCCGTTCCGGTCTCGAAGGCGTCGGTGCCGAAGACCGGGTAGTTGTGCGGGATCTGGAGCCCGATCGCCTCGGCGGCCTTCGCGCAGTACTCGGAGAGCCGGGTCAGGTCGTTGTCGATGGCGCCGCTGATCCGGAGGTTGACGAGCAGCAGGTCCATCTCCGTGTTGCCCGCCCGCTCGCCGACGCCCAGGGCCGTCGCGTGGAGCCGGCTCGCGCCCGCCCGGAAGGCCACCAGGGTGTTGATCAGGC
>JAJDET010000042.1 GCA_029259655.1 Planctomycetota bacterium
AGCCACGGCCAGGAGAGCGTCCCGTCCCTGCGCCGAGAGCTCCGCCTTCCCGGACGGGAAGGTGATCTCGGCGGGAATCGACAAGACGAGGCTTCCTCCGCGCGTGAAGGTGTCGATCCCCAGGTTCTCGAGGTCCTCGTGGATGGGGGTCGGGGTCGAGGCGGGGACGATCTGGGTCGCGCGCCGCTCCGCGTCGGAGAGGGCGAGCTGGAGCGACTGCAGCTCCATGCCCCTGTCGCGCAGGTCCTTCTTCAGGCGCGTGCGCTCCTCGCGCAGCGTCATGATCTCGTTGTCCTTGTCCTTCAGGAGCTGGGGCGAGACACAGCCTCCTGCGACCAGGGCGAGAAGAGTGCCCGCGGCCAAGAGTGAGGGCCTCGTGCCCGCAGTCCTCCGGTTGTCCTTCATGGCGATCCTCGGGGGGAAGCGAATTCCTGGGGGAACCCGGCCCGGGCTACGCCACGGGGGGGTACGCATCCCCATCGGCCCTAGCCGCGACCGGACGACCCGCTTCATGCGGGCCAAGGCAAGAACTGCACGACATGGTTCCAGGCCAGGAGGGCGATTCCAATACCCATTCCGAGATAGGGTCCGAAGGGAATGTAACGCCCCGCTACGCGCGCGACTTGCAGCGTGCGCAGGAGTGCACGCGGGTTGCGTCTTCTGCGCGATCGCGTCCGCGAGACCCAGAAGAAGCGCGTCATGTTGAGGACACCCACGACCGAGGCCAGGACCGCGCCTAGCATCAGCGCCACGAGGGCTCCGCCGGGCCCGACGAAGCCTCCGCCCGCGGCGAGGAGCTTCACGTCGCCGAACCCCATGGCGTCCTGACCGTACACGCGCTTCCCCACCCACCCGATCACGAGCAGCACGCCTCCGCCCGCGACCATCCCGGCCAGGCTCGCCAGGAGCGCCCCTGCGCGAGTCACGGGGAGGCCCGCCTGCCAGCCGTCGCTCATCCACTGGGCCACCGGCGAGGCGTCGTGCAGGGCCGGCACGAGGAGGCTCGCGATCGGAGCCAGGACCATCCCCCCGATCGAGACCTCGTCGGGGATCTCGAAGCAGTCGAAGTCCACGAAGGTCGCGACGACGAGGCCCGACAGGACCAGGATCCAGACCAGGAAGAGACCGAGGTCCTCGGGGCCCGTGAGACCTGCGGCCAGGACCCAGAGCCCTGCGGTCGAGGCCTCGACCACTGGATAGCGGACGGGGATCCGCCAGCCGCAGCCCCGACAGCGCCCGAGCTGGAGAACCCAGGAGACGAGCGGGACGTTCTCGAACCAGGCGAGCGTCTTCTTGCAGCTCGGGCATCGGGACCGGCGCGGTCGCCCGACGGACTCGTCCTCGAGGGGCAGGCGGTGGATCGCGACGTTGAGGAAGGACCCGATCAGCAGACCGAACAGGCCGGCGACCACCGCCATGAAGAGAGCCGCGGTCTCGGGCGTCATTTCCCCTCCTCCGCGGTGTCCCAGGAGACCTCGACGGCGTCGACCACGGGAGGATCCCAGGGTGCGGTCACGGCGCCCGAGGGCAGGGTCAGGTCGAGGCGCAGCCGGATGACCTCGCAGTCCTCGAGCAGGACCGGGCTGTCCACGGGTCCGACCTCCTCGATCGCTCCGGAGGGCAGGTCGCGCTCCCCGATGAAGCTCACGCGCACGTCGCCCCCACGATTCTCCAGCCGCAGGCGCGACGGCAACCAGCGGACGAGCCGGTGCGGCGGTCGGATCGGGGCAGAGAGCACGGCCCAGGTCTGAGGCACGGCGAGCGGATTGAGGTCGGGTGCGTCCATCGTCAGGTTGGCATGGGCCGGCGCGCTGCGCAGCGACTGACCGACGTCTCCGAGCGACCAGTACTCGCCCGGTCGCGAGCGCACCTCGCCGGAGATCCGGATCCATCCGCCCGCGACGAGGAGCACCGGACCGTCGGTCCAGATCACGCCGTTGACCCTGAGGTCGCCGCCTGCGATCAGGACCGTCCAGTCCGGATCGAGCTCGCGCGCACGCTCCAACCAGAGGGACAGGGACTCACCGCGCTCGAACTCCATGCCGGGAACGTTCCAGGCCACGCGCACTTCCCCGAAGAGCCACTGGTGCCACTCGGTGTAGCTGTCGTGGCCCAGCTCCTGGCTCCGCGCCTGGATTCCCTCGGAGTCGCGTACGAGATTTCCCTCGACGACGAGGCGCCCCTGGCTCCGAAGCACCACCAGCCCGTCCGCCGTGAGGCGCGCCGTGGTCGACGTGGCCACGGCCAGGTCGACGGCGTTCACGTCGCGAGCCGGCTCGTCCCCCTCCAGGCGAACGACACCGTCGCTCCCGTCGCCGGCTGCCGCGGGAAAACGCACGGTCACCGTTCCGTCGGCCCAGTGGGCCGTTCCCGCCACGTTCTCCACCGAGGCCGGCGAGCGCCGCCGGGGGTCGAGGAACTCCTCGATGTGGGAGCGCACGCCGGAACGGGGGTCGGGTTTCGCGACGGTCAGGAAGCCTGCGCGCGGCTCGGAGAGCCAGACCGGCAGCACGGCGTGCCCCGCCAGGTCCCTGAGCCGGCTCTCCCCCGGCTGGACCCACAGCTGGTACTGCCCCACGACGAGCCCGCGCAGGTTGTCGTCCGCATCGGTGGGCCGCAGCTCGATGCGCGCCCCCTCACGCGAGTTTTGACGCAGCGACGCGCGCACGGAGATGACCTCGGGCTTCTCCTCCGTCGTGACACGCGTGCTGTACAGCTTGAAGTCCGTCGAGAACAACGTCCGGGGATCGATCGCCTCGTCACAGGCGAGCACGATCGGATCCACGGGGCCGAGCACCTGCGTGAGCAGCCGCAGGGGCGCGGCCCGGTCCGGAGTGTCGTCGACGAAGAGCGGTCCGGGAACGGTCGATGCAGCGGGGTCGATCGTCTCGAAGGAGAGGACTCGCGTCCGGAGCAACGGAGCGCCATCCCGGGCGCGGACGCCATCGGGATTGGGGAAGCCGGAGACGACCACCGTGTAGCGCGTCCCGGGTAGGAGACCGCTGTCGGCCAGGTCCGTCCGGCTCGGGATCACCGGGACGAAGAGGACCTTCGAGCCCTGGAGCTCGAGCTTGCCGCGCGCGACCTCGCCGCCCTCGCTCACGACGCGCACGCTCTCCGGCGTCAGGGAGGTCCTCTCCGGCTCTCGGTCGAAGTGGAACACGAGCGTTTCGTTCAGGAAGACGCCGACCTCCCCCTCCTGTCGAAAGGAGATCATGCGCAGGACCTCGGGAGCCGGAGCGGAGGGCCCGCACGCTCCCGCCACGCCCGCCATCACGAGGGCCGGCAGCGTCGACCGGAGGAACGCCAGGACCCGCACGCCCGTATTGAAGCACCCGCGGTGGGCCGCTCAAAGCACCCGGCGTCTACCGCTGTCTGTAGGCGATCGCCAGGGTGGAGAGCTCCGGCGTCAGTCCCGTCGCGGCGTTCGAGACGAAGGTGACCCGCGTCTGGAGGAACTGAGCCCCGTCGTTGCTGTGAATGGTCCGCCACTCGCGGGTCTGGAAGTACGTGACGTTGATCTTCGCGAGGGTCTGGGCCACCGCCGAGTCGGCATCGCTACCCGGCACGAGAGGGTTCGGGCAGTTGGGGCTCGCGACCAGCCGGGTCACGAGGGGCTCCCCGTAGGCGTCGTACTGGCGCGCATTGAGCCTGTCCGCACCCGTGACGCTGGTCGCGCCGCGGAAAGCCAGCGTGACCCTGGTGCCGGTCGGCAGCTCTCCCGGACGCGGCTCGACGATCGGGTCGAGATAGTCGGCGAACCCGGGCCCCTGCGTATTCGAGTCGTGCCAGATGGTGTGGACGCGGCTCACGCGCACGACGAGGTCGAGCTGGCCGAGCATCACCGTGTTGTCGTCCCCGGGCGTCGAAGCACCGCTGGGCGTGATCCCTCCCTTGGCTTGCCCTGAGTTGTCGGCGTTCACGAAGATCGGGGAGCCTTTCGCATTCGTGCCGCCCGTCGAGAAGATCCGAAAGGTCGGACCCCGCTCCGTCGCGAGAGCGAACGAGGTGTCCAGACCGTTCAACCCGAGGGCGGAGTCGTCGCGGAAGCACTTGAACTCCATCAGGAGGGGGAGCCCGAGGCTGCGCACGTTCCCGGCCGTGTACACGGTCGGGTGCTCGACGTCGCAGAGCGCACCGACCGACGTCAGGGCCTTGAGATCGGCTCCGAAGCCGTTGCTCGCGCCGACCCCGGTGACCGCCGTGTCGCGCCACGTGTAGTACTCGAAGTCCTCTTCCGGAATGCCCCGGTTCAGCGGGAAGGGCATCAGCTTGAAGCCCGGCGTATTGGGGCTGTCGAAGACCATGCTCGGTGTGAGCATGTAGCCCCGGCTGCGCGGGTGGACGACAGGGAACGCGTTCGTCGCGTGCTTGAGGTTGTTGAAGGTGAAGGAGTTGCCGAGCCCGGATGGCGACTGGGCGAAGGCCGTGTTCCCCCACATCCCGTAGCCACCCCCGTTGAGCAGGATCGGAATCGGGTACTCGTCCGGCATCCTCCGGCTGTGGGTCAGGCTCATCTCGAACCGGGTGAAGAAGTCCGAGGTGACCGACCCGCCGAACGGGGCCCAGTCGATCCCCTCGATGTCCATGTTCGCCGTGCTCTCGTCGAGGATCTGGAAACCGAGGTCGGCGTAGCGCCAGACGGTCTGCATGCGGCTCCCGCGCGGTGAGAGGGGCGTGACGATCGGCGCCCCGGTCGGAGTCATGACGGAGTAGAGGCTCCCTGTGCGATCGACCGGCCGGGAGTCGCGAGTCACGGGCCTCGGGAAGATCCTGCCCTGCGAGAGGTCGTAGCTGAACTGCCCGCGGATCTCCGGGAAGGGGTTGAAGGGGTCGAGAGAGTCGTGCCCCTCGTCGACCTCGTCGAAGTTGAGGACGAACCCGCCGGTGTCACTGTTCGGGAGGGTCGAGTCGACGACCATCCGCATGTCGTCGGGCAGCGGCTGGTTAAGGCCGTTGCCGGCGAGGTCGGTGACTCCGCCCGCCCCACCCACCAGGTTCAAGAAGTAGTCTCGACTCGCACCCGAGCTCGCGATGCTCCTCAGCGGCGTCACGGGTGCGTAGCGGAACTCGCGCAGGTCGGGCGATGCCGTGACCTCCCCGACGACCATGTCG
>JAJDET010000043.1 GCA_029259655.1 Planctomycetota bacterium
CTGTCGCGATGCTCGTCGGGCGAAGCCCGCGAGCGAGTGCGCATTGCGACGTCCCCCCACGACGTCCCGCACGTGTCGACGCCTCCCGACGTCTCGCTTGCGCGGGCTTCGCCGCGCAAGCATCGCGAAGGCATTCCGACCCCGCGACACTCGCAACCCGTGGAAAGCAACCCGTCCGCGAGCACCCCGACCCCATTCCGGTGAAGCCGCGGTACCCGCGGCGATGCCTCCCGGCGGGCGGAAGAAACCTGATGGACAACACGCCGACACCGCCTAGGGCGGTCGGCTCACGAAGGACCGGCGCCAAGGCGCCTACTTCGCGCGCGCCGGCATCCGCCGGTGCGCGGAGAGCGCGACCCTGCGGCAAGATACACGCACGACTCCATGTGGGCGCAGGCACTCCCAGCGTCCGACACCTGCAACTCGCCGCCCGACGTCAGGTCGTCTCGGACGCGAGCTCGGACGGCCTGGGGGCGAGGACCCAGCGCACCCGGTTCGTGAGGATCTTCGAGAGGTCGTCGAAGACGGTGTAGGCCAGGGGGACGACCCACAGGGTGAAGAACGTGCTGATCACGAGGCCGCCGGCGACGACCGTCGCGAGGGCCTGGTAGGGGATGCTGTTCGTGGCGGGCTCGGTGAGGGCCATCGGCAGGAGCCCGAAGACCGTCGTCAGCGCCGTCATCAGGATCGGGCGGACGCGCTGTCCGCAGCCCAGCACCACGGCCTCGTTGCGGTCCATGCCCGAACCGACCAATCGGTGGATGCGGTCGATCAGCACGATGCCGTTGTTCACGACGACCCCGGCCAGGACGATCAGCCCGATCCAGCCCATGAAGTCGAGCGGCGTGTTCGTCAGGAACAGAGTCCACATGGCACCGAGCATCGCGAAGGGGATCGTGAACAGGACCGAGAAGGGCAGGAGCACGGACTCGAACAGGATGCCCATCAGCAGGAAGACGAGCACGACCGAGAGGATGAGCGCCTTCTTCATCTGCACCTGCTCTTCCGCCTGGCGGAAGCGCACGCTGTCCTCGAGCCCGAGCGAGTAGCCGCGCGGCAGGTCGAGCTCAGCGGCGAGGGCTCGGTTGCCCGCGTCGGTGATCTCCATGACGCGGCTCGGGTCCTCGATCTCGGACGTGATGTCGAACGTGGTCTGGCCGTTGCGCCGGAAGATGGAGCGGTCGCCCTTGGTCACCACGAGGTCCGAGAAGGAGGACAGGGGCACCTGGCCCTCTCCGGTCCAGACCTGGAGGTCGCGCAGGGTTCCGATCCCGGCGACCTCTTCCTCGTCGTACTCGACGAGGAGGGGGATCTCGCGCCCCTCCTCGTGGAAGCGGTTCAGGGACCACCCGCGGAGCGTGTAGGAGATCGTGTTCAGCGCCGTGTCCGGCGAGACGCCCATGGTCAGCGCGAGGTCGCGATCGATCTCGACCTGCAGCGTCTCCGGGGAGTTCTCGAGCGGTGACTTCACGCCCGTCAGACCGGGGATCCCCTCGAGAATGCGGACGGCTTCGAGCCCGTACTGCTCGAGGACCCTCGAGTCCGGACCGCGCAGGGTGAAGAACGCGACGTTCTTCTGCCGCCGGCTCGTGTTCTCTCCGTCGTAGAAGGTCACCCGGTGTCCGGGCAGGCGCGGGACCTCGGTCTTGATCTCCTTGTTGATCTCCGTCAGGCGCTCCGGCTTCAGCGGCCGAGCCCAGTAGACGTTGACCTGACCGCCTCGGTCGTCGAAGCGGCTGTTCCAGTTCTCGTATCCGAACGAGTCGCGGCGCTCCTCCACGAAGTCCTCGTAGACCCGCATCTCCTCGGCAGCCTCGGCCAGCGTGAAGTCCGCGTCGAACTGGACGAAGAAGCGCACCGAGGTCGTGTCCTCGTCCTGGAGGAAGGCAGCGAAGTCGGTGAGGTTGACCGGAATGAAGATCGACAGGAAGCACAGACCCGAGAGCCCCGAGGCCATCAGCCGGTGACTCATCGTCCACGAGACGATGCGACGGTTGAGCGCCGTGACCATCCCGATCAGGGAGGCATCCTCCGGCTGGAGCGATTCCGGACGAGCGGGCCATCCGCGCCGGCGGCGGGCCCAGCGCGGCAGCGCGAAGAAGATCAGGACCGAAGCGGCCGCGGCGCTCCCGAACAGGAGTGCCGGAAAGAGCTTGCCGAGCTCGCCCCAGGACTCGGGTGAGAAGCGGTCACCGACCACGAGCGCGGGGATCGTCGCCTCGAGGGCGAGCCAGGCCAGGACGAAAGGCACTCCCGAGAGCAGGATGCGCAGCGGCAGGAACCGGGAGGGCGCGACCACCGCGGAGTTGAGCGCGTGCGTGCCTCGGATACCCAGGAACCACAGTCCGCAGACGCCCGCGACTGCGATGGTCGCGAGCCTCACGGGCAGGGCGATGAGCGGGCCCGCGATCTCGGAGAGGCGCGTGATGAAGGCGGGCCGCTCGCCGAGGATTCGCCCGGAGACGACCGGCAGGAACGCGAGGGCGACGAACAGGCTGAAGACGAGCGAGACGCACAGGGGCCGCCCGATCCCGACGAACACCATCTTCATGATGGGGTGCTCGCTGATGAACATCATCGGGAGGAACACGACCACCGTCGTCATGGTCGCCAGCGTCACGGCCAGTGCGATCTCGCGCGCACCCTTCCCCGCGGCGGTCAGCGGATCGTCTCCCTGGGCACGGAACCGCGCGATGTTCTCGACGACGACGACCGAGTTGTCGACCAGCATCCCGATCGCCAGCGTGATGCCGGCCATCGTGAGGATGTTGAACGAGTCCCCGCCGAAATACTCCCAGGCGATCGCCATCACGGCCGAGACCGGGATCGAGAGCGCGACGCACATGGTCAGGCGGAAGCGCCGCAGGAAGACGAACAAGACCAGGAGAGCGAGAGCGCCGCCCCAGGCGGCCGTCTTCTGGAGCTGGGCCAGGGAGGCCTCGACCATGTCCCCCGGCATCCAGAACATGATGAATTCGATCTCGCCGGCCACGCGCGGGTCGTTCTCGATCTCCTCGATCGCCGCACGGAAGTTCTTGCCGGCCTCGACGACGTTGACCTGGCTCTCCTTCGTGACCATCCCCGTGTAGGAGTAGGAGCCGTCGATGCGCGCCAGGGAGTTTCGGACGCTCTTTACCCGGCGCACTTCTCCAACGTCCTTGATGCGCAGGCCGTCGCCGATCGGGAACTCGGCGATCTCCTCCGCAGACCGGAACCGCATGTCGGACCGGAGCAGGATCCGCCTGCCCCCGTCGTCGAGATCGCCGAGCGGCTCGGTGAAGTTGTCCGTCGTGAGGCGCCCGATCAGGTCGCCCAGGTCCATGCGCGACGCCACGACACGATCCTCGTCGAGGAGAATGCGCAGGGAGTCCACGCCACCGCCCCAGATCTCGACGTTGCTGATCCCGCGCACCGCTTCGAGCCGCGGCATCACGACCTTGTCGATCAGGTAGTCGGTGCGCTCGCCGTCGCCGGGGTGCAGCAGGCCGAAGAAGCCGAGCGGCAAGTCGTCGGCGTCCTCGGACCACATCGAGATCTCCTCGACGTCGTCCGGGAGGTTGGGGCGCGCCCGCTCGATGCGGTCTCGGACCTCGGCCTTGCCGAGGTCGATGTCGACGTTCGCGTTGAACTTGATCCGCATGTACACGCGGTTCGCGTTCGAGCTGCTCGTCACCTCCTCGATGCCGGTCAGGGTCCGGAGTTGCTCCTCGATGACCCGCGCGACCTTCTCCTCGTTCTCCTGTGCGCTCGAGTTCGGCGTCGGGATGTAGACACTGAGCGCGGGTTCGGTCCAACCCGATGGAAGCAGCTGGAGCGGGATCTCCCTGTAGGAGATGCCGCCCACCACGAGCAGCGTCGTGAAGAGCACCAGGGCCGCGACCGGCCGCTTGACGGTGAACCCGAAGAAACCCGCTGTCTCGTTCATGTCGACCTCAGGTTACTGCCTGCTTCCGATCCGGGGAGACGATCGAGTAAACGGTGGGTATCACGATCAGCGTGAGCAGCGTGGACGCGACCAGTCCCGTCACGACGGTGATCGCCATCGGTGCGCGCAGCTCGGCGCCTTCCCCCGAACCCGCTCCGATCCAGGAGAGCTCGGGGAGCCATCCCGTGAGCGGCAGGAGACCGAGCGCCGTGGTCGCCGTCGTCATGAGGATCGGGCGCAATCGAGCGCGTCCCGCCTCGGCCACCGCCTCGTTCACCGCCAGCCCCCGCCCGCGCATCTGGTTGATCCGATCGATGAGCACGATCGCGTTGTTGACGACGATGCCCGCCAGCATGATCAAACCGATGAAGACGACGACCGAGATCGGGACGCTCAGGAGCTCGAGCGCGAAGACGACCCCGACGCCGGCCAGCGGCACCGTCAACAGGATCACGAAAGGCTGGACGAGCGACTCGAACTGGCTCGCCATCACGACGTAGACGAGGAAGACAGCGAGCAGGAGTGCGAAACGCATCGAGCTCTGGGCCTCGTCCATCTCGCGCTTCTGCCCGCCGAGCTCGACCCGGACGTCGTCGGGGGACTCCAGGGTGGCGAGGCTCGCCTCGATCTTGCGCTGTAGCCCGCCGAGGTCGAGACCCGTGCTCTCGCCCGTGATCACCACTCCACGCGAGTTCCCGATGCGTCGGATCTCGGCCGGGCCCTGTACCGTTCGGACCTCGGCCACCGCGCGCAGCGGGACCGGCGTGTCCGCGCCGGGGTTCACGACCAGATCGAGCACGGAATCCAGGGTCGACAGGACGATCTCGTCACCGATGACGCGCACGTCGATGCGCTCCTCGCCCTCGTTGAAGCGCGTGCTGACGTTGCCGAGCACCTGGTCCCGGACGAGACCGGAGACCGAGGCCAGATCGAGGCCGTATTCGAGAGTCTTGTCGCGATCGAAGGAGATCAGCGCCTCGGGATGGCCCGGTCGGGCCGAGCTCCGGAGCTCCGCCAGGTCGTCGACGTGCTCGAGTCGCGCGAACACATCGGCCGCGACCTCCTCGAGCGTCGCGAGGTCGTAGCCCTTCACCTCGACCGCGATCGGCGCCTCCAGCGCGAAGGGAGTCGGCCGGCGGACCTCGACCGAGCGCACCGCGGGGTGATCGGCGATCATCGTTCGGATCCGATCGGAGAGCTCGCGCTCGAGCTCGGGATCGGACCAGCCGTCCTCGAGGCGCACCGTCAGCCGCGCCGTGTGCGTTCCCTCGATGTCGCGCGAGAGCGTCTCGGGCTCGATCCCGACCGTGAGGGCGGTCGTTCGCACGCCCTCGATCGCTCGAACGTCACGGTCGATCTCGGAGAGCGCGCGGTCCGTGAACTCGAGCGGTGTGCCGATCGCGAGCGCCACGTGCGCCGTGAACTCGCCCTGGTGGATCTCGGGGATGAGCTCCACGCCGAGCCGCGAAATCCTCCCGACGGCGACGACGAGGAGCGCCACGCAGAGCAGGACGACGAGCGCCGGCTGGGCGAGCGAGCCGGACAGCATGCGCGCATAGATGCGTTCGCTCGCGTCCCAGAACTGGTCGAAGGCGCGCGAGAGCGGCCGCAGCAGGAACGAGCACCCGTTGAACAGGTACTTGATCGCTACCCCCGCAGCGCCGAGCCAGACCCCCATGAGCAGGATGAGGCCGCGCCCCAGTCCCAAGAGCAGGTTGGGGATGGCGTTCCACCAGGTCCATTCCATCTCGGCGAAGACCTTCGGGGGACGTTCGCCGGGACCGTCCCGCAATGCCTCGCCGACGAGCCACTTGCGCGAGGCGAGCATCGGGATGAAGAACACGGCCACGACCAGCGACACGAGCAGAGACGTCACGACCGTCAGCGCCTGATCGCCGAAGATCTGTCCCGCGATGCCGGTCACGAAGACGATCGGGGCGAAAACGGCGATCGTGGTCAGCGTCGACGCCGTCACGGCTCCGGCGACTTCTCGCACGCCGCGCACGGCCGCCTGGGACAGGTCGTCGCCATCGTCCCGGCAGCGCGAGATCGACTCGAGCACGACGATCGCGTTGTCGACGAGCATCCCGACGCCCAGCGCCAGTCCCCCGAGCGACAGGATGTTCAGGCTGACGCCGAAGATGTACATCGGCGCGAAGGTCACGACCACCGAGATCGGGATCGCGAGCCCGATGATGAACGTGGCCGACAGCCTGCGCAGGAACACCCAGATGACGAGCACTGCGAACAGCGACCCGAGGACCGCCGCGTTCCTCACGTCGTCGACCGCGTCGCTGATGAAGGTGGACTGGTCGGAGAGGAGCTCGAAGTCGAGGTCCTTCCGCATGCGGAAGGCGATGTAGTCGGTCTCCGACCGCTCGTTCCACATCGCCGCCGGACCGCCTTCCTTCTCGCGGTCGATGATCTCCTGCGCCTTCTCCTGCTGTTCGGGCGTCCCGAAGATCGTCTCGCTCACCGTGCGGGCGAGCTGCACGATGTTGGCGCCGGCCTCTCGGTAGATCGCGATCTCGACCATCTGGACGCCGCCGAGCCTCGAGACGACCTCGCGCTTCTTGTGCGTGCGGTCGACCTCGGCGACGTCGCGGATTCGGATCGCGGCGTCACCGCGGCGCAGGATCGCGAGGTCCTCGATCTCGTCCACCGAGCGGAACTCGTTGAGGGTCCGCACCAGGTACTCGGTCGAGCCCTCGAGCAGCGAACCTCCCGACGCGTTGATGTTCTCCTGGGCGAGACGTGTCGAGAGCGTGGCCGGGTCGATCTTCCGCGCGGCCAGCTTGAAGGGGTCCACGCGCACGTGGATCTCCTCCTGAAGTCCCCCGCGGACCTGGACTGCCGCGATGCCCGCCGTGGCCTCGAGCTCGCGCTTGACGCGGTTCTCCGCGAGCCAGCGCACGTGGATCAGGTCGCTCTCCCCACCGACTCCGCGCGCCGAGCTCAGCCCGATGCGCAGGATCGGGTCGAGGTTCGGGTCGTAGCGCAGGATCAACGGCCGCTCGGCACCGCGCGGGAGGAAGACACCGTCCAGCTTCTCGCGGACGTCCTGGACCGCGAACGTCATCTCCGTGCCCCAGTCGAAGTCGAGCATGACGTCCGACGTCGCCGCGCGGCTGATCGAGCTCGTGCGCACCAGGTTCGGAAGCGTGTTGAGTGCCTCCTGGATGCGCTCGCTGATGCGCTCCTCGACGTCCTCCGGCGCAGCGCCGGGCCAGCTCGTCCGCACGGTCAGCGTCGGATAGCTGATCTCCGGCAGCAGGTCGACCGAGAGCTTCGAGAAGCTCACGACCCCGAAGACGGCCATCGCCACCATGAACATGGTGATGGCGATCGGGCGCCGGGTGACGAACAACAGGCCGCCCCGGGCGGGGGCGGGCGGAGGGGGGGCGCTCTCGGGCACGCCTATTCTTCCTCGGGAGCGCTCTCGCTCTCGTCCGCGTCCGGCTCGACTGCCGGGGGCGAATCCTCCGCGTCGGGCGGGCTCTCATCGTCGACGCTCACGGCCGCGCCGTCGGCCAGGTCGCGTGCCCCGACGGTGACGATCCGCTGGCCCTCCTCGAGCGCGCCTTCCTCGAGCGGGACGATCTCGACGAAGTCGTCGTCGGAGAAGCCCTCCTCGACGTCGACGCGCCGCGCGACCTCGCCGTCGACGACCATCACGAAGCTCTGATCCGCCTCGCGGCGAATCGAGCGCTTCGGAACGACCAGCGCTCCGGCGTGGCGGTCGGTCACGATCTCGAGCCGTACGAGCATGCCGGGCAGGAGACGCGGTCCCGATCCGTCCTCGGATCGGATGTCCAGGCGTGCGGTGACGCGGAAGGAGCCTGAATTGGCGTCCACGGTCGGGCTCGTGCGTTCGATACGGCCGCGAAAGACGAGCCCGGGAAGGGCCTCGGCGCGCGCCGTCACCGTGAGCGTGTGCGCGCCGCCGTCTCCGTTGCTCCCGATGCCCTTCGCGAACAGGCCGAGCTCGCGTTGCGGCCGGTGGAGAACCGCGCGGAGGTTCTCCGTGTCCGTCAGGACGAACATCGGCTCGGATCCGACCGTGTCGCCGACTCGCGTCGAACGCGAAGCGATCACGCCCGCGAACGGCGCCCGGATCTCGGTGTACTCGTGCGTGAGCTTCGCGCGCTCCAGGGCGACCTCCGCCCGCGAGACGGCATTCGCGGCGTCGCGCTCCTGTACCCGGCTCTTCTTCCAGGCGAGCTCCGACGCGACGACGTCGTGGCGAGCCTTCTCGAGGTCGAGGCGGCTCGTCTCGAGCGCCTGGGCGGAGAGCGCGCTCGCGTTCTCGCGTCCCTCGAACAGCCGCTGGTTGCGCTCGTAGTCCCGTTGCGCCTGCTCCGCGGCGAGCTTCATGTTGTCCTGGATCGCCCGCGACTCGAGGACGGCCAGCGCGGCGGTCTCCGCTCTGATCTCCGCCTCGACGAGGGCCACCTCGGCGTCGCGCACCTCGAGCTCGGCGTCGCGATTGTCGATGCGCGCCAGCACGGCTTCCATCGGGACGTGGTCGCCCTCCTCCGCCAGCACCTCGACCACGCGCCCGCTCATGCGCGGGAGGAGCTCGATCTCCGCCACCGATTCGAGCACGTTCGTGGTCTCGAGCACCTGGACCATCTCGCGTCGCACGATGGGTGCGACTCGTACGCGTGGCGCTTCGCGCGTCCGCGCGCCGCTCGCGAGCGCCTCGTCCTCCCGACCGGATTCCATCTGGAAGCTGCACGCCGCGAACAGCGCGAGGACCGCGGAGAGGCCGAACGGGAACGACCGGGTGGAGACGGGGGAGGAGCTCATTCGGAGGGGGGAGCTTCTGACGGTGGGGGGCGCGTCTCGGGACGATCGACCGTCGCTTCGGATCGGGATCTCCGGACGGAGGCTGGGGCGGAGCACCGGCCGGTAGAATGCGCGCCATGCGCACCCCCGCAGAGGCTATTGCCGAGATTCTAGGCCGGATCGAGCCCCTCCAGGATCAGGAGTCCGTAACCCTTCGCCGGGCCGCCGGGCGGGTCCTTGCGGAGGAGGTCCGCTCCGACGTCGACCTCCCGCCGTTCGAGAAGAGCGCCATGGACGGCTTCGCCGTGCACAGCGCGGACGTTTCCGATGCCGGTCCCGAGCGCCCGGTCGAGCTCCGCTCCGTCGGGGAGTGCCGCGCCGGGGTCCCGCTCGACGTGTCCGTGGCCCGCGGGCAGTGCGTCGCGATCTACACAGGCGCGGAGCTGCCCGGCGACTGCGATGCCGTGGTGATGGTCGAGGACACGGAGAGCGAGGGCGACTCCGTCCGGATCGCCAGGGCCGCGCAGGCCGGACAGCACGTGAGCCACCTGGGCGAGATCCTCGAGGTCGGCGGGCTCGTCGCGTCGCCCGGCCGTCGCCTGACCGCGGCCGACCTCTCGGTCCTGGCCGCCGTCGGCGCCGAGCCGCTCCCGGTCTTCCGGAGGCCGCGCGTGAGCGTGCTCACCACCGGAGACGAGCTCGTGCCCGTCACGGAACGACCTGGCCGCGGCCAGATCCGTGAGGGCAACACGCTCTACCTGGCCGCGGCCTGCGAGCGTGCCGGCGTAGAGGTCGTCGAGGTGGGCATCGTGCCCGACGACGAGGACCAGCTCCTGGCGCGGTTCGGCTCCGCGCTCGAGGAGTGCGACGCGCTGGTGACGACCGGCGGCGTCAGCATGGGCAAGTACGACCTCGTCGGGTCGACCTTCGAGCGCCTCGGGGTCGAGCCCGTGCTGCACAAGGTCGCGATCAAGCCCGGCAAGCCGATCTGGTTCGGCATGCGCGGCAAGACCCCCGTCTTCGGGTTGCCCGGCAATCCCGTGTCCTCGCTGCTCGGATTCGAGGTCTTCGTGCGCCCCGCGTTCGCGCGGCTGTCGGGTGCGGGGGAGGAAGAAGAGCGCCCGCGGATCCGCCGCGGCATCTGGGACGGACCGCCGACTCGAGCGCACTGGCGCGAACAGAACCTGCCCGCCACCCTCTCTCAGGCCGAGGACGGCCGCGACCACCTGGCTCCGCTCCCGTGGCGGGGCTCGGCCGACATCTTCGGAGCGAGCCGCGCCGCTGCCCTGGCCGTCGTCCCGCCCGAGACCGTGGTCGAGCCCGGCGGGGAGATCGAATACCGCCCGCTGGTCTGACGGCGCGGCCGGCGGCGCGGCCGGCGCACCGCAGAGAATCGGGCACGGGCACGGGCACGGGCACGGTCACCGGAGAGGGATATGATCCGCGGAATGTCATCGTATAGAGCCCCTTAGTTCGCCGCGAGACTCGGGCTCCACGCCGTCGGGGCGGCCCTGCTCGTGGCGGCCAGACCGGGTA
>JAJDET010000044.1 GCA_029259655.1 Planctomycetota bacterium
AGAAACCTCATGAAACACGCCGACACCGCCTAGGGCGGTCGGCTCACGAGGGACCGGCGCTGAGGCGCCTTCCTCGCGCGCGCGGGCATCCGCCCGTGCGCGGAGAGTAACGGCACTGCGGGGAGAAACGCGCACGACTCATTGCGGGCGCCCGCGTACGACACGCGTCCACGAGGCACCACGCGCCCCCCCAGCGCGATTCGCCCCCCTCGACTACAATCTCCCCTACCACGGCGGCGCGGCGCGGAGCACTTAACAGGGAGCCCTCCGCTCCCGCGCCCCGTGGTCCCTACCCCCGTCGACGCGCACGCTCGACGTGCACCGCCAGGAGCGCGACGTCCGGAGGGTTGATCCCCGCGATGCGCGACGCCGCGCCCAGGGTCCGCGGGCGCAGCTCCACGAGCTTCTCGCGCGCCTCCCTCGACAACCCCACCAGCCCCCCCAGATCGAGCTCGGTCGGGATCTCCGTCGTCTCCTGGCGCCGCAAGCGCTCCACGTCCCGCACCTGCCGCTCGACGTACCCCGCGTACTTCACCTCCGCCTCGACACCCGTCCTCACGCCCGGCGGGAGCTCCAGCGCCGCCACCTCCTCGAAGCTCCTCTCGAACCCCGCGAGACTCTCCTCCGGGCGCCTCAGCAGCTCGAGCAGGGTCCGCCCCGACGGAGCGCGGACCGTCCGCAGGACCTGGAGCGCCCGGTCCTTCAGCTCCTCTCGAACCCGCAACCGCGCCAGCGCGCGGTCGTCGGCGAGCCCGACCTCCGCCGCGCGGGGCGTGAGCCTGCTATCGGCGTTGTCCTGACGCAGGAGCAGGCGGTACTCGGCGCGGCTGGAGAACATCCGGTAGGGCTCGGTCGGCTGGCTCACGACCAGGTCGTCGACGAGCACGCCCGTGTAGGCCTCGTGCCGTCCGAGCACGAACGGCGCCCGGCCGCTGCTCCACAGCGCGGCGTTCGCCCCGGCCATGAGTCCTTGTGCAGCGGCCTCCTCGTAGCCCGACGTCCCGTTGATCTGCCCGGCGAGGAAGAGGCCGGCGACCTTCTGGACCGCGAGCGTGGGGTCGAGCTCGCGGGGCTGGACGAAGTCGTACTCGACGGCGTACCCGTGGCGCAGGAAGCGTGCGCGCGCGAGGCCCGGCACGGTCCGCACGAAGGCTTCCTGGACCTCACCCGGGAGCGAGGTCGAGAGGCCGTTCACATAGACGACGTCGGTCTCGAGCCCTTCGGGTTCGAGGTAGATCTGGTGGCCCTCGCGCTCGGGGAAGCGCATCACCTTGTCCTCGACCGAGGGGCAGTAGCGCGGGCCCACGCCCTGGATGCGACCGGCGTACATCGGCGCGCGGTGGACGTTGTCGCGGATGATCGCGTGGGCGCGCTCGTCGGTCCGGGTCACGTGGCAGGCGATCTGCTCCAGGGTCGGAAACGTCGCGCCGGGTTCCTCGGAAGCGAAGGCGAAGGGTTGCGGCACCGCGTCGCCCCGCTGCTCCTCGAGCGCGTCCCAGTCGACGGAGTCGCGCGCGAGCCGCGGCGGCGTCCCGGTCTTGAGCCGGCCGATCGCGAGCCCGAGGCGGTCGAGGGAGCGGGAGATCCCGCCGAACGCGCCCTCTCCGATCCGGCCGCCGGCGGCCTGCTCCTCCCCGGTGTGCATGATCGCCTGGAGGAACGTGCCGGTCGTCAGGACGACGGCCGGCGCGCGCAGCTCGCGACCGTCGTCGAGGCGAACTCCCACGACGCGTCCCTCCTCGACGAGGAGGTCATCGGCGGCGGCGCCGACGAGCTCGACGCCGGCGGCGTTCTGCACGCGCTGCGTCACTTCCTCGCGGTAGAGGTGGCGGTCGACCTGGGCGCGCGGCGCTCGCACGGCGTAGCCCTTCCGCGTGTTGAGCATCCGGAACTGGATCCCGGTGGCGTCGGTCGCCTCCCCCATCACTCCGCCCAGGGCGTCGACCTCGCGCGCGAGCTGTCCCTTGCCGAGCCCCCCGATCGCCGGGTTGCAGCTCATCTCGCCGATCCGGTCCAGACGCGGCGTGACGAGCACGACGTGGGCCGAGAGCCGTGCGGCGGCGAGCGCCGCCTCGACGCCGGCGTGACCGGCCCCGACGACGACGACGTCGGCCTGCCGCTCGCCGAGCTGGGCGGGCGCCGGGTGCGGATGGAGATGGACGGGAGGATCGGAACGCATGGCGGCGAGCCCCCCATTCAACCGGAGCGGCGGTTCCCCGCACAGCCCCGAGGGGCCCGGGGGGCTCGGGGTGGCCCGGGCTCAACCGCGGGCCGCGCACGGTCGATGACCCCGGCATGCACTCCTGGGTCTTCCGGCACCGCCTCGGGCTCGCGACTCTCTACGGCCTGGGCGAGCGGGTCGAGCCTGCGAGCTCCACTCCCGAGCCCGTGGGAGCCGTGCTGTTCCCGCTCCCGCCCCGACCGCGCGCGTAGCGCGCCCTGTCGAGCGGGCTAGGATCGGGGTCATGAGAGCGTTCCTCGCGGTGGCCGTCCTGCTCGCGTCCGGAGTGCAGGACGGGGAGTCCGGCTCCCGGCGTCCGTCTCTGGAAGAGGCGATCGAGCACCTGCGCGGTCGGAGCGAGGCCGTCCGCGAGGCCGTCCGGGTGCGCGTACAGGCGACGATCGCCGCTCTCGATCGTCTGCCGCCGAACGCGGACGAGCTCAGCGTGGCGCCGCTCGGGGACGAGCTCGCCGCGCTGCCGCCGGATGCCGCGCCGCTCCTGGTGGCCCACCTCGACCCCGGGCCGGACGCGTCGTTCGCCGAGTCGCGACGGGCGGACGTGGTGGCCGCGGCCCTGGCGTCGGTAGGGACCGGCGCGGTGCTCGGCGAGCTCGAGGCCTTCCTGCGCGGGGGCAGTCCGCTCGCGCGCAGGCGGGCGCTCCTGCTCGTCGCCGGGTCGGAGGCGAAGGGGCGCGCACGCGAGGTCCTGGAGAGGCTCTGGTCCGAGGAGGCTCCCGGCGGGGACGAGCTCGCCACGGGAGTGCTGGGAGCACTGCTCGCGCTCTCGCCGCCGGAGCGCGCGGCCGAGCTCGTCCGCGCTGCATTGGAGACCGAGGACGTCGTACGCGTCGACGCCGCGTTCGGGGTGCTCGAAGAGACGGGTGCGAGCGCTCGCGAGAGCGTGCGCGGCGTCCTCGATCGCCCTCACATCGCGCGCGATCGGCTCGCCGAGCTCGTCGGGTACTACGCCCGTCGGCCCGAGGAGTTCGGGGAGTGGGAGGCGATCCTGCTCCTGGGCCTCCTGGACCGGCCGGGCATCGGGGCCTCGCAACGCATTCTCGTGCTCGATCGGATGCCCGAGCTCGACCCGGGAGGCCGTATCGAGTGGCTCGACGAGCTGGCCGAGTTCTCGCGGCGCCAGGACGGTCCCGTACGGACTGCGAGCTGGATCGCGCTGGCGCGGCTCGGTGACCGGGGGGCGCGGCGCTCGCTCCTCGCGCCGCTCTCCGACCGGATCGCCGATGCGCCGCGGGACGTCGCCGCACTGCGGGCACGCGCGGCGCTCCATCTGCGGCTCGACGAGCCGGACGAGGCGGTTCGCGACTACCGCCGTGCCTACGACCTCGTCCAGCTACCCGTCGAGCAGCGGCGCCCGATCGGGATCTCGCTCGCTCGAGCGCTCTGCCGCTCCGGCAAGCTCCGCGAGGCGGCGGAGGTCCTGGGGCAGATCCGGCTGTCCTCGATCGATCGGAGGGTCCTGCGGGACGATCCGGACTTCGCGGAGTTGCTGGAGCACTCGCGGTACGGAAGTGCTCTGCAGGAAGACGCGTCGCGCTAGCGACGCGTCTTCCGAACGTGCCCGTGCCCGTGCCCCATTGTTCCGGTCCGGCAGCGCGGGGTCGAATCGGAAACCGGAACCAGAACCAATCCGGATCCAGCCCGATTCAGAACGATTCGGGCACGGGCACGTTGAAGAGGGTCCGGACAACCGAGACCCTTCCGGGCTACGCCCGGACGTAACGTCCGATCGAATCCGCGCGATCGCCCAGCGCGTTGCGCGTGTCGACGACGATTTTCGCGTTCTCGACCACGAGGTCCCAGTCGAAGGCGCGGTGGTCCGTCGCCACGACCACGACGTCGACTCCGGCGAGGAGCTCGCTCGTGAGGGGCCGGGACTCGTAGCTCGAGAGGTCGTGCTCGCGCATGCGCGGGGGCTTCGGAACGTGAGGGTCCGAGTACTGGACCTCCGCACCGAGCGCGGCGAAGCGCTCGATCAACGTCACGGCCGGGGACTCGCGCACGTCGTCGACGTCGGGCTTGTAGGCGAGTCCGAGCACCAGGATGCGGGCTCCCCGCACGGACATGCCCTCCTCGTTCAGCGCCAGCATGGTCTTGTTGACCACGTAGTCGGGCATCTGGGTGTTGATCTCGCCCGCGAGCTCGATGAACTTGGTGGCGAGACCGACGCGACGCGCCGCCCAGGTCAGGTAGAACGGGTCGACCGGGATGCAGTGTCCGCCGAGCCCCGGGCCGGGCGTGAACTTCATGAAGCCGAACGGCTTCGTCGCGGCGGCCTCGATCACCTTCCAGACGTCGATGCCCATGGCGTCGAGGATGACCTTCATCTCGTTCACCAGGGCGATGTTCACGGCGCGGAACACGTTCTCGAGGAGCTTGGCCGCCTCGGCCACCTCGGCGTTCTCGACCAGCATCACCGAGTCGAGCACCGAGCTGTAGAGCGCGTGAGCCATCTCGCCGGACCGCGAGCAGGTGCCGCCGACGAGCTTGGGGATCTGGCGCACGTCGCCGCCCTCCTCGCGCCCCGGATCCTGACGCTCGGGGGAGAACGCGACGAAGAAGTCCTCGCCGAGCTTCAGGCCGCTCTCCTCCAGCACACCGCCGAGGATCTCGCGCGTCGTGCCGGGAAACGTGGTCGATTCCAGTACGACCAGCTGTCCCGGCCTCAGCGTCCTCGACACGGATTTCGCGGAGGACTCGACGAAGCGCAGGTCCGGCTCGTTGTGATCGCCCAGCGGCGTCGGCACGCAGATGATCGCCGCGTCGACCTCGGCCAGGCGGTCGAAGTCGCCGGTCGGCTGGAACCGCCCCGACGCCTTCATCTCGCGCGTCATCGCCTCGCCGAGGTGCCCGATGTAGTTCCTGCCGTCCGCCAGGGCGTCGATCTTGTCCCCGTCGGTGTCGAAGCCCAGGACGCCGTAGCCGGCTCGGACCAGGGCCGAGGCCAGGGGCAGGCCGACGTACCCGAGCCCGATCACGCCCACCACGGCGGAACGATCGCCGATCTTCTCCAGAAGCTTCATTCGCGGTCTCCGCCGGGAATTCGCGGCCGAGCAGTGTGACCGGGAGGCCGAGGGTTGTCCAGGCGCGGCGGGTTCCCCTTTACGCCCCCGCGAGAAGCAGTAGCTTGCCCGCGTGCCCACGCTCTCCGTCGTGATCGCCTCCGCTGCCAGGGGCGAGTACCTGTTCCGCTGCCTCGACTCCCTGCGGGAGCAGGCGACGTCGAAGAAGGTCGAGGTCCTCGTGGTCGATCGCTGCGGCGGCGAGCACGCCGAGCGCATCGCGCGGGACCACGCGTTCGCGACCCTGATACCCGTCGAGCTCGACCACCGCCCGAGCGTCCCCGAGCTGCGAGCGATCGGCGCCCAGCGCGCCACGGGCGAGGTCGTGTGCATCGTCGAGGAGCACTGCGCGGCCGCACCGGACTGGCTCGACGTGGTCGAGCGGAGCTTTCGAGCCGGCGATGCCGCCATCGGCGGGCCCGTCGCGGACAGCGCGTACGCGCACCCGCGCGACTGGGCGATCTACTTCTCGGAGTTCCACAACTACTTGCCGCCCTGGGAGGCGGGCGAGCGCTTCGGCCTGAACGGCGTCAACATCGCCTACTCGCGCGAGCTCCTGCTGGCCGAGAAGGACGTGCTCGGTTCGGGCTACTGGGAGGTCGCGCTGCACCCGCGGCTCGCCGCGCGCGGTGCGTTCCGATCCGTACCGGAGATGGTCGTCCACCACGCGGGTCCCTTCGACTACGGGGAGTACCTCGAACAGCGCTACCTCCTCTCGCGCGTCTGGGGCGCGGGACAGCGCGAGTCCGCGAGCGCCGTCAAGCGACTGATGTATCTCCTGCTCGCACCTCTCTTTCCGCTGCTGCTCCTCCTGCGCATCGCCTCACGCACGTCGAAGAGCGGCTTCCTCCCGCGCTACCTCTACGCGCTCCCCCACCTCGTCCCCGTCTCCTGCGCCTACGTGATCGGCGAATGGTGCGGCTACGCGTTCGGGATGGGCGACGCTCTGGAGCGCGTCGAGTGAGCGACGAGCCCGAGCTCTCGGTCGTCGTCGGCTTGATCTCCGGACGACGCGAGGACCTGGCGCACTGTCTCGACGCGCTCGCGGCCCAGGAGGACCCGCCGGCCTTCGAGGTGATCGTGCCCTACGACCCGCCTTGCGCCGACGTCGCCACGCTGGCCTCGGAGCACCCGGACGTGCGCTTCGTCGAGGCCTCCGAGCTCGACACCGCCGCGGCGCGCGCCGGCGGGAGCCGCGAACACCACGACACCCTGCGCACGGTGGGTCTCGAGGCCGCTCGCGGTCGAGTGGTCGCCATGACGGAGGACCACGCCGTCGCCTCGCCGACCTGGTGCCGCGACATGCTCACCCTGGTCGAGGAGAACCCGAAGCTCGCGGCCATCGGGGGCGCCGTCGATTGCAAGAGCGACCGTCTCCTGAACTGGGCGGTCTACTGGTGCGACTTCGGCCGCTACCAGAACCCGCTCACGGAAGGACCGGCCCAGTTCGTGAGCGACAGCAACGTCGCCTACCGGCAAGAGGCGCTGGCCGCGATTCGCGACGCGTGGAAGGACGACTACCACGAGACGCTCGTGCACGACGCGCTCGTGGGTCAGGGACACGAGATCTGGCTGACCCCGAGGAGCCAGGTCTGGCAGCAGCGCGGTGACCTGGCGGCCGGGTGGGCGATCAAGGAGCGGTTCGTCTGGGCTCGCTCCTACGCCGGGACCCGTGTCCGCGCCGTCCCGTTCGCGAAGCGCTCCGTATACGCGGCGCTGTCGTTCGCACTTCCGCTGGTCTTGACCTGGCGCCTCGTCGCCGGAGTGCGTGGGCGGGCGCTGCCGGCCGGGGTCGGGCGGAGGTTCGTGGCGGCGCTGCCCTGGATCCTCGTCCTGAACGGATTCTGGGCGCTGGGCGAGTTCGTCGGGTACGTGACGGGAGACCCGGGTCGAGCTTGATGTCGGAGCTCCCCTCTCTCGCGATCGTGATGCCGGCCTACAACGCCGCGCGCGAGGTCGAGCAATCGATCCCGGCCGCGCAGGCGGCGCTGGCGGAAGGCGGCGGGACGGAGCTCCTGGTCGTCGATCCGGGCTCGACGGACGACACCGGCGCCGTCGCCGAACGGCTGGGTGCGCGGGTGGTGCGGCTGCCCGAGCGCGCGGGACCCGCTCGGGCGCGCAACGAGGGCGTCGAGCACGTCGACGCGGACATCGTCCTGTTCGTCGACTCCGACTGCCTCGCCCACTCCGACGTCGTGCGACGCATCCGGGAGGCCTTCGCGGAGGATGCCACGCTCTCGAGCCTCACGGGTTCCTACGACGAGCACCCACCGGACCGCGGGTTCGCCTCGCTCTACATGAACCTCCGCCACCACTACACTCATCAGCGCGCGCTGCGCGAGGGAGCCTCGTTCTGGGCGGGGCTGGGCGCAGTGCGGAGGAGCGCGTTCCGGGAGATCGGGGGCTTCGATGCCGAGCAGTTCCCGCGGCCGATGATCGAGGACATCGAGCTCGCCCTGAGGCTCAGGAAGCGCGGGAGAACGGCCCTGGACCCCACCCTGCACGCCACGCACCTGAAACGCTGGACCGTCGGGTCCGTGATCCGAACGGACATCTTCAGCCGGGCCCTGCCCTGGTCGAAACTGATCGCAGTGACCGGAGAGATGCCCAACGACCTGAACCTCCGGACGTCACAGCGCGTCGCGGCCGCCTGCGCGCCGCTCGCGCTCCTGGGTGTCCTCCTCCTGCCCTTCGCGGGCTGGGCGCTCTCCCCGATCCCGAGCGTGCTGGCCCTCGCGTTCGTGCTGCTCTCGCTCGTGCTCAACTCCGGCATGATCGCGTTCTTCGCACGCCGCGCCGGTCCGGTTTTCTCCGCGTTCGGCTGGCTGTTCCACCAGGTGCACCTGACGTACAGCACTGCCGTGTTCGCGCTCGTCCAGCTCTCACACCGTCTGGGCGGAGCCGGGGGTGCACCGTGACGCGCATCGCGATCCTCGGCGGCGGCCCCGCGGGCGTCGGCGGCGCCTACAAGTTGCGGCTGGGCGACAAGGGCGACGTCGTGCTGTTCGAGCGCAACGCGCACTTCGGCGGGAACTCCGGCAGCTTCGAGCACGCCGAGCACTGGCTCGACTTCGGGAGCCACCGCCTGCACCCGGCCTGCGATCCGATGATCCTGGCCGACGTGAAAGAGCTCCTGGGGGACGACCTCCTCGATCGACCGCGGCACGGGCGCATCCGCCTCCTCGGCAAGTGGGTGCACTTCCCCCTCAAGCCGGCCGACCTCTTGCTCCACCTCGACAAGAGCTTCGCGATCGGGTCGTTCGCGGACGCCGTCAAGAAGATGGTCGCGAAGCCCGACGAGGGCACGACGTTCGCGAGCGTCCTGTACGCGAACCTCGGCAAGACGATCTGCGAGCACTTCTACTTCCCCTATGCCGTGAAGCTCTGGGGGCACCCGCCCGAGGCCCTCTCGGGCATCCAGGCGCGAAAGCGCGTCTCCGCGGCCTCGTTCTTGAAGCTCGTCCGCAAGGTCCTCTCGGCCGTCCCCGGGCTGAAGCCGCCGGGCTCGGGGCGCTTCTTCTACCCGCGGCAGGGATTCGGACAGATCAGCGCCGCCTATGCCGAGCGCGCAGAGGCGCTGGGCGCGGACCTGCGGCGCGAGACGAAGGTGACCGAGCTCGTCCCGCCCGCGAGCGACGCCGAGGGATGGCGGATCACCTCGGAGCGAAACGGGACGACGGAGGCGCAGGAGTTCGACCACGTCTTCTCGACCATCCCGCTCACGGTCCTCGTGCGCGCGATGGGAGAACGCGTGGCGCCCGAGGTCGTCGAGGCGGCCCGCGCCATCGACTACCGGGCGATGATCCTGATCTACCTCGAGCTGCCCGTGGATCAGTTCACGGAGTACGACGCGCACTACTTCCCCGGAGCCGACGTCGCGATCACGCGGCTCTCCGAGCCGAAGAACTACGCGGCCCGCTCCGTGCCACGAGAGCGCACGATGCTCTGCGCGGAGCTGCCCTGCATGCGTGGGGACGCGACCTGGAACGCCACGGATGAAGAGCTCGGGAAGCTCCTCGTTCGCGACCTCGAGCACTCGGGCCTGCCCCTGCCGGCCGAGCCGGTGGGCGTGACGACCCGGCGCCTGCCCCAGGCCTACCCGATCTACCTGGAGGGCTACGAAGCGCCCTATTCGGTGCTCGACGCCTGGTCGAGCTCACTGCCGCGCTTCGTGAGCTACGGGCGCCAGGGCCTCTTCGCTCACGACAACACGCACCACGCCCTCGCGATGGCGTACGCAGCGGCCGACTGTCTCGAGGACGGACGCTTCGACCGCGAGACGTGGGACCGTCACCGCGAGCGCTTCGCGAAGCACGTCGTCGAGGACTGACCTCGGGTCAGTCCCAGGGCTTGCCTTCGCGCCGCCGCTCGAAGGCGAGGTGTCCGTCTTGGCGGACCTGCACCCTCCGGAACCCGAAGAGGTGGAAGATGTCGATCGGCCACAGGCGCGCGATGCGCCGATCGACGATCAGACGGTTGCCGTAGGGGCCGTCGCGGCGCACGCCGGGGAGCAATCGCAGGAAGCGACCGGCGCGGAACCGGCGCAGGATCGCGGAGACGTGCAGCCAGAAGGGGCTCACCTCACGCGAGAGGAAGAACCCGTCGTTGCCCAGGCCCTGATAGCGCGGGAGGAGCAGCAGGGCGTCCATGGGGCTCGTGATGTCGCCGTCCTTGTCGCGGGCCAGCACCTCGCCCTTCTTCACGCGGCAGAAGTTGTAGTAGCCGGGCAGCATCTCGAACCCGTCGTCATCAGTACACGCGTGGCGATACAGGATCTCGACCACTCGCGGGACTCCGCGCGACGCGGCCGAGAGCCGCGCCCTGTGGCGGTCGAAGTCCGGAACGTCTTCCTCGCCGAGGAGGCCGGCGGCGACCAGTGCCAGCCAGACCGCGGCCTCGTGGTGCTCCTCAGACCGCGGGTCCTCGTGCTGGCCTCCCTCGACCGCCAGGGCGACGTGGCCGCGCTCGCCCACGTATTCGAGGAACGAACCGTGCACGACCTCCTCGAGCCCGAGGATCAGCGGCACGGGGACCTGGAACGCGATGTGACGGTTCTGCAGCGTGTCGCCCATGCACTGGAAGGGCGCGCCGCCGGCCGAGGTCGTGTGGAGGTCGAGGAAGACGACGCGCTCGGGCGGCGTCGCGTTGAGCTGGCGCTGGATCGCGTCGATCACCTGGCGCAGCTCGCCCTCCTCGGGAGAGTCCGCATGCGGGTCCTGCTGCTGGATCCGGGCAACGACGTCTTCGCGCCACAGGCGGTTCAGGTCGCTCTCGGTGTAGCGCTGGTAGTGGAGCAGAGCGCGCAGGTTCCCGGCGATCACGGCCAGACGGCCGCGCATGGGCGACCGGCGCTCGGCGAGCTGCTCG
>JAJDET010000045.1 GCA_029259655.1 Planctomycetota bacterium
CCGACACCAACCGGTGAAGCCGCGGTACCCGCGGCGATGCCTCCGGCGGGCGGAAGAAACCTCATGGCACACGCCGACACCGCCTAGGGCGGTCGGCTCACGAGGGACCGGCGCTGAGGCGCCTTCCTCGCGCGCGCCGGCATCCGCCGGTGCGCGGAGAGCACGCGACCGCGATGAGAAACCCGCACGACTCACTGCGCGCGTCCGAGCTCGTCACTCCGCGTACGACACGCGACCGCGAAGCACCACCTCACACCTCCCCCCTCCGGAAGCACCCCACCACGTGGTCATTGACGACCCCCGTCGCCTGCAGGAACGCGTAGCAGATCGTCGACCCCACGAACCGAAACCCGCGTCCCCGGAGATCCTTCGACACCGCATCCGACAACGCCGTCCGGGCCGGCAGATCCTCGAGCTTCCGAAACGCCCCCTTGACCGTCTCCCCATCCACGAATCCCCACACGTACTCGTCGAAGCTCCCGACCTCCTCCTGGACCTCGAGGAACGCCTTCGCGTTCGACACCGTCGACTCGACCTTCAGCCGGTTGCGGATGATCCCGGCATCCAGCAACAGCCGTTCGACCTTGCGCTTGTCGAACCGCGCCACCCTCCCCGGGTCGAACCCCGCGAAGACCTCGCGATACCGCTCCCTCTTCCGGAGCACCGTGTCCCACGACAACCCCGCCTGCGCGCCCTCGAGCACCAGGAACTCGAAGAACGTCCGGTCGTCGTGCACCGGCACGCCCCATTCCTCGTCGTGGTAGCGCACGGCGAGCTCGTTCCGGGCCCAGGCGCAGCGTCGTACGCTCTTCATACGGTCGAGGTGGGGAAACCGCCCACGGAGGCGACCCCACCGACGTATAGTCGCGCTCGCGATGCTGATCCAGCTCTCCACGCTTCTCCTGGCGGGTTCCGTCAGCATGAACGCCTCGCTCGAGCGGGCCCTGGAGACCGCGATCGACCGCGCGCAGGAGCGACTTGTACGCGAGGTCGAGCTCTGGGAAGACCACTCGACCTGGGAGACGGCCTGGGAGGTGACGACGGAGAACTACCGCGTGCGCTCCACGCACAGCCGCTACCTCGCCTCCGACCTGGCCGAGGGTCTCGAGGGCATGCTCGCGGTCATGCGCGAGACGCTGATGACGGACCCGGACTGGACCTCGACGGAGCCCTTCCGGATCTACGTATTGCCGGCGCTCGCGGACTACACGCAGTTCGGAAACGACCACGGGGCGGAGCACTCGTCCTTCTACGGGAGCTTCTATCCCGCCGGCCACCCCGAGCGGCCCGTGGCGACGTTCTTCCACCCGAACCGCGACCTGGTCCGGATGTTCGCCACGCACAGCGCGTTCCACCAGTTCGTCGAGACGGCCTACGACCGGCGCTTGCCGGAGGCCTTGACCGAGGGCCTCGCGAGCTACTTCGCGCTCTGGTGGGACTTCGACTACGGGGTCGAGGAGTGGGAGAAGATGAAGCGCGAGCGCCGCACGATCCCGCTCGCGCAGCTCCTCACCACCCCCGTGACCGGGTTCACCGACCGCCCCAACGAGCGCCTGTTCGAGCTCGGGATGCTCGTTGCCTACCTGCTCCACCACCACCCGGAGACGCGCACCATCCGCGAGGACGGCGAGATCTGGCAGGCCGCCTTCTCGGAGTACCTCGACGTCTACCTGACCGGGGACGACGTCGAGCTCCACCCGGTGCACGACCTCCTGTCGGCGCGGCTCCCGGAGCTCGAGCGCGACTTCTTCGCCTACGAGTTCCCGCGGCGGTGAGGAGTCACCGCGCGAGCTCCTCCCGGAGCCGCTCGAACTGGTAGCGGGCATCAGGGCCAGAGGCCTCGAGCAGCGTTTCGTACTCGTCCGAGAGGCCTTGCTCGATCATCATCGAGGCCCGGACGAAGACGCGGCAGATCCCGGCGGTGACGGGATACTCATCTTCGGATACGAGGATCTGCCCGCACTCCGTCAACTCGCCTCTGCGCGCGAACGATGCCACCCAGATCCTGGAGAGCCAAACGTCCTCGCCGTACCAGCGATCGCTCTTCATGACCCCACCTTCTCCGCCGAAGAGCCAGGGGAACGCTTGCTCCGATATGGAGATGTCGTCCATGAACCGCAATGCATGGGCCGCGATACGGTTGTTCTGTTCGATCCAGATGGGGACCGCGTTTCCGCAGAAGATCTCGCGGACTGAGGGGGTGTCATGCCGGGCGTAGAAGGCTCTGTCGATCCACTCGGCCGTCGAATGCCCTCTTCGCTCCAACCATCTCAGCGTAGACCGAGGTCCCACCTTCAGCGCGAGCCCGATCGTACTCGCCGTGAACCGCTGCTCTTTGCGCTCGAGGTGCCATTCGACGGCGCCGAGCCACAGTACGAGCGCATCCCTGCCCGTCACCCGCTGCGACTCGATCCATTCCCGCGCGTTGCTTCCATCGGGATTCGTATCGTGCTCACGGATGCGTTCGCGCGCTTCCGCAACTTCCGCGTCCAAGACGTCCGGACGCACAAAGACGCTCTCGGGCTCCCAGACGAGCGCTTCCACATCCACCACGAGGGACTCGAGCTCACCGCCCATGAGGACTTCGATCGACTCCCCCGAGTTCTCGACCGAGACCTCGAGTTCAGACGTTCGGGTGCAGGCAGCGGATGCAGTCAGGAAGAGGAAGAGCCCTGAGATCAGGCGCATTGCGACATTTTACCTCCGGCCCAGACGCTCGAGCCACCCGCCCACACGCCGATCCTCACCGCCCAGGTCGCGGTAGGACTCGAGGTGGTCGGCGGCGGTCGACGCGTCGCCCAGGTAGTCCATGTAGAGCAGTCCGAGGGCGTAGTGGGCGAACGCGAGCGACTCGTCCAGGGCGACGGCGCGCTCGAGCGCGTCGCGGGCCTCCTCGAAGCGCTCCTCCTCGAACTCGAGCAGACCGAGGTTGAGGTGGGGTACGGCCAGGCCCGCGTCGAGCGCGATCGCGGCGCGATAGGACTCGGTGGCTTCGCGCGTGCGTCCGGCCTCCTGGAGCAGCACACCGAGCAGCGCGTGTCCGCGCGCGACCGGCCCCGCCTCCGCGTCCCCGGCTTCCACCGATGAAGCCGCCAGACCGCGCTCCAGGGTCGCGATCGCCTCGTCACCGCGACCGACCTCCTCCAGGGCCGCTCCGAGCACGAGCGACGCGCGCGCGCCGCGCGGGTTGCTCTCGATCTTGCCCTCGAGCAGCGTGACCGCCTCGCCCGCGCGGCCCGAGCCCAGATGCACCGCGGCCAGGTCCGCGAGCGCGTCGACGGCCCGCGGGTTGAGCTTCACGGCCTGCGAGAGCTCGCGCTCGGCGTCCTCGAGCCGGTCGAGCCGCAGGTACACGTCCCCGAGCTCGGCGAACGTCTCCCAGGTCATCGAGCCGTTCGTCTTGGCGCGCACCAGCATGTCGCGCGCCGCATCGAGGTCCCCGTTCTCGACGTGCGCGCGGCCGAACCAGAGGAGCGCGCGCGCATTCGTTCCGTCCAGCTCCGTGGCCCGCGTCAGGAGCCCGAGGGCCGGCTCGAGCTCGCCGGCGCGGAGCGCGAGAGCTCCCCGCCCGGCGACCGCGCTCGCGAGCTCCCCCTCGAAGCGCTCGCGCGCCTCGTCGAGCTCGCCGCGCTCGAAGTGGATCCAGCCCAGCTCGATCGCGGGCTCGGCGTAGTCCGGGTCGCGCGACAGAGCCTCCTCGAGCCCGATCACCGCCATGTCGACATCCCCGGCCGCCTGCGCGGCGAGACCGCCGACGTGGAACACCTCGGCGTCGGCGCACGCCATCAGCTTCGCGGATTCCACCAGCGTCGCAGCCGCGACGTGATCCCCGAGCTCGAGCTTCTGGCGCGCCTGGTCGAGCTGGCCGAGGTAGGTGGCCTCGATCGCGCTCCGGGACTCGACGTCCTTCAACCGGACGCGCGCGAAGGCTACGCTCTCGCCGGTGAGCTGCGTCGCCGTCTGGAACAGGACGACCACGACGACGGCGGCGACGACCACCGCGAGCAGACCCTTCACGCTGCGAGGGCGCCGCGCCGCGGGGGCGTCTCCCGCCCCGGGAGTCTCCGGCTCGGCAACGGCGCTCGGCGGGGCCGCCGGCTGGGAGAGGTCCACGGCCGCGAGCGCCGTCATCATGTCCCGCGCGGACTGGAAGCGGTTCTCGCGCAGCTTCTCGAGCGCCTTGCGGATCACGTCCTCGAGGTCCTGCGGCACGCCGAGCTTCGGGTTCGTGTCGAAGATCGAGGGCGGCGGCTCCGTCGCCTGCTTGATCAGGAGCTCGGTGATCGACGTGCCCTGGAACGGCGGGCGCCCGGTGAGCAGCTCGTACAGGACCAGGCCCACCGCATAGAGATCGGAGCGGTGGTCGACCTCCTCGCCGCCGGCCTGCTCGGGCGCCATGTAGAGCGGCGTGCCCATGACGCGGCCGATCTGCGTCACGAGGCTCGCTCCGAGCGGACGGTCGACGAGCTTGGAGAGCCCGAAGTCGAGCACCTTGACGGTGAGCGTCCCGTCCTCGGCCTCGAGCACCATGATGTTCTCGGGCTTCAGGTCGCGATGGATGATTCCGCAGCGGTGCGCCTCGGAGAGCGCGGCCAGGATCTGCCGGACGACATCGATCGCGACGAAGGGCGACATCGGACCCGTCTCGCGGATGTGGTCCGAGAGGGTCTCGCCCTCGACGTACTCCATCGCGAGGAAGTACAGGTCATCGGCGCGGTCGAAGTCGAAGATCTGGATCGCGTTGGGGTGCGAGAACTGCCCCGCCGCGATTCCCTCGCGCTGGAAGCGCTGCAGCGAGTCCTCGGTCACGAGCAGGTCGTTGTGCAGGACCTTGATCGCGACCTTCTTCTTCAGGCTCAGGTGCTCGGCCAGGTAGACCTTGCCCATGCTCCCCGCGCCCAGCTCGGAGAGCAGCCGGTACTTCTCCCCCAGGGTCCTTCCGAGCAGCCCTTCGGGGGCGTCGGCTTCCATCACCTGCGTTCCGCAGTGAGGGCAGAAGCGTACGCCCGCGTCCATCTGGGTACCGCAGTTCGAGCAAGAGGGCATCGTGCGCATCATAGGGATCACCGGCCGGGGCTTCCTGGCACCTTGGGCAGACCCTCCGTGAGATTTCATCGGAGACGGCTACGCGCGCGACGGCCCGAGCACGAGGATCGATCCGGACCGGGACGCCGGTCGCCGAACGGCCTCGTATCGCGCGCGTATTCGGAGGCCGGATTCCCCTCCTTTTTCATCGTCTCCGCCCCCACGGCCCGCGTCCAAGCCCGCGATGTCCCCGACGAGCCCCGACACACCCGAGGACGACCTCGTCCGGCGCTTCCAGGGCGGGGACGAGGCCGCCTTCGAGGGCGTCGTGCTGCGCTATCACCCCCGGCTCCAGGAGCTCGCGTTCCGGCTGACCGGGGACGTCGACGAGTCGCGCGAGATCGGCCAGCTGGCGCTGGTCCGGGCCTACGAGACCCTCGCGCGGTTCCGGGGCGGCGCCCGGCTCTCCACCTGGCTCTACCGCATCGTGCTGAACCTGTGCCGCGACCGGCACCGGAAGCGAGTGACGCGCGAGGACCGGCTGACGCGGCTCGATCCCCAGGAGGAAGCGAGCCCCGCCGAGATCCCCGAGGGCCGGCTCGAGACACACGAGGCCGCGACGATCGTCGCCGACGCCGTGCGCGCCCTGCCCGCGCCGGAACGCGAGGTCGTCCTCCTGCGCCACTACCAGGACCTCACGTTCGCCGAGATCGCCGAGATCCAGGGCGAGGCGGTGACCACGGTGAAGTCGCGCATGACCAAGGGACTGCGCCTCCTGCGCGGCCCGTTGAAGGAGCTCGAGGCATGAAAGAACGAGACATCGAGTGCGCGTCCGTCGTGGACGAGCTCGCCGGACTGCTCTACGGAGAGCTCGAGGGCGAGGTGCTGGCCGGGGTCGAGGAGCACCTGACCGGCTGCGCGAGCTGCCGGGCCGAGCTCGAGTCCCTGCGCGGAACGCGGGACGGGCTGGACCTGTGGACGCCGCTGGAGGACGAAGACGCGTCGGCCGTCGCCCGCTCGATCCTCGGACGCCGACGACGCTCGGGCGTGCGAGCCGCGTGGATCGGAATCGCGGCGGCGCTCGTGGCCTTCTTCGGGCTGGCGTCGACGGGTGCCGAGCTCGACTACGACGACGGACGGGTCGCACTGCGCTTCGAGCTCCCGTGGATCGATGCGCGGAGGGGCCCGCTACGGGAGACCGTCCAGGACATCGCGCGCGCCCAGGTGGAAGCCGAGCTCGCGTCCTGGTCCGAGTCCCAGCTCGATCGATTCGCGGACTGGAGCCTACGAGAGGAAGAGCAGCGCATGCACCTCGCGCTCGCGGTCGACAACGTCCGCCGCCAGGACCGAGAGGCTCTCGAGGCCTACTTCGGTGCAGTGCAGCGCGGAGCGGTGCGGGAAAACGAGTTCACGCGGGAGGCGATCTACCAGCTCGCCTCCCTGGTCGCTCCCGAAGGGGAGCAAGGAAACCAGGAGTCCGAGAGATGATGATCGCAATCGTGCTGGCATCGACGCTGTCGATGGGATCGGTAGCCCCGGCGCAAGACGCCGTCCGTGCCGTCGAGAACCCCGAGCGAACGGCGGAAGACATAGAGGTGATGCGGCGCCTCCTCGTGAAGGAGATCGGATCCGTGATCGACGCGGACACGACCTCGAACGCGCAGGGCTACACGGTCCTGCACTTCTACAGCAGTTCCGTGGGCAGCAGGACGGCCGTGACGCACTCGCGCGGGTACCACGTGCCCGGCCTCGGTGCGGTGTTCTCGCTGGACCTCTCGCTTCCGCTCAGCGAGGTCGAGGTCGTTCCGGAAGACGAAGAGGACGAGCCCCGCGCCGACGACGAGTGGGAGGATACGCGGCGCGAGGTCCTCGGAGGCCGGGGCGGATCGAGCGGCCCGCACGAGTACATCGGGAGCGGTGCGCTCGGCCAGCTCAAGAAGATGCGCGCCAAGAACTACGAGATCGATCCGGACGAGATCGACGACGTCGTCGACTCGGTGGTCAAGACCGTCGCGCGCCACGGGAGTCGGATCCGCGGGCTGGCTCGCGGCGACGTGATCACCGTGGCCATGTACGTCACGTCCTCGGGTCTTCAGCCGGTGGCCATCGCCGATCCCGGGGAGGGGGACGATCAAGTGGCGACGATCTGGTCGACCGTGTCCGGGTCGGCCCTGCGTGCCCCCGACGTTCGAATCGTCGTCCAGGTCCCGATCGGGGACGCGCTGGCCTACATCGACGATCGGATCGACGGGAGAGAGCTCCGCGAGCGGTCCGTGGTCCACCGCTATTGACCGGGTGAGGACCGGCGCGGCCTTCGGCCGCCTGGGGAGCAGCTGAGGTTGCGCGCGACGGGATCCCCGGGGTTACCCGGGGGTCCCGTTAGTCTAGGAGAGCCGTGAACACCAGGCGTGCGCTCCACTCCCTCTCGATCGCCTTCGTCCTCGCAGCGGGGAGCGGGCTCGAGGACATCGCCCGCGAGCTCGACGGGTGGCTCACCCGCTTCGATCCAGGGGGAGAGCTCTCGGTGCGCAAGCGCACGTGGCTCGAGGAACGCGTCGCGGCGTTGCTCGAGGTCCTCGACAACGAGCCCGACGCGCTCGCCGGCGTCGCGACCGAGTTGCTCGACCTCGCGGGTCTCGAGCTGACGCGTCGGCCGGAGCCGGCGTTCTTCCTCGGCGGCGGCGCGCTCGCCGTGGTCCGATCGCAGGGCCTCGATCCGCTCGAGGAGCTCGCGCGCGGATCGCGGCGCGACGAGCTCTCGGACTGGCTCGTCCGCGGCGTCCTGGCGGACCGCGTGCGGCACCCGACGCAGCGCCGCTGGGTCGCGCTCTACCTGGTCGAGGACCAGAAGACCCCGATCGTCGACCACGTCCTGCTCGGCATCGCCCGCGACGCGGACGATCCGCTGCGTCCGGCCGCGCTCGAGGAGATCTCGCGCAGACCGTCTCCCGCGATCGACCGCTACCTCGTGGAGTACCTGTCCGCGGAACGGGACGAGCTCCGGGATCCGAATCCGTTCAACCTGCTCGTGACCCGCATCCGGCGCGGCCCGCTCGAGGGCGCTGCCGAAGGCGCGCTCGGCCAGGCCTGCAAGGCAATGATGCTGTCGCGTGACTGGCGCGAGGCGTCGCGCGCGCTCGAGCTCTCACGAGCGTTCGACCCGATGCGCGCCGCGCCGATGATGATCGAAGCGCTCTACGCATGGAGCGGCATGACGGGGCGCACGGGCTCGAAACGGCTCGTCTACGAGGTGACGCGCCGCCTTCGGGACCTGTCCGGGAAGGAGATCGGTCCGAACCCGCGGAGCTGGACCACCTGGTGGCGCGCCGTTCGCGAAGGGAACGTCCCGATCGTGGACGAGGAAGACACGGGCGACCGGTCCCGGACGGAGGCCGCCTTCTTCGGGCTGCGGCCGGTCTCGGACCGCGTGACGTTCATCATCGACCACTCGCGCAGCATGCGGAGCGAGTGGGGCAACACGGGGCACTCGCGCTACGCCGAGGCCATCGAGCAGCTCATGCGCTTCCTCCAGGCATCGGGCGAGGAGACGCGCTTCAACGTGATCCTCTTCGACAACAGCCCGATCGCCTCGACGCCGGATCTCGTGCTGGCGGAGACCCAGAACCTGGAGCGCGCCCGGCACTCCCTCGCCAGTCGTCCTCCCGACGGAGGCACGAACCTGCAGTCGGCGGTGAAGCTCGCCCTGCACGTCGACGGCGACGGCCGCGCCGATCTGGACCGGCTCGAGGCGGACACCGTCGTGATCCTCTGCGACGGCGAGACCAACTCCGGCCCCGGCTGGGTCGCCCCCTTCCTGCGCCGCGTCAACGCCGAGGCCCGCATGGTCTTCCACTGCGCCCTGATCGGTCCCCGCAGCGACGGTACTCTCGAAGAGCTCGCTCAGCGCACCGGCGGCGAGTTCGTGCGAACCGAAGCCCGCCGCTAGACACTCCAGCACGTGTCGCAGCAACTCCTCGTTGCAGGAGCCCGTGCCCGTGCCCGTGCCCGATTCTTCTTCCGGTCCCCGCCCTACTCCAGCGAAGTGATCCCCTCGCGGATCGCGTACTTCGTCAACTGCGCCACGCTGTGAATGTCGAGCTTCCGCATGATGTTGCGGCGGTGCGTCTCGACGGTGCGCGTCGTGATCAAGAGGCTGTCCGCGATCTGCGGCGAGGTGCGCCCCTCTGCGAGGAGCTGCAGCACCTCGCGTTCCCGGGCACCGAGCACCGAGTAGGCCGTCGTGCGGGACGGAGTCGGGCGACTGGAGAGCCGGTCGACGACGACCTCGGTGATCTCCGGAGCCAGGTAGGCCTTCCCGGTCGAGACAATGCGAATCGCGCGCAAGAGCTCCTCGCTGGCCGACTCCTTCAGCACGTAGCCGACGGCGCCCGCGTTCAACATGCGCAGCACGTAACGCTCGTCCGAGTACGTCGACAGTGCGATGACCTTCGTGGTGTCAGAGATCTGCGACGTCGCCTCCACGCCGTTCATTCCGCGCATGGCGATATCCATCACGACGACGTCGGGACGGAGCTCGCGACAGCGTTCGACGGCACCCTGCCCGTCCTCGGCCTCGCCGACGACCTCGACGTCGTCCGCCCTGCCGAGCAGGGCCCGCAGCCCGTCCCGCATCATTCCGTGGTCATCGACCAGTACGACGCGAATCATGTCTCCCCCCCGGTGAGCGGCGCAGAGAGGAGGACGCGCGTCCCCGATCCATTCCGGCTCTCGATCTCCATCTTCCCCCCGAGGTACTGGAGCCGCTCGCGGATGCCGAACAGGCCGTGGGCATCGATCGGCACCGTCTCGGGGTCGAAGGAGACGCCGTCGTCGGCGACCTCCACGTGCAGGAAGGGCAGCTCCATGGAGACCCGCACGCGGGCCTCGGTCGCGCTCGCGTGCTTCGTGACGTTGATCAGGAGCTCGCGGACGGCGCGGAAGAGGGTCGTTTCCGAGCGCGAGTCGAGGTCGAAAGCCGCTCCGTCGTCCTCGACGACGACAGACAGTCCATAGGACCCCTGCATGTCCTCGGCCAGCCACTTCAGGGCCGGCACGAGCCCCAGATCGTGCAGCACGGGAGGGCTGAGCTGGAAGGTCAGCGAGCGGACGACTCGGCAGGCCTGGGCGATGAGTCCCTCGACCTCGCGGATTCGTACGGTGACGACGTCCTCCGCGACTCGCCGTGCCTCTCCGAGCTTCACGCCGGCCAGCGCGAGGGTCTGGCTCAGCCCATCGTGCAGGTCGACGGAGAGCCGGCGGCGCTCGCGCTCCTCCGCCATCAGCATCTCGGACGACAGACGGCGCAGGTCTGCATTCGCGAGCTCGAGCCGCTCCGTGCGTTCCTGCACACGCAGCTCGAGCTGGTCTCGGGCCGTCCGCAGCTCTTCCACGATGCGCTTGCGCTCGACCGACATCCCGGCCAGGGGACACAGGCCCTCGACGACCGCGATCTCCTCCTCGGTCGGGCCCCTGGCCTCGGTGATGTAGGTCGCGAGCGTCCCGAGGACCTCGCCGTGCGAGGAGAAGAACGGTTCCGACCAGCAGCCGCGGAAGCCGAACTCCTTCCCGAGCGCGGCGTAGGGCTCCCAGTTCGGGTGCGTCGAGACGTCCTCGACGACGACGCGCCGGCCCAGGAAGGCCGCTGCGCCGCAGCTCGCGATGGCGGGACCGATCGTGAGTCCGTCGGCCACGGCTCCGAGACCCTCGGGCATGCTCGGAGCGGGACCGGTGCGCAGGGAGCCGCCCCCCACATCCACCAACAGGATTCCGCAGCGAACGCCGGGACTCAGATGCTCCGTCTCATGGACGACTTTCGTGAGCACCTCGTCGAGCTCGGCACCGCTCGACAGGAGATGCAGCACCCGTGTCTGGGCCTCCAGCATCCGCGCATCGAGACGGCGGCGGTTCGTGCGGGCGAGGAGGTCTCGCAGCAGGCTGGTGTACTCCGACCCCTTGCGATCGAGACGGTCGGCGTAGTCGCGGCAGGAGGTGACACCGAGCGACGCCATGCGGCTCTCGATCGACGCGCTCAGCTCGTCGGAGGCAATGCCTGCGACGTCCAAACCCCCAGCCCGCCGCAGCGTGGCGACGACCGGGGCGATCTCCTCCTGGGTCCCCAAATCTCTATCGAGAGGGGCGATCCCGGCAGGGTCGAAGGTTCCAACCCGGTCCTCGCCGATCGGGGAGGGAGGAGCGCCCGCTCCGCGTAAGGTTTTCGCTTCATATCGCCATGAGCGCAATCCGCGATTCCACGTACTCGTGCCTTGGCGACGTGAGGAGCACTCTCAGGCGTCCCAGGAGCGGGAGCGGGCGCCTTCAGCGGGCGCGATCGAGCGCGAGGGCCATGTGCTCCTCGAGGTGGTACTCCGCCGCGTCGTAGCGGGACCCGTTGCCGTTCCAGCGCACCACACCCACGTGGACGCGGCTGCGCCCGGACTCGCGGTCCTCGATGAAGAGCCTCAGGGCGAAGGTGACCACCGGGAACGCCAGCTCGTCCCACGGGATCGACTCGACGTCGAAGAGCCGGGCCTCGAGACTCTCGGCGCCGGCGCCGTACCCCGCTCCGAGGAGGCGAGCGCGGAACACGGCATAGGTCTGGCTGATGTGCGGTATGTCCAAATACGCGTGGGGCGCGACGACCTCGACCTCCGCCTGCGCCTCCTCGCGCGTCTCACGCAGCGCGCCCTCGACCTGACTCTCCTCGAGCTCCATGTAGCCGGCCGGGATCGTCCAGCGCCCGGGTGCGGGTTCGATCGCGCGCCGGCACAGGAGGATCTTGCCCTCGTGCTCGACCACGCAACCCGCGACGGTCTTCGGGTTCAGGTAGTGAATGGAGCCGCACTTCGTGCAGACCGACCGGCGACGGTCGTCTCCGGGAGGTACCGCCAGCTCGAGGGGCGCACCGCAGTCCGTGCAGAATTTCACTGTGAGCCGGATCCGCCGTTCGTTTCGCGCGCGAGCAGGACGAGCGGCTTTCCACGCTCCACGAGCTCGGGCCGCTTCTTCGGGAAGACCAGTGTCGCGTCCTCACCGATCACGACCTCGCGCTCATCTCCGTAGGCGCCGAGCCGGGTTCCCGCGGCGAGCGGCTGCAGGTTCTCTCCGATGCCGGGGTCCCAGATGAAGTCCTTGCCGTCGCAGGTGACCGCCGAGAAGAGCTCCAGGCGTCGCTTCTCGGGGTAGGAGTTGCCCTCGCGACCGTCGAGCATCCCGCTTCCCGCCAGGACGTTGACCATCTCCGCGTAGACCGCCTCCGGCGTGTTCGCGGGATCACCCATCCACCCGGTCTCGTAGCAGATCCCCACACGACCGCGCGTCGACATCCACTCGTCCAGGGAGACTCCGCCGAATCTCAGCTCGGGGTCCGCCAGGATGACGCCTGCCTCGAGCAGCGCCGTCACCTGAGCATGAGCCGGATCGTCGGCGCAGGGGTGATGAATCATGAAGCGGTCACCGGGCTCGACCGTGCAGTGGAAGTCGACCAGCACTTCGGGTTCGAACGACTCGAGGAAGCGGATGATCTCGTGCGCTCGCTTCTCCTCGTGCAGGGCCGGCTCGCGCGCGAGCACGGACGCGTGGAAGCATCGGTTGAGGTCGACGCCCCCATCGGACCAGCGCTGATTCTCCTCCGCGGCCCGCGGGTTCGCGAATACGAACAGCACGCTGCCCGAGGTGAGGCTCAACTCGCCGCACTCGAAGCGCTCGACGAGCCGCTTCCCGGCGTCGATCGGAGCGCGCTCGTTCCCGTGTACGCCGAACGACAGGCACACCCTGCTTCCCGGGGCACCCGAGTCGACGATCCACGCTCCGCTACCGATCTCTTTCAACATGCTGGCTCCTTTGGAACCGCGGATTCTAATCGGAGTCGAGCGAGCGTGCTCGATCACCGGCGCACGGACCGCATCGGCTACGATGTCGACCCCGCGAAGACCCGGACGTCGAGGGCCGTGCGCAAGCGCTCGCTCAGGCGGAGCGACGCCGTCCGGGTGCGAGCTTCTCCTCGAGCCGCTCCAGCGCGCCGTCGAGCCCCTTGCCGTCGAGACGGATGCCGCGGCCCTCCGAGGTCGTCTCGGCGTCGATGCAGACACCCGAGAAACGCTCGTGCGCCACGTCGAACACGCTCCGGCGCAGGCGCGGCAGGAGGTGGACGGGCTGTAGCTCGCGAGTCAGGCTTCCGTTGCGCTGGTGGACGCGAGTGAAGTCGGCGAGCGCCCTTTCCGACGTGAACAGGGCAAGGTCGTCGGTATTCGGGACCGCGACGAGCCCCGAGTGCGGCTCGTCGACGAACCGCGCGGCGAGGAAGAAGGGCCACTCGGCGACGATCCGGCCGGCGGTGCGCTGATCGATCGGCGCCTCGCACAGGAGCTCCCCGAGCGTTTTCGAGACGAGACCCCCGTCGGGCGTACGCCGCTCGGTCGTCCAGAGATGTAGGAAGAAGAGCTCCCAGTGGTCGAGGACGAGGGCATGGGGCGACTCGGGATCGACCACGACCCCGTCGCAGCGCATCGCCGCGCGAAGGAAGCTCAGGAAGGGTGAGGCGTCGAATGCCACCGGAGCCTCGCGACGCCCGGGGCACGTCCGCGCGTACGCCAGGTGGCGCTCCGTGCTCGTGAACACGGGGAGGTAGGCACCCTCCCGCTCGTTCGTGTCGGTGAGGGGGACCGTCACGAGCGCTCCGTCCAGGGGGAATCCGAAGAGGGGGGAGCTCGCGAGCGTCCGCATGACCTCGGGGGCAAGACCGTGGAGCCGCGGCAGCTCGCAGAACCGCTCGACCGGGAGCTCCGGCACCTGATCGAGGTCGGGTAGGGGCAGGACGGAGGGGAAGAAGGCCGCGAGAACGTCGCGCTCCGTCAAGAGGAGCGGTCCCTCGGGTCCGTCGGGATCGACCTGGACCTGACCCGCCTCGCACGGGGAAGCCCAGATCCAGCGCAGCGCCTGTCCGGCCGGGAGCGAAGTGAGCTCCGGCTCGCGCAGACCCCGGACGGCGAACGCGGTGAGGGCGCGCGCCTCGCTCGAGTAGATGGAGGCTCGGACGATCTCGCCCCCGCTCGCGTCGCGGACGCGCTCGAGCTCCGGCCACTCCCGCGCTTGATTGTCGACGGGGATCCACATCGGGAAGTCGTCCAGGAGCCTCGCGATACCGGCCCAGGGCGTCGGTGACGCGATCATCGAGCGCACGCGTCTGACGTGCTCGCCGGCGTCGGCATCGGTGCTCCGCGCGGGTTCGGGAGCGGGTCGCAGCGGGGCGCTGGGTGCGGTCGGTAAGGTCGGCGCGGTCGGCGCGCTCACGCACGGGGCGGCACCCGACCACGTCGCGCGCAGGACCTCGAGCACCTCGCGCTCCATCGTCTCCTGCCCCGGCAGACCGGGATCGAGGAACAGACGCTTCGCATCGCTCCGGAGGAGCCCCTCACACACGAGCTCGGTGGCGAGCGGCCCCGTGCAGAGGTCGGGCACGGTCTCACGCATCGCAGGCAGCCGGTCCTCGGCCGCCTGGCGTGTGGTGAACGCGAAGGCGCAGCGCTCGCCGTTCGCGCTGACGTGATAGTAGACACGGTCGTCCTGGAGCAGGACGAAGAGCTCGGCGTCGCGCTCGATCCGCGCCAGTGCGAGGGCGGACACGATCGCCACGAGGTCGCGTCTTTCGAGCTCGATCTCGACCTCGCCTCCCGCGTCGAGAACGGCGGCGTCGCAGCCCCCCGCGAGGAGCTCGCCCAGTCCCTGGAACCAGGGCTTCACGACCTCCGTGTACCCGCCGTTGGCGAGCCCGTCCTGCTCCATCGCGTGATCGTGGAGCGCGCCGTGGTCGGCGAACAGCCTCCGGATGGGACCTTCCTCCGGAGTCAGCTGGTGCATCCACTGACAGCGGACGAGGGCCTCGGCGATGCCCTGAACGGTGGGGCGTCGGCCGCGCGCGCACGAGAGCGCATCGCGAAGGGAGAGCTCGGGGGAGGGAACCATGGGGACCGGGACCGAGTCTGCTTCGAGTCCCGAGCCCGTTCGGCTTGACCGAACCGCGCCGTTTTTCGCGCCCTAGCGCACCGAGATCTCGTTCAGCTCACCGGCGACGAGGGACAGCGGCAGCTCGCGGACCGCCTGGTCCCCCTTCAGGAGGACCAGCGTCGCCGCCTCGAGCGGCGCGAAGAGCACCCCGCTGCGCCCACCCTCGAGCGCGACCTCGGCGTGCCTGCGGCGCCTGGGTCCCTCGACCTCGTGCAGGGAAAGCGCTTCGCGGTTCGGACCCAGGACGCGGACACGGTCGGCGAGGTCGGGGTCGCCGAGCGCGACGGAGATGCGCGCGAAGAGCGATACGGTCAGGACGAGCGGCTCGGCCAGCACGGCGTCACCTCCGAAGGCCGCCGTGACGATACCCGGTCCCTCGACCAGGATCCCGGCGTCGACGGGGACGTCGCGCAGCACGAAACGACCGTCCGGGCCGGTCGTCCTGCGCCCGCCCATGAGCTGCTCACCGTGGACCAGGTCCGCGCCGTCCACGAGCCGGAAGCCGTTCTGCACGATGCTGACGGAGACCCCGCCGAGCGGCGCGCCGAGGACCGACTGGACGACGCCGCGCACTTCCTCGTGCGTCTCGACCGGCTCCCACATGATGACGAGCTCCTCGGTGCCCGCGACGATCGGATCGCTCCGGAAGTGCAGGAGGGTGCGACGATCGAGGAAGCCGAGGACGTAGCTCCGATCCGCGAGCCCCTCGAGGGTGAAGCTCCCGTCGTCTTCGGTGGTCGTGTAGCTCCACGGCGCCTCCGCGCCCGCGAGCACGCCCTCGACCGTCAGGGGCTCCGGCAGGCTCTCGAGCGGCACGAGCCCGATGCGCGTCGTCAGGTTCCCCTCGCGCTCACGCGTCGGCCGCCAGAACAGGGTCGGATCGTCGACCCAGACGCGCACGCGGGAGACACCTCGACCCGCCGCATCGACGAGCCGGCCGCGAATCGCGAGCGGGGGCGGACCGAGCTCCAGCACGATGCTGTCGGGCCAGATCGGCTCCCCCGCTTCGCCGATCTCGGGCGTCGCGACCGCAGGTCGTTGGCCCGGGTACAGGGCGAGCAGCCGCTCGGGGCGGTCCTCTCCCACCTCGAGATGGAAGAGCCCGCCCTCGTCGGCCACGGCCAGCCGAACGCCGTCGGAAACCCGCGCGTCGGCGGCGGGTGAACCGTCGGGCAAGACCACGCGACCGGCGAGCATGCCGGCCTCGAAGGCGGTGGTCTCGAGCACGATCCGGAGGTCGGGGTCGGGGTGCTCCGGAGCCGGCGCGCGCCAGGTCGAGAACCCGTCGGCGCGCACGACGACGAACGCGCCCGCGAGCCGCGGAGCCTCGTCGAGCGCGAACGAGCCTTCCGCATCGGTCGTCGCCTCGACCGGGACCGGCGCGGATGCGTCGAGCGAGACGCCCAGCCGGAGCCGCAAGTCGGGCGGGAGCTCGATCGCGACGCGAGCTCCCTCGACGGCGCGTCCGGAGACGTCGACGATTCGACCCGCGAGCGCGTTCCGCGGCGCGGTGACGACGACCAGCGCGTCTCGGGCTCCGTCGAGCGCCGGAGTTCCTGCGAAGACCGTCACGATCCCACCGCCCTCCGCGACGACCCACCCCGAGCGCCCGGGGAGCTCGAAGGCACCTTCCGCGAGAGAGATGGCGATCGGATCGCCGTCCTGTCCCTTCGACGTCCCACCGGGCGAGTAGCGTTCGTGACGCACGAGCACTCCGACGACACCCGTGCCCGTGACGTCGATCACGCGGCCGCCCTGGGTGCCGAGGTCCGGCGCCAGGGACGTGCGGGCTGCGCGAGTGCTCGCGTCCGACACGACCGGCTGCGTGGCGGGAACGCGTCGGTCGTCGGGCCGCTCGTCCGAACGGGGCTCGAGGACGGCCGCGACGGCCGGTGACAGCTCCGGCGCGAGAGCCTGCTCGAGCGCGGCCGGAGACGTGCGGGAGCCGAAGGCCAGGTACCCGATCGCTGCGAGCGCGACGATGGAGATCCCCGCGGCCGCCACGAGCGGGACGGAGATCGGGATCCCCGATTCCGCGGGCAGGTCCCGGAGCGGAGCGCGAACGAGCGGCGCGAGTGCGGCAACCCAGGCGCGATTGTCGCCGCCGTAGTGCGCGTTCAGGTTCTCGCGCAGCATCGCCGTCGCGCGCGAGAGCCTCGTCCTCACGGTGGAGTGCGGGATCGAGAGACTCGCGGCGATCTCTGCCGGGGACTCGCCCTCGAAGTAGCGCCGAAGGAGGACTTCGCGATAGTGGTCCGGCAGGGTCATCAACGCTTCGACGACGGTGCGGTGCGCGGTCATCCGTTCGAGCAGGTCGCCGGTGGAAGCCATGGCCTCTTCGCGCGCCGAGTCCATCTCCCGCGCGTCGCGTCGGTCCTCCCGCCGGACCCGTTCCCAGACGAGGTTGCGCAGGACGGTCCCGAGCCAGGCCCGCATCGAGCGGTGTTCCTTGCCTCGATCGCGAATCGCGGCGAGCAGCGTCTCCTGCGCCAGGTCCTCGGCGACGTTGGGATCGCGCACGAGCTTGCGCGCCAGCTCCTGGACCCAGTGGGCGTGGTCCAGGAGGGCCTTCATCTCGGCCGTCATCGCGGTGGGGTCCATGGAAGCCTCTCCTTCCCAGGGTCGCCGCCAGCCCCCGGCTTGGCTCAACGCTCCCAGTTCTTTTCTCTTCCGTGCCCGTGCCCGTGCCCGTGCCCGGCGGCGTCAGGGAGGATTGGAGAGGTGGGGAGCAGCCAGGCTGCACCATCGGGCACGGGCTCGGGCACGGGCTCGGGCACGAAAAAACGGCGAAAGCGTGGGACAAGCGATAGCCGAGACCATCTCGCGGGATACACGGTTTCAGGACCCGAAGACCCACCGAGAGCCATGCTTACGCCGATCCTGCCCCTCCTGCTCCTCGCCACGACCCCGGAGATCTCCTGGACGACCGGTCGCCTCGACGACGCCCTGACGCAGGCCCGCGGCGAGTCGCGGGGAGTCTTCGTCTATTTCTGGTCGGACGCGAGCCAGCAGTGCGCGAACACGTGGAAGGACTCGATCACGAGCGCGCGCGGCCAGGACGAGCTCGACGAGCTCGTCTGCTTCAGTGCGCGGATCGGAGACGGAGACACTGCCGAGCTCATCGGTCGTTTCAACGTCCAGACGCTCCCGACGATGCTGGTCCTCGCGCCGGACGGCAGCGTCGAGGACGCGCTGCTCGGCTATCACGCAGAAGGACTGTTCGTCTTCGAGCTCCAGCGCGTGAAGAACGGGACGGACACGGTCAGCGACCGGCGGAGCAAGGCGGACTTCGCCCCGGACGACCTTCGCCTGCGCTTCGAGCTCGCGGCCAAGCTCGACCACGTCGGCGCGAAAGAGGAGAGCAAGGCGCTCTACGAGTCCATCAAGACGGACGACGCGCTGGGCGAGACCCCCGTCGGCGCCCGGCTGCACCTGTGGGACGTCATGCAGGAGATCGTGGACGCGGCACCGAGTCCCAGCGACCTGGCCGCGTTCGACCTCGAACCGATGCACGACCACCTGCGACGCGTGAAGGTCGAGGAGGTCGTGTTCGAGGGCTGGGAGTGGATCATCGAGATCGAACGAAACCGCGCGAATCGCGAAGCCGTCCGCAAGAGCATGCGCAAGGCGTGGAAGCACGTGCCCGACAACCGTCGCGTGCGCTGGGGACTGGACGCGTCGTGGTCGTTCTGGGAGGAGCGCGAGGAGCTCGCCCCGGCCGAACGCAAGTTCGCGCTGGACGTGGCGCTCGCTTGCGCCGACGAGGTCCAGCAACTCGAGGAGGAGCGCGTCGCTGCGGGCTCCGACGAGCGGGAGGAGTACGACCTCGAGCCGCTCGACGTCCTCGCCTGCGCCTATCTCCTGAACC
>JAJDET010000046.1 GCA_029259655.1 Planctomycetota bacterium
GCACCACGGCACTCCGCCGAGGATGCGCCGGTACCCGGCGCGATGCCTCCGGCGGGCGGAAGAAACCTCATGGACAACACGCCGACACCGCCTAGGGCGGTCGGCTCACGAGGGACCGGCGCTGAGGCGCCTTCCTCGCGCGCGCGGGCATCCGCCCGTGCGCGGAGAGTACGGCACTGCGGGGAGAAGCGCGCACGACTCACTGCGGGCGTCCGCGGCTCGTCACGCCGAGTACGACGCGCGACTGCGCGGCACCACGGCACTCCACCGATGGATGCGCCGGTGCCCGGCGCGATGCCTCCGGCGGGCGGAAGAAACCTCATGGGGACACGCCGACACCGCCTACGGCGGTCGGCTCACGAGCGAGAGCGCCTGACGCGCTCCGCTCGGCGCGCGCCGGCATTCGCCGGTGCGCTGGCATTCCGACACCGTCGACACTTCCGACCCCCGGAGAGCGACCCGTCCGCGAGGCACCGGGCACACCGCCCCTAGTCCCGCGACCCGCCCGCGTCCCCCGACTCGTCCTCGAGCTTCGCGAGCACCGCTCGCAGCCCCGATACCGTCGGCACGCCGAACATCGTCTCCACCACCCGGCCCTCCCCATCCGTGACGACCGTGCACGGCAACGCTTCGCTCGCGAGCGTCGTCTCGACGTACTCCTTCACGTGCATCCGCACCTCGTCGGAGAGCTCCGCGAGCAGCTCGTAGCCCGGCTCCCACTTCTCGACGTACGCCGCTAGCGCCTCCGGCCGATCCTCGAGGTCGATCCCGACCCCGTACAGCTCGACCTCGTCCCTCCCGAACGCCTCCGCCAGACGCCGCGTCTGCGGCAGCTCGCGCTTGCACGACGCACACCACGTGGCCATCGTCGTGTACGCGCGTAGCCGGGGACTCGACCCGCGCGCGGCGATCGCATCGGGGAGCAACCGCTCGCCCTCGTGAACACGCGCGACGGGCAGGCGCACCTCGCGGACATAGCGCTCGCGGCCGACGGCCTCGCCGCCCGGACCCTGCGCGGGATCTTCGTACACCGTCGCGAGCTCGCCCGCGTTCACCGCACCGAACTCCGTCTTCCGGCCCGAGGGCCAGTGCACGGTCATCGACTCGACGCGCGTTTGGCGCCCGATGCCGATGAACTGCGTCGCCGTGTTCTGCGCGGCGAGCCCCTCGCCCATGGCGCGCTCCCTCCCGAGCACGAGGCCGTCGGCGAGCGTCACGACGACTCGTGCGCCGACCGCGTCCCGTGAGCTCCACTCGGAGCTCGGTCGCGCCTCGCGGTTCCCGCCGACGAGCCGCACGGCGACGAAGTGGGCGGTGCCCGGCTCGACCAGCTCACCCAGCCGGTTCCGGAAGAGCTGGAACCTGGGCGCGTTCGCGTTCACGAGCGCCACGTCGAGGAACCCGTCGCGGTCAAGGTCGAGCCGCGCCCAGGCGCGGCTGTCGCCCGGGTGATCGAGTCCCGAGACGGCGGAGGCCTCCGCGAAACGGCTCGCGCGCCGCGAGAGGAACAGGTGGTTGCGCTCCTTGCCGGAGAGCGACGTGTGCGGGTTCTCCTGGGCGCGGTCGTTCTGGACCTGCAGGAGGTCGTTGTCCTGTTTCTTGAACCCGAGGTCCCGGTCGGAGCGCACCACTCCGCGCCAGAAGTCGCTTCACAAGTCGAGCGGGAGCGCAACCGCGTCGGGCACCGTGTAGAACCCGGACAGGGCGTAGATGTCCTGCCACCCGTCGTTGTCGAAGTCCGCGAACTGTCCGCCCCAGGACCAGCCCGCGATCTCGACCAGGAGGCCAGGCTCCTCCTGCGCCGACACGCGATCGAAGCCCTCGGCGTTCCGGAAGAGCGTGTTGCCGCGCGCCATCTCCGCGAAGCGCGGGTTCAGGCCGGGCACCTGCCGCGTGATGCGCTGGCCGGCCTTGCTGTACATGTTCGAGACGTAGAGGTCGTCCTCGCCGTCGTTGTCGAAGTCGGCCCAGTCGGCGCCCATACCGAAGCCGATGTCTGCGACGCGCTCGCGCGCCGTGACGTCGGTGAAGCGCCCCGTACCGTCGTTCTCGAACAGCACGTTCTCCGAGAAGTCGTTGGCGACGTAGAGGTCCGCGTCGCCGTCTCGGTCGTAGTCGCCGAACGACGACTGGAAGGTGTTCTTCCAGACGGCGAGCTCGGGCTGGTCGGCCACGCGCTCGAGCCGCCCGCCACCCGCGTTCCGGTAGAGCACGTTCGGCGGTCCGGGACGTGTCAGGATGCGGTGGTAGGTCTCCCCGGTGGCCAGGCGGAAGAGCTCGCGCGAGTCCTCTTCCGGAAGGTGCGCGCGCAAGAGCATCTCGGCCTCGCGCGAATCGGAGTTCCCGAGGTCCTCGCGCAGCGCGCGGCTGGCGTAGGTCGACACGTACAGGTCGAGCAGTCCGTCGCCGTCGAAGTCCGCCGCGGCCAGCGACGAGACCAGATGGGGGAGCGGTCCGCCGACCCACTCCTCGCTCCGATCGACGAAGCGACCGCCCGCGTTCTCGAAGTAGCGGCTGGCCGCGCGCGTCCGGCCCAGAAACAGGTTGGCGTCGCCGTCGTTGTCGAAGTCGGCGAAGAGCGCGGCCGAGCTGTTCCCGTCGACGTCGATCCCGAGCTCGGCCGCCGCGTCCTCGAAGGTCCCGTCGCCGCGGTTCCGGAAGAGCTGGTTCCGCCCGTGCCGCGCCATCACGTAGACGTCGTCGTCCCCGTCCCCGTCGACGTCGGCCACCGACACGCCGGGGTGGCGGTCGAACGACGGGAGCTGGAAATCGGGGTAGGGGAGCTCGAGCTCCTCGCCCGCCGCCTCCGCCAGGAAGTAGGCCAGCACCAGCTCCTCGTGGATGGAGCGGCGCGCGCGCGTGAGGTCGTCGGCGTCGGGGAGAGCCCGATCGAGGACTTCCTCGAAGAGCCGCGCGGGCACGGCCTCGGCCTCGGCCAGGACCGTCTCCCAGTTCGCGATGCGCCACACGGCCTCGTCCTCCGCGTCCACCTCGCCGGTGTCGACCCAGACCACGCGCGCCTTCGCGTGAACGCCCGCGAGCTCGCCCGAGACGAGTCGCGCCGTCCCCGCGAAGCGCAGGTCCGACGCCCAGACGTCGCGATCCTCGGTGAGGAAGTCGCCGTGGTGAAAGTAGAACTTCGCGTGCTCGAAGTAGCGGACCTCCGCGAGGAGCGGGCTCCAGAGCTCCAGCTCGTCCGCGGACATGCGCGCCCTGGTCGCCGCCACGGACCAGTGACGCGTCTCGAGCGCGAGTGCGAGGTCGGAGGTCCGCTCGGTGGACGGCGGCGCGTCCTCGAGATCGATCGTGGTGACCATCGGCTCGAACAGCTCGCGTGACACGTGGTCCGGCAGCGCGAGGTTCTTCGCGCTCCCGGAGAGCTTCTTCAGCTTCGGCGTCAGCCCGAGCAAGAGCTCCTCCGACTCGACCATCACCGCCACCCGCTCGCGCGTCTCCCGCAGCGGGTCGAGGATGCGCAGGGCGGTCAGGTTGGCGTAGAGCGCGACGAAGAGGGCGAGGGCCAGGACCGCGTTGACGGGTCGCACGAGCCACGCGGACAGGAACGGCACGCGTCCGCGAACGAGTGCGAGCAGCCCGAGCAAGAGGGCGACGGCCTCCGCTGCCAGGACGACGGCGATCTTCCCCGTCCCCGAGAGGTGCCCGTCGGGCGTGAGGTGGTAGCCCACGACCCCCGGCCGGACGAGGAGGGAGAGAGCGACGAGGAGGACTCCCGTCGTGAGTACGGACGGGCCCCGCGGGGCACGGGCGGCTGCGGTCATGGGGAGGTCGAGTAGAACAAGGTACCCTCTCCCGCTCGATGCGCATCCTCTTCGTCCTACACGACTTTCTGCCCGCACACCCCGCGGGGACGGAGATCTACACGTTCGAGACGGCGAAGGAGCTCCAGCGGCGCGGTCACGACGTCCACGTCTTCGCCACCGAGAAGGACATCTCACGGAAGAACCTCTCGGTCCACTTCCGCGAGTACGAGGGGCTCCCGGTCCACGAGCTGACCAACAACCTCTTCTACAACGACTTCCGGGAGACGTGGGACTACCCGGACGTGGTCCGTTCCTTGAGCGTGCTCCTGGACGACCTCCAGCCGGACGTCGTCCATTTCATGCACCTCCTCTATCTGTCCGTGGGCTGCGTGGAGGAGGTCGCCCGGCGCGGAATCCCGGTGGTGTTCACGCTGCACGACTACTGGCTCCAGTGCGCGCGCTACGGGCAGCGCATCCACGCCAACGGCTCGATCTGCCACGACGTCGTGCCCGAGGTCTGCGGGGTGTGCCTGTCGACCCTCAAGTTCAAGCAGACACGCGTCGAGCGTGCGCTGGCCAAGGGAATCGCGAGCGTGCGCGAGGGGACCGGCGTGAACCTCGCCGCGCCGGCCCGGCGCATCGGCGACCTCCTGAAGGGGCACGCCCACCCGAAGCCCGCGTCGAACGGTGAGGCTCCGCCCGCTCCGGACCCGGACCACTCGCGGGCGCTGGCCGAGCTCGTGCGCGAGCGCGATTCCGTGCTGCGCGAACGCCTGCTCCCGGTCGTCTACCGTTTCCTCTCCCCGAGTCGCTTCCTCCGCGAGCGCTTCCTCGAGTGGGGCATCCCCCCCGAGCAGATCGACTACTGCCGGACCGGCATCAACCTCGCCCCCTTCGAAGGGTTCGAGCGCTCGACCTCCGACGTGCTGCGTGTGGCGTTCATCGGCACGCCCGTTCCGCACAAGGGCGTGCACGTCCTGATGGAGGCCTGGCAGAAGCTCGCGCCGAAGGCGCGCGCGAAGGGGAGGCTCCGGGTCTTCGGCAACCTCGAGCACAACCCCGGCTACATCCGGCGCCTCCAGACGATCGCCGACGACACCGGGGCGAAGCTCATGGGCGGACTCGCCCGACCCGAGGTCGCCGTCGCGCTGGCGGACACCGACGTGCTCGTCGTTCCGAGCATCTGGTACGAGAACTCGCCCTTGACGATCCTCGAAGCACTCGCGACGCGGACCCCGATCCTCGTCTCCGACCTCGGAGGAATGGCCGAGCTCGTAGAGCCCGGCGTGACCGGCTTCCGGTTCGGCGTGGGGGACTCCGACGATCTATCGCGGCTCCTCACGCGCCTGCTCGACGACCCGGGCCAGCTCGAGGCGCTCTTCCCCGAAGACCTCGTGATCAAGCCGGTCCAGCGCGACGCCCAGGAGTTCGAGGAGCTCTACGAGGAGGCCCTCGGGGCCGCGCAGAAACGTTGAAGGTCCTGTTCGCGGTGCACGGGTACCCGCCCGAGCTCCTGGGGGGGACGGAGAACACGGTGCGTGCCCAGGCTCACGCACTGCTCGCACGCGGGATCGACGTGGCCGTCGTCGCGGGCAGCATCGACTGGAAGGGTGAGCTCGCGAGGACGCGGTCCGAGGACGTCGAGCCCTCGAGCGGACGCTCCTATCCCGTCCACCGGATCCACCGCGGCGACCTCTACTTCGACCACTGGCAGAAGAGCGCGCACCCGGCCGTGTCGCGCATGTTCCGCGAGATCCTCGAGGAGGAGCGGCCCGACGTCGTGCACGTCCAGCACTGGATCCGCCTGTCGCGCGACCTGGTCGCGACCGCGGCGCGCGCCCGGATTCCGGCCGTCGTGACGCTGCACGACCTGTGGACGACCTGCCTCGTGACCTTTCGCGTCAAGCCGGGCTCGGCCGCGGCC
>JAJDET010000047.1 GCA_029259655.1 Planctomycetota bacterium
CCGGCACCGAGGGTCTTCAGGGCACGGAAGTCGGGGGTCAGAGCCCGCACACGAGCTTCGTCGGGATAGACGGCGAGGTGACCGCCCTTCATCCCCTCGCGAATCGAGTAGAGCTCCTCGGGCCGGTCGCCCAACGCGTCGACGATGTCGTCCTCGATCTCGATCGGTCGGCGGCCCGCGGCGGGGAAGTCGAGCGCGTAGCCATCCCCGTCGCGTTCGATCGCGAGGACGCCGCTCTTGCTCGAGAACCGGATGCGCTCGCCCTCGAACCCGAGGTGTCGGAACAGGACGTGACCCGTCGCCAGCGTCGCGTGCCCACACAGATCGACCTCCATCGAAGGAGTGAACCAGCGCAGGTCGTAGTCGGCGTCCGGCGATTCGCAGGGGACGAAGAACGCCGTCTCCGACAGGTTGTTCTCGAGCGCGATCCTTTGCAGGAGCTCGTCGTCCAGCCAGTGCTGGAGCGGAACGACCGCGGCGGGGTTCCCGCGAAAGAGCTCGGTGGTGAACGCGTCGACCTGAAAGAGTGAGAGCTTCATGCCTCCCGGAATAAAGCGGCGCGCGCTTCCCCGCCAGGGAAGCGCGCGCCCTTTTCTCGCGCAGGACCTACCTATTGTCTCAACACTGACTGTAGCCGCAGCCGTAGCACTTCACGCAGCCCTCCTCGAACGCGAGGCCTGACTGGCACTGCGGGCACTTCAGTTTGTACTGGGACACGTTGCGGGGGGTCATCGTTCCCTTGCTGGTCTCGGGCGTCGACTTCTCGACGTCCGCCTTGCCGAGCAGCAGTGCCTCGAGCCCGAACTCGGCCTTGGCGTCCAGGTAGCGGTGAAGCGCCCGGGCGAGCCCGTCGGCGAGCGACATGATTCGCCCGTCCTTCGTCGGCACCGTCATGCTCGAGCCGATGCCCTCGAGCTGGCCCAGTGCCCTCGGGAGGCTGCCGTTGGCGCGAAGCCACAAGGAGAGCATGCGGCAGACGGCCTCGAGGTCGGAGTTGGCGACGTCCCCGCCCTTGCCGAGCTGGGCAAAGACCTCGCGCTCACGGCCGGACGGCGGGTCCACCGACACCTTCACGTGCATGTTCCCGAAGGGCGTCATCTGGCGGATGCGCAGCGACGGCATGATCTCCGGCAGTCGCACGGGGTCGAGGTCGGCGGTCGGAGCGGGCGCGGGCTTCGGCTCCTCATCGTCGGCGCGTCGCGTCGACCCCGAGAGCGCCATCGGCTGCACGTCGCGGCAACCGTCGCGATAGACCGTGACTCCCTTCACGTCCAGCTCGATCGCGAGGTCGTAGATCTTGCGCACGTCCTCTGCGGTCGCATCGCGCGAGAAGTTGATGGTCTTCGAGATCGAGGAGTCGCAGTGCCGCTGGAAGGCGGCCTGCATGCGCATGTGCCAGTAGGGCGAGATGTCGTGCGCCGTGACGAAGACGCCCTTCATCTCGTCGGGGATCTCGTCGAGATGGGCGAGGGACCCCTCTTCGGTGATCCGATCGATCAGTCCCTCCGAATAGAGGCCCTGCTCGCGCGCGGCGCGCTCGAAGACGTAGTTGACCTCGCGCAGTGTCGTCGGCCGGCCCTTCGTGTCCTTCATCACCTGCCGGATGAAGGCCAGGCTGAACATCGGCTCGATCCCCCCCGAGCAGTCGGCGATGATCGAGATCGTGCCGGTCGGCGCGACGGTCGTCGTGTAGGAGTTGCGCAGCCTGCGGCCGGCCTTCTCCCAGTCCGAACCCTCCCAGGCGGGGAAGACGCCGCGCTCCTCGGCGAGCAGCTCGCTCGCGAGGTGCGACTCGTCGTTGAGGACCTGCATGATCTCTTCGCCGAACGCGCAGCCCTCCTCGGAGTTGTAGGGAATCCCGAGCTTGTACATCGCGTCGGCGAAACCCATCACGCCGAGCCCGATGCGCCGCGTCGTCTTCGACATCTGGTCGATCTGCGGCAGGGGATAGCGGTTGGCCTCGATCACGTTGTCGAGGAACCGCGTCGTCGAGTGCACGACGGCCTTGAACTCGTCCCAGTCGAACGTGGGCGCGCCCCCGTCCTCCTTCACGAACAGCCCGAGGTTGACCGAGCCGAGGTTGCAGGAGTCGTAGGGGTGCAGCGGCTGCTCGCCGCAGGGGTTGGTGGCCTCGATCAGGCCGACGTTCTTGATCGGGTTCCGCTCGTTGATCCGATCGATGAACACGACGCCGGGCTCACCCGCGCGCCAGGCGTGCTCGATGATCATGTCCCAGAGCTCACCGACGGTCCAAAGCTCCCCGGTCTCGGCACCCTCCGCGTCCGTCTTCACGAGATCCTTCCAGTCCTTGGTGCGCGGGTTCTGGACCCGGTGCACCGTCTCGCGGGCGTTCTGGAGCTCGTCGAGGAAGCGGTTCGTGACCGCGATCGAGACGTTGTAGTTGTTGAGCTTTGTGAGGTCGTCCTTGAAGGTGATGAACTCGACGATGTCGGGGTGATCGACGCGCAGGATGCCCATGTTCGCGCCGCGGCGGAACGCGCCTTGCTGGATCGCGTCGGTGGCCTTCGAGAAGACCTGGATGAAGGAGAGCGGCCCCTCGGTCGTGCCTCCCGAGCTCCGCACGAGGTCTCCCTTCGGGCGCAGGCGCGAGAACGAGAAGCCCGTCCCTCCGCCGGCCTTCTGGATCAACGCGGTCGCCTTGATCGAGTCGAAGATGCCCTGGATCGAGTCCTCGACCGGCAGGACGAAGCAGGCGGAGAGCATCCCCATCTCCCGCCCTGCGTTCATCAGGGTCGGACTGTTGGGCATGAACTTCCGCGTCGACATCAAGTTGTAGAACTCACACGCGACGGCCAGCGCCTTCTCCGCCGATCCCCCGGGGAAGTCGATCTCGGGCTTGGCGATGTTGGCCGCGACGCGCCAGAAGAGCTCCTTCGGCTCCTCGACCACTTCACCGTTGTCGGGATCCTTCTTGAGGTAGCGGCGCTCCAGGACGGCCAGCGCGTTCGGCGTGAGTGCCGGTTCGAGCAAGTGGCTCGGGGGGTCGACGGCCTCGAGTTGCGCGAGCGCATCGAGCCCCTGGGTCTTGGCGGTCTTGCGACGTTCCTTCGTAGCTTTGGTCGTGCTCACGGGCTCCTTCTCGGGTCTCTTGGGTTCCACCTCAGGCCGATGAGAACGGCTCGGGACGAGCTGTTCCAGAGAGTTTCGCGGGGACGTCTCACGGCGCGGGAATCGCGGCGTTTCCGGCGCGGCTCCGAGGCGTCCGGGCGCCCCCCCGGCCACCCGGGGGTAAGGAGCGAACTTACCCCAAGGCGTGGTGTTCGCAAGGGCACGAGCCCAACGCTAGCACTACATATTGTGTGGTTGGAACTTAGGCCGACGGGGAAAAGAACTCGTCAATTCCGGTCCAGGCACCGGAGCTCATCGGCGCCTGCGGAGAGCCTGGATCTCGGGGACACCGAGGATCGCCGCGGTCCCGAAATGCGCAATCCCACCGGCGGCGATCGCGACGCCCAGCGCGACCGCTTTCGCGAGGTGCGGCGCGAGCCCGGCGTACGCGAAGTACGAGGCCGCGCCCGTGGCGAGCGCGGCGGCGAGGTGCGTCGAGAGCCGCCGGCGCCAGGGAAGGTCACAGGCCGGCAACCCCAGTCGTCCGTGCAGGCCGGGGAGGAGGAAGACGAGGTTCGCCCAGCTCGAGATCGCGGTCGCGAGCGCCAGACCGTCCGCGTCCATCTCGGCACCGGCGACGAGAGCGACGTTCAGAAGGATGTTCAGGACGAGCATCCAGACCGAGACGGTGACGGGCGTGCGGAAGTCTCCGCGGGCGTAGTAGGCGCGGCTCGTGAGCCCGACGGCGCCCGCGGGCAGGAGCGCGAACGCGAGCATGCGCAGGACCGCGGCCAGACGGCTCACGCCGTCGGGCCCCCAGGCGCCGTGCTCGAAGAGGACGGACACGATCGGGTCCGACAGGACGAACAAGCCCGCGGTCGCGGGCAGGGCGAGGAAGGCCACAGCGAGCTGCGTCTTGTCGTGGAGTGCGCGAAGCTCGGCCGTGCGGTCGGCGTGGCCGAGCGCCTTCAGCGCGGGAAACACCGCACTCGTCGCGGCGATCGCGATCAACGCGAGCGGGAACTGCTGAACCCGGTTCGCGAGGTAGTGGACCGTCGGTCCTCCGTCCGGCAGCAGACCCTCGGCCATGAACCCGTCGATGAGGACGTTGATCTGATACACGGCTGCGCCCAGGGCCAGTGGCACGCTGCGGCGGATGACTTCGCGGGCGCTCGTTCCGGGCGAGCCCCGTTCGCCACCGCGCTCGCCGCCCAGGAACCCGAACCGCACGAGGGCGGGCACCTGGATCCCGAGCTGAAGGGTCCCGGCCAGGAGCACGCCCCAGGCCAGCCAGCGCGCCATTTCGAGCTGTCCCTCCAGGTCAGCGGGAACCTCGCCGCCGGAGGCGAACAGACCGTTCTGGACCCCGATGACGGCCAGCGTTGCGATCCACAGGACGTTCAGGCACAGCGGAGCCAGGGCCGGGGACACGTAGTGGCCACGCACCTGCAACGCCCCGCCGGCCAGGGCCGAGAGGCAGATCATCACCACGAACGGCAGGAGCCGTACGGTCAGCTCTCGCACGGGGGCGGGATCGGCGCCGAGCCAGCGCCAGCCCGTTCCCGGCATGGCGTCCGGCGTGAGGTGGACGACGATCATGGTGACGGCGCACACGACGACCAGGATCCGCGCGACGAGCGACACCGTGCGCAGGAAGAGCGCCCGCCCCGCCGCGTCGCCGTGCTCGACGTCCACCTCCGTGAGGCGCGTCTGCAGCGCGGTGGAGATCGCTCCTTCGCCGAAGAACCGCCGGAACAGGTTGGGGACGCGCCACGCGGTCACGAACGCGTCGAGCACCGCCGACTTGTGCCCGAAGATCGCGGCCGTCAGCACCTCGCGCGCGAGCCCCAGGAGCCGGCTCGCGAGGGTGAATCCGGAGACGAGCAGCGTGCGCGAGAAGAGTCGCCCGTGCCGCCGGAGGACGGCGTCACCGGCCGCGGAACGCTGCGTCTCGCTCGAGCTCACGGGGTCGAGAGCATATCTCGGCCTCGGCGAGGTCCTGCTCTTCGGCCGGATCTCTACCTTCTGGCCCTGCCCGGAGCGGTCCCGACGATCACGCGCGCGCTTCGCTGATAGGTCAGATAGGCCCAGGCCCACTCGAACATCACGACCAGCCGATCGCGGAAGCCGATCAGCCAGAACACGTGGATGAAGAGCCACAGGACCCAGGCCAGGAACCCGGAGAGGTGGAAGCGGCCGATACGCGCGACGGCGGCCGAGCGACCGATCGTCGCCAGGACGCCGCGATCCCTGTAGCCGAACGCTCGGCGTTCCTCGCCCCGTACTGATCGCAGAACGTTGGCGGCCGCGGCGCGGCCTTCCTGGATCGCGCCGGGAGCCATCCCGGGAACCCAGCCGCTGCCGTCGCGCACGGCGGCCAGGTCGCCCACGACGAAGATCTCGGGGTGACCGGGAACGGACAGGTCGGGGGCGACCTCCACGCGCCCGTCGGGCGTGAGCGGGGCATCGAGGCCGGCTGCCAGGGGCGAGGGCTTCACCCCCGCCGCCCAGAGGACCGTGCGCGCCGGCAGCAGGACGTCGCCGAGCGTGACACCGCGCTCGTCGATCCCGGTCACGCGCGATCCGAGCCGGAGCTCGATCCCGCGCTCGCGGAGCATCTCGGCGGCGCGCTCGGAGAGGCGCTCGGGAAAGGTGGGGAGCACGCGATCGGCGAGATCGACGAGCACGACACGCGTCTCGGCCGGATCGAAGTTCCGGAAGTCGCGTGTCAGCGTGCGCGTCGCGATCTCGCGCAGGGCACCGGCGAGCTCGACGCCCGTCGGACCGGCTCCGATCACGGCGAAGGTCAGCCACGGGGTGCGACGCTCCGCGTCGGGCTCGCGCTCGGCGTGCTCGAAGGCCAGGAACACCCGACGCCGGACCTCGAAGGCGTCCTCGATCGTCTTCAGCCCGGGCGCGTGCTCCGCCCACGCGTCGTTTCCGAAGTAGGAGTGCTCCATTCCGGTGGCGACGACGAGATAGTCGTAGGCGAGGTCAGCTTCGTCGAGCACGACCCGTCGCTCGACCGTGTCCACCGCACCGGCCTCCGCCAGGAGGACGGTCGCGTTCTCTTGCCTGCGCAGGATCCGGCGGATCGGAGCGGCCACGTCCGGCGCTGCGAGCGCCGCCGTCGCGACCTGATACAGCAGCGGCTGGAAGAGGTGGTGGTTCCGGCGGTCGACCAGCGTCACGCGCACGGGTGCACCCGCCAGCGCGCGGGCGGCGTAGAGTCCGCCGAACCCGCCTCCCAGGATCACGACGTGCGGCCGCTCCTCGCTCATGGCGAGTACTCCTAGGCCCGTTCGGGCGGTGCGTCCAGCGTGCTCTGCGTCCGCGTCAGGAGAGCAGCTCGCCCGCGGCCTTCTGGACGAGCTTGCCGTCGACCTCGCCCTTGTGGCGGGCCATCACGGCCTTCATCACCTGGCCCATCTCCTTCTTCTCGGTCAGCCCGAGCTCGTCGACGATGGCCTGGACGATCGTCCGGGTCTCCTCCTCGCCGAGCTGCTTCGGGAGGTAGTTCGAGATCAGGGAGGCCTCGGTGCGCTCCTTCTCGGCCAGCTCCTCGCGGCCGGCGTCGGAGTACTGCTGCGCGCTGTCGAGGCGCGACTTGTGCGCTTTCTGGAGCACGCCGATCTCGTCCGGAGGCTCGAGATCGCGTTGGAGCTCGATGCGGCGGTTCTTCAGTGCCGCCATCACCATGCGCAGCGTGTCGCGAGTGACGGTGTCACGCTCGCGCATTGCGTTCTTGAGATCCGCGTCGATCCGCTCGCTGAAGGTGTCGACCATCGCTCAGGCCTCGGGCGTCGAGGCGTCGCCGGGGTCGCCGGGGTCGCCGGGGTCGCCGTTGGGCGTCGCGTCGGGTGTCTTCTCGTCGTCTGCCGGCGCGTCACCGTTCGTCGCGTAGGACTCGAGGTCCGCTGCCGAGACGATCTCGAGCGCCACGAGCCGGTCGCCGGATTTGAGGTTCACGAGCCGCGTCCCCTGCGTCGCGCGTCCCATCGGGCGCATCGTCGCGAGCGTGGTCCGCACGATCATCCCGGATTCGGTGATGAACATGGCGTCGTCGCCCTCCTTGCCCTGGCGCAGTCCGACGACCTCGCCGTTTCGGCCGGTCGTCTTGATGTTGATGACGCCCTGGCCGCCGCGGCCCTTGATCGGGTACTCCGAGAGCTGCGTCCGTTTGCCGAAGCCGTGTTCGCAGGCCGTGATGATCGTGGCCTCCGAGTCGTTCACGACGATCGAGCCGACGACGCTGTCGCCGGCGCGCAGCTTGATCCCGCGCACGCCGCGGGAAGTACGGCCCATGGCGCGCGCTGCGGACTCGTCGAAACGGATCGTCTGACCCTTCGCGGTCCCGATGACGATGGTGTCTCCGGGCCGGGCGAGCCCGACGCCGACGACCTCGTCGCCCTCCTCGAGGACGATCGCGCGGATCCCGTTCTTCTTGGGGCGCGAGTAGGCCTCGAGCATGGTCTTCTTGACGATGCCGCCGCGCGTCGCGAACACGATCGAGCTCTCGTTGTCGAAGGTCGTGACGCGCAGGACGTTGGTGATCGTCTCGTTGTCGGAGAGCGGGAGGACGTTGCGGATAGCCCGCCCCTGCGAGGTCCTGGTGCCCTCCGGGAGCTGATAGACCTTCTGCCAGTACACCTGCCCGCGGTTCGAGAAGAAGAGCACGTAGTCGTGCGTCCCGGCGGCGAAGAGCGACGACAGGACGTCTCCCTCCTTCGCTTCCGAACCCTTGATGCCGCGTCCGCCGCGACCCTGGGCGCGGTAGGTCTCGAGCGAGACGCGCTTGACGTAGCCGGCGCGCGAGAAGGTGACGACCATCATCTCCTCGGTGATCAGCTCCTCGATGTCGAAGCCGGAGTCGATCTCCTCGCTGGAGATCTCCGTGCGACGCGCGTCGCCGTACTTCTCATCGATCTCGTCGATGTCCTCGCGCAGCATCGCGACCACGCGCTCCGAGCGGGAGAGGATGTCGTTCAGGTTCTCGATCTCTGCGACGAGCTCGTTGTACTCCTTCTCGAGCTTCTCGCGTTCGAGCCCGGTGAGCCGGCCGAGGCGCATGTCGACGATCGCCTGCGACTGCGCGAGCGAGAGGTTGAAAGCGCTGATCAGCCCCTTCTTCGCCTCGTCGGTGTCCGCGCTGGCGCGGATGATGCGGATGACCTCGTCGATGCTGCCGACGGCGATCCGCAACCCCTCGACGATGTGCTTGCGCTCCTCGGCCTTCTTCAGGAGGTAGAGGGTGCGACGCCGGATGATCTCCTTCCGGTGCTCGATATAGGCATCGATCAACCCGCGGATGGTCAGCGTGCGCGGCCGACCGTCGGAAATCGCGAGGTTGATGATGCTCTGCGTCGACTGCAGCGGCGTGAACTGCCAGAGCTGGTTGACGACGACCTGGGGGTCCTCGCCCTTCTTCAGCTCTATGACGAGCCGGATGCCCTCGCGGTCGGACTCGTCACGGACGTCGGAGATCCCGGTGACGCGACCGTCCTTCACGATCTCGACGATCTTCTCGATGATCAGCGTCTTCCGGACCTGGTAGGGGATCTCGGTGACGACGATCTGCTGCTTGCTGCGGACGTCCTCGATGTGGTGGCGCGCCCGCACGCGCACGAGCCCGCGGCCGGTCGAGTAGGCCTGCAGGATTCCCCTGCGGCCCATGATGATGCCGCCGGTGGGGAAGTCCGGGCCGCTGACGATCTCGCACAGCTCGCGGAGCTCGACCTTGGGGTTCTCGAGCACGGCGCGGATGGCCGCGGCGATCTCGCGCAGGTTGTGCGGCGGCAGGCTGGTCGCCATGCCGACCGCGATCCCGTCCGAACCGTTGCAGAGCAGGTTCGGGAAGCGCGACGGGAGCACCGACGGCTCCATCAGGCGCTCGTCGTAGTTCGGCGTGAAGTTGACGGTCTCCTTGTCGAGATCCGCCATCAGCTCGACGGCGGGTCCCGCCATGCGCGCTTCCGTGTAGCGCATCGCGGCCGGGGGGTCGCCGTCGATCGAGCCGAAGTTCCCCTGGCCGTCGACCAGCGGGTAGCGCAGCGAGAAGGGCTGCGCCATGCGCACGAGCGTCGGATAGATCACCGACTCGCCGTGGGGGTGGTACTCGCCCGAGGTGTGCCCCGCGATGTTCGCGCACTTCCGGTACTTCGAGTTCGGCCTGAGCCGCAGGTCGTTCATCGCGACGAGAATTCGTCGCTGGCTGGGCTTGAGCCCGTCGCGCACGTCGGGGAGCGCGCGCGAGTGGATGACGGAGAGCGCGTACGTCAGGTACGACTCGCTCATCTCGCGCTCGATGGAGCGCGGCTCGATGCGGCTCTGGGGCCGCGGGGGCGTGACGTCGGTGGTGTCGGCCATCGGTCGGGATGCGAAGCGAGCCGGATGCGCGCCCCTCTTGGGACGCGGAACAGTGGAGGGCCGAGGCTCCGTCTCGGGGGCCCCCGGGGAGGCGCGAAACGCCTCGAAAGAGCCTCTCCGGGGGGCCTGGCCGGACTCCCGGGAACCCGGCCATTATCCCGTCCCGGGACCTCGGATTCCAGGCCCGGGAGTTAACACCGTCAGAAGGATTCCGCACCCCGGGAGGCCCGCGAGCACCCCGGCGGCGAAGCGCTGCTATCCTCCCCGCCCCACCCCCCCTGAGAGCTCCCATGCCGACCGAGACCACCCCCCTGGCCCTGGCCCTGGGCCGCGTTCCCACGGGCCTCTACATCGTGAGTACACGGGCGGCCGACGGCACGCCGCTCGGGTTCCTGGGGTCCTTCCTGGTGCAGGTCGGCATCGACCCGCCGACGCTCTGCGTGGCGATCGCGAAGGGCCGCGACCACCTGCAGGCGATCCGCGACTCGCGCTCCTTCGCGGTGTCGATCCTGGACGAGGCGAGCAAGGGGCTGATGGGGAGTTTCTTCCGCCCGCCGCCGGAGGGAACCACCCCCTTCGACGACCTCGAGACGCAGGACGCGCCGTCCGGCCCGCCGGTCCTCGCCGGATCGCTCGCCTGGCTCGACTGCGAGCACGCGGGCGAGCACGAGACCGGCGACCACGTGGTCGTCTTCGGCCGCATCACGGCAGGCGAGCTCCTGCGCGAGGGCGAGCCCGCGACGCACGTGCGCAAGAACGGTCTCGGCTACTGAGCCGGGCCGGAGACGGCGCGCGCGAGCTCGCGGAGCGCCGACTCGGATGGAGCTCCCGCCGAGCTCAGGTCGTCGAGGGCACGGAGCGCCTCGAGGTGCCGCGATAGCCCGCGTCGAGCGCCGAGCTCCAGCCACGCGTAGGCAGCGTCCAGATCCGCCGACGCGAGAGCAGTCGCGGCGAGCTCGTCGAGCTCGCGCGTCGTCAACCGACCGTACTCCCCGGCCGCACGGGCCGCGCGGCGCGCGAGCGCGGCGAGCTCGTCGCCCTCCGGGCGGTCCTCGGTGCGCATGAGCGCGCGGTCGTAGCGTCCGAGCCGCAGCTCCACGCGGACGAGGTCGGCGGGGACACTCGAAGCGAGTGACACGACCTCGAGCACGAGCGTGACGGCGAACAGCCCCAGGCCGAGCCACGTCCAGCGGCCGAGCGCCCGCCGCAGCCGCCGGCCGACCTCGGGCTCGCGGGCCAGCGCCCGGAGGAACAGGACCCGCTGCCCCGTCCCGAAGTGGCGCCAGGAAGCGCGCTGGTGGGCGTGGGCCCCACCGACCTCCTCGAGCGCCCGCACGAGCGCCTCGACGTCCCCCGTGATCTCGGAGCTCACGATGTCCGCGTCGAGCTCGAAGCGCCGCGAGAGGTACCCGAGGAGCAGGTACCAGGCCCCGGCCAGCCCGAGCGCGACGAGCCCGAAGGCGAGGTCGGTCTCGGGCAAGACGCTTCCGAGGAGGAGATCCCCGACGAGGAAGAAGACGAGCGTCCAGGCGCCCATCACCAGGACGTGGTGGCGCTTCGCGTGCCCGATCTCGTGGGCGAACACGGCGCACAGCTCGCGTGGGGGGAGCTGGGCCAGGAGCGAGTCGGAGAAGAACACCGAGCGGTTCCGCGGCAGGAAGCCGACGATCGCGGCGTTCGCCACGAGGTTGCCCGTCTGCCACTGGTAGAGCCCCTTGCAGCGGAACTCCGCGCGCCGGGCGACGGCTTCGAGGACCGAGCGGGCCATGCCGCGTTCGAGCGGTCGCGTCTCCCACGTGTTCCGCAGGATGATCGGCAGAACCAGCGCGAAGAGCCCGATGGAGGCCCCGGCGAACGCGACGTGCAGGAACGCCACCTCCTCGACGTGAGCCCGCACGGTGTCGTCGAGCGCGAGCAGCCCCGCGACGAGGAGGTAGAGGGAGAGCGGCACGACCCCCGACAGGAACATCCGCGTCTGGAACCGGCGGGCGCGCGCGATCGCGGCCGGCGAGGCGCTGGTGAGTCGCGCCCGCGCGTCGATGGCCACGAGCTCGAGCAACAGGAACGGAGCGAGCGAGACGAAGAGCGCCGGCTCCGGCCAGTCCATCTCGGGCGGCCCGAACCACTCGCGCACGCTCCCCTGCCAGCCGAGGCCGGCGACGGCCGCGACGAAGAGCAGTGGAGCCGAGAAGCCGACGATCCGGGCCAGCGCCGCCGCCTGACGGAACCGACCGGCCAGCGCGCGCTTGTGCGCTGCGCGACCGAGAAGGTGCGGCAGCGGCAGCAGGAACACGACCGCCCACGGCGCGACCCACCCGCTCTCGAGCCCGAAGTCCGCCGCGAACACGACCGTGACGGCGACGATGATGTGGGAGAGGTACCCCATGACCTGGAGACGCGGCACGGTAGCGCGATTCCGGGCGAGCTTGACGCCTGCCGGCCCTGGCCGCGAGGATCCCTCGATGCCGAAGCCGGTCCAGTCGAGCGAGGAGCAGGTGCTCTGGTTCCGAGCGCGGCGGAGCCACCTCGCCGGGCCCGGGGCGAAGGACGCGGTGGAAGCGGCGCGGGCGATCCTGGGCGCCCAGGCCCAGCAGCTCGCCCCGGCACTCCTGGCGCTCTCGCAGCGCACGAAGGGGCGGCCGACGGCGAAGGCGCTCGAGGCGCGGATCCTCGGTGCGAAGCGCGATCTCGTGCGGACGTGGGGACAGCGCGAGACGCTCCACGTCTACGACCCGACCGAGGACTGGGCCGCGATCGTGGCCGCGCGCGAGCAGTGGAAGCCCGGTGGACGGCGGGGGCCGATGCCGCCGAAGGCAGCGATCGACAAGGCCGCGAAGATCCTGGCCAAGGCGCCCGAGCCGATCACGCGCAAGCACCTGCACTCGGTGGTCCCGAAGAGCTACGCGAAGGCGGTCGAGGAGCGCATCGCGCACGCGGGCTCGAGCCTCGAGCCGGTGCACTTCGCCGCCGGACGCCTGCTCTGGTGCCTCGCGAACCGCGGCGACGCGTGCATGGCCGGGAAGGTCGGCTCCGAGCAGGCCTACGCCGCGCGCTCGGCCTGGTACCCGAAGCTCGCCTGGCCGAAGAAGCCCGAGCCGCCGCTCGAGGCCAACGTTCGCCTCACCCGGCGCTACCTCGCGACGCACGGTCCGGCCACCGCGACCGATGTGGCCCACCACCTCGGCGCGAACGTGTCCACGGCGAAGACCTGGCTCGCGGCGCTGGCGGACGAGGTGGTGGACGTCGCCTGCGGGGACCGCAAGGGCCTCGTCGCGCTGGCGGCGGACCGGCGCGCGCTGGCCGTCCGGCCACCAAGCGCCACCGCCGAGTGGCCGGTGCGCTTGCTGCCGCTCTGGGACTGTCTGCTGATGGGTCACGCGGACAAGAGCTGGACCGTGCCGGACGAGGCGGACCGCAAGCCCGTCTGGCGCAAGGCCGCCTACGTGTCGGCGACCGTCCTCGCCCGCGGCCGCGTCGTCGCCACGTGGTCGCACGCCGTCCGCAAGGGCCGCCTCGAGGTCACGGTGACCCCGCTGTCCGGCTGGCGCTCCGCTCACGCGGCCGGGGTCCGGCGCGAGGCGAAGGCCGTGTCAGCGCACCTCGAGCTGGACGGCGCCGAGGTCTCCGTCGACTAGCCCGCATCCCTCACGGGTTCGCGGCCAGAACACCACGAACGGCCGGCTGCGCCGGCCTCTCGGCTCCTGCCGGCACTTTGCGCGCACCGGCGTCCTCGACGACCTGTTCAAGGTCGACTGCGGGGCCGGCACGCGC
>JAJDET010000048.1 GCA_029259655.1 Planctomycetota bacterium
GTGCCGCGCAGTCGCGTATCGCACAAGGGCTGACGAGCCGTCATGCGGTCAGGCTCCCAGTATCGCGATGCTCGTCGGGCGAAGCCCGCGAGCGAGTGCGCATTGCGACGTCCCCCACCCGCGTCCCCCACGGGTCGTCGCCTCCCGACGCCTCGCTTGCGCGGGCTTCGCCGCGCAAGCATCGCGAAGGCATTCCGCCCCCCGACAACCGCAACCCGGGGGAAGCGAACCGTCCGAGGGCACCACGACACCAACCAGTGAAGCCGCGGTACCCGCGGCGATGCCTCCGGCGGGCGGAAGAAACCACATGGCACACGCCGACACCGCCTAGGGCGGTCGGCTCACGAGGGACCGGCGCTGAAGCGCCTTCCTCGCGCGCGCCGGCATCCGCCGGTGCGCGGAGAGCACGGCACTGCGAGGTGAACCACGCACGACTCACCGCGAGCGTCCGAGGCTCGTCACTCCGCGTACGACGCGCGTCCGCGAGACACCGCGCGCCCTCCTCGACGCACCGAGACGACCTCGGGAGTCGGCGGCGATCATCCGCCGACTCCACTCGATCCGTTCCTACAGGTCCTTCTTGTTCAGGTAGAAGTCGTAGCGTTCGTAGTCGGTGTGACCCTCGCGCTCGGCGACCTCGTCCACGGTCTTCGGCGGCGGCACGACGACCTTCTCTCCCGGCTTCCAGTTGACGGGAGTCGCCACCCCGTTGGCGTCGGCCGTCTGCAGCGCCGTGATGAGCCGCTCGATCTCGTCCATGTTGCGGCCGACGTTGAGCGGGTAGTAGATGAGCGCGCGGATGGTTCGCTTCGGATCGATGACGAAGACTGTCCGGACCGTGACCGTCGCCGACTCACCGGGATGGATCATCCCGTAGAGGCTCGCCACCTTCATGTCGAGGTCGGCGATCAGCGGGTACGGGATCTCGACGTCCATGATCTGCTTCAGGTTCTGGCGCCAGGCCAGGTGGCTGTGGATCGAGTCGATCGAGAGCCCGATGAGCTTCGTCTTCTTCTTCGCGAAGTCCTGGTGGCGCTTGGCGAAGTCGGCGAGCTCGGTGGAGCAGACCGGGGTGAAGTCGGCGGGGTGGCTGAAGAGCACGACCCAGTCCTTGCCCTGCCACTCGCTGAACGTGATCTCGCCGTGCGTCGTGATCGCGGTGAAATCGGGGGCGATGTCGCCGATCCGCGGCATCGGTCGAATGTTCGTGGTCGTCTCGGTCATTGTCCTTCTTCCTTGGCTTCTCTCGCGTGGGACCCTCGAGGCCCCGGCTCCCGTTCTCGGGGATCATCTAGAGGAACGCATATCTCAGCAAGAAGAGGACAGAAAAGGCATGGACGATCGGGGAAGTGTCGCGCGCGCGGCCCGCGACGAGGGAGAGGAAGCTCCACGAGACGAACCCGAAGGCGATCCCTTCGGTGATCGAGACCGAGAGCTGCATGACCACGATCGCGAGGAAGGCCGGGATCCCCTCGAGCGGTTCGCTCCACCGGATCTGCGCCGCGCCGCCCATCATGAGCGCCCCGATCAGGATCAGAACAGGCGCGAGGACCGGGTAGCGCATGACCTGCGCGGCGCCGTCCCCCACGTCCACGCCGGCGCCGATCGATTGAAGGAGCGGAGAGAAGACGAGCGCGAGGAGGAAGCAGACACCGCACACCGCCGCGGTGAGCCCGGTCCGGCCGCCGGAGGCCGTGCCGGCCGCACTCTCCACGTAGCTGGTAACGGTGCTCGTCCCGAGCGTGGCGCCAAGCGCCGTCCCCACCGCGTCCGCCTGGAGCGCCAGCCTCGCGCGCGGGAGCCGGCCGTTCCGCATCAGCCCGGCGCCCTCTGCAACGCCGACCAGGGTCCCGATCGTGTCGAACAGGTCGAGCACGAGGAAGATGGCAACGACCGAGAGCCACTCCCCGAGCGGCCGCGAGAAGAGTTCCTTGAAGTCGAGCTCGAACGCCGTGCCCACGGGTGACGGGAGAGCCAGCTCGCCCGGACCGAGGACGAGCGGGCGCTCCAGATCGAAGCCCCACCCGGCCGCGGCGCCCAACCCGGCCGTCGCGAGGATCCCGATCAGGATGGCGCCGCGCACCCGTCGAACGAGGAGCGCGCTCGTGACCAGGAGTCCGGTGATCGCGAGCAGCGGAACGGGCTCCGAGAGGTTCCCCAGCTGGACGAGGGTCACCGGGTGATCGACGACGATCCCTCCCCACTCGAGCCCCACGAGCGCGATCAGGAGCCCGATCCCGACGGCGATCGCGTGCTTCAGCCCGTCCGGGATCGCGTACATCACGCGCTCGCGGAAACCGACGCCCGATAGCGCGAGGAAGACCAGCCCCGCGACGAGGTTGGCGGCCAGCGCCTCCTGCCACCGGAAGCCCATCCCGGCGCAGACCGCGAACGCGAAGAAGAAGTTGTGCCCCATCGCCGGGGCCAGCGCGACGGGGAGGTTCGCCCGGAACGCCATCAGGAAGCAGGCCACGGCCGAGGCGACGCAGGTCGCGAACAGGACTCCGCCCGGGTCCATGCCGCAGCCGGGGCTCGACAGCACGGCCGGCTGAACGAAGAGGATGTAGGAGAGCGTCGCGAACGTGACGAGGCCCGCCGTCACCTCGGTCCGGACGGAGGTCCCGGCGGCGTGCAGTCCAAACCGTCGCTCGAGGAGCTCCACGTCAGCCGTATTCCGACAGGGCCTTCACGACCGCGATCCCGAGATAGGTCCCGGAGGCAGTCCCGAGCGATCCGATGAGCATTCCCGGGAGCGCCAGGTCCGCGCGGCCCAGGCTGCGCGCCAGGGCGAGAGCGGTCGTTCCACCGCCGACGTTGGCCTGGGACGCGACCGCCGCCATGTCCCAGTCCAGGCGCAACACACCGGCGAGACCGAAGACCACCGTGCCGTGGATCGCGATCGCGATCGTCACGAACAGGAACAGGGAGCCGGCCTGCCGGCCGAGCTGTTCGAGGGCGGAGAGGTCGCACAGGGCGCCGATCACGCCCAGGAAGAGGTAGACGGCGTACATCCCGAGCACGCGCGACCCGGCCAGGCGCCCGACGGCCGGGACCTGGGCCAGGATCAGTGCCAGGGTCGTGATGGTCAGCACCATCGGGAAGCGCGGATCCTCCACGCCGGCGGTCTCCAGGAGCTCGTTGATCCACTCGGTCAGGTGGCTCGAGAGGACGTAGGCGCCGGCACCCATGGCAACGAGCACTCCCAGGTGCAAGGGCTGGAGCCGCTCCGAGTCCTCCATCGCCGCGGCAACGTCGTGATCGCCGAGCTCCTCGGAGCCCAGCGACCGCTCGCGCGGCAGGATCCTCCAGAGGACCCGCGGGATCGCGATCGTGCCGACCATCCACACCGCGGTCATGATCGCGTCGACCGCATTCGCCCCCGTGTAGAGGGCGCCGTCCCGGGCGACGCCGTACTGGGCCGCGACGAGGTTGAGGTTCGCACTGCCGCCCGTGTAGGTCGCGACGAACATGCCCCCGAACGCGGGCCAGAGCTCCTCCCCGATCACGCGCCGTGCGTCGATGGCGTAGAGCCCGACGACCACGCCGATCATCGTCCCCAGAGCACCGATGGCGAAGAGCAGAATCATCTTCGCCCCGGCACGGCGCACGTCCCGCAGGCTGACGCGGAGGAGCAGCCAGAAGATGCCCACGTAGATTCCGTACTCGAAGACGCTCTCGTAGATGGCTACGTCGGGCGAGTACGCCGGGACTACGCCCAGGTTCGTCGCGACGGCAACGACCACGATCACGAGGAGGGCCGTTCCGAGGTGCCGCAGGAACGTCGTCCGAGTGAGCCACTCGGAGAGCGCGATCGCCAGCGAGAGCACCGCGAGGACGTACACCGGATCGGACATGGGCGGAAAGGTTAACGGCTCGAGCCGGCGTTTCTCGAAACGCCTTCCAGAGCCCTCGAAACCCTTTCTCGACCGCGATTCGATCGATCTGCGATCTGCCCACCCCCCCCGGAACCGCGGGGTAGGTTTCGTTGCAGGCACCGCTGAGGTGGCCGCACCACCATCGCGTGACCGCACCCGCGACCAGACTCTCCGCGCTCTCGATGAAACCTCGCACACTTCTCGCTCCCGCTCTCCTCGTCGCCCTCTCCACCGGGGCCCTGGCCTCCACGTCGAGCTCGGCCGAGCTCCACGTGAGCACCCGATACACCGACAAGAGTCGCCTCTCGGTCGAGGTCCGCGGCTGCGAGGGGACGCTGTTCGGCGTTCAGGCGAGCCTCGACGCGGCCTTCCAGACCGGTGTCCAGTTCCTCGGAGTGGGAACGCTCGACGGCCGTGGCACCGGCCGTCGAGCCTTCGGCATGCCGAACGCGGACATCTTCCCGCCGAACACCCGCGTCTACCTGCGGGCCGGTTACGTGGAACACGGCGCGATGCACGCGACGAACACGTCCTCGCTCCTCTTGAACGCGATCCCGAGCGAGCACATCGACTTCACGCACGCACCGTCCTGCCGGACGATCGAGCCGGGCGAGATCCTCCGCGACCAGTGGGCCGCCGTCGGCGTCCGTATCGCCGTGGACACCCACGACTCCACCCCGAACCCGATCGGCATCGCTCTCGACTCGAGCGACCCGGGCGTGGAAACGGATCTGGCCACGCCGGGTTCGGGCATCGGCAACCTCGACGAGCGCCGAAACCTGCTCGTCATCGCCGGCCATCACGACGGCTTCGACGGCGACGGCAACGTGGACAACCCCATCGCCGGAGAAGTCGGGGGCATCGTGGTCTTCACGTTCGACCAGCCGACGCATCTCGACCGGATCACGTTCGTTGACGTCGACGCCCCCGGCAGCTTCATGCGCTGCTTCGACGGGCCGACGATGCTCGCGGAGATCCCGGTCCAGGCGATCGGAGACAACAGCGCACAGACCATCGGCTTCCCGGAGATGGCGGTCACGAAGCTCGTCGTGAACCTGCGCAGCGCCGCCGGCATCGCGGAGCTCTCGTACCTCCCCTGCCCCGAGGAGCTCGACTTCGACCACACGATGACCGGGATCCCGCTCGGTCTCGTCGAAGGCGAGGTCGTCAGCGGCCAGCTGCGCGGCGCCTACGGTGCCAGCATCTTCGCCGACACGCACCATGCGACGAACGCCGGCCGAGCGATCGCAATGCGCCCGATGGGGAAGAGCTCGATCGACGACTGCGACCGCACGGTGCTCGCAGTGGCCGCCGACCCGACCGACGCGAACAACGACGGCATCCTCGAAGACTCACGACCCGAGCCGCTGGGCGGCGTGATCGTGATCGACTTCGACTTCGACGTCACGTGGCGCTCGGCCCAGGTCGTCGACGTCGACGGCGGCGAGGTATCCTTCTTCAAGGCCGAGGACGCGAACGGCAACCTCCTCGGTCTCTTCCCCCTTCTCATCGGCCCGGACGGCGCGATCCAGACCGTCACCACGGGCATCTCCGGCGTGCGCCGGATCAAGCTCAACCTCGGAGGCGACGGCGCGCTCGTCTCTCTCGACTATTGCGCGGACGCTCACCCCGACTCCGGGCAAGGGGCCCATCCGTAGGCAGCCTGTTCTGCCGGCCGGGCGGTGAAACGCCGTCCGGCCCCCTTTCACTCCGGCCTCCGGGCCGTCTCTTTCGGACAACCCGCTAATTCGAAGGCTGCTGGCGACTCGCGTCGTCGCTCCCGAACGCAACTGGCGAATAGAACGAGAGGGACGGCCCGGAGGTCGGAGCTTCTGTTTAAGGGGCCCCGTTACAGCAACGGCAACAGCTCGAACTCCAGCAGATCCGCGATCCGCAGATAGTCCCCCCGCTCCTGCGCCGCGATGATCTCCCCCAGGTGCGCCAGGAACGGGTGAGCCACGGCGTCGGACCCGGTGCCCTCGAGCCGCGCCTGCAGCATCGTCACGAAGCTCACGAGCGCGTCGTTCCCGCGGGCGGGCATTCCCACGCGGAAGGATGCGACCGTCCTCATCAGAGCCGCGCGCAGGGCGTCCGGATTACTGACCAAGCGCGACCTCGTTCGCCGGCCGCGTCCCCTCGATCGCCGCACCCTCGCGGCTCGCGTTGAAGAAGGACACCTGGGGATGCATGCGCACGTAGCGCTCGAAGTCCCGGAGGTATCCGCACAGGTTCGGGAGTGTCGGCAGCCGCTCGCCCCGGACGTCCTCCACCCACACGCCCGGGACCATGGAGGTCTCCGCCGGCGCCGAATAGGGATTCCCGACGACGTGCGTCTTGCCGCGTGTGAACCCGAAGTCGCATCCGAACAGGACGATGCTCGAGGCGCCCATCCGGACGGCGAGATCGGACGCCGCGTGCGTGACGGAGCCCGAGGTCCACAGCCGCCCGCGCGGGTGCACGCTCGCGAGATCAGACCAGCGCGCGTGCTCACCGTAGGCCGCCAGCCTCCGGCCCGGCCAGCGAGCGATGACCTCGGCCGGCACGACGGGGAAGTACACGAGCGTCGCACCGCCCATGGGTGCGAGGTCTCCCTCGAACATTCGCGGGACGCCGACTTCGTGTGCATCGATGCTGACGACGACGTCCGGAACCACGCCGACCGCGAGTAGAGCGCGCAGCGCGCCGTCCACGCACACGAGCGGCTCGGTGCGCTCGCGGAGGCGGTCGAAGGAATCCTCGAGCGAGGGGCCCGCCCCTGCGAGCAGGACAGTGGAGCCGTTCTTGGTCGAGAACAGCTCGGCCACGTCGCCGTCCACCTCGAGATGCGAGCGGTTGGCCTCGATGGCGCGCGCGAAGAGCGCTTCGCGCTCCGCCATGCGCTCCTCGGCGTGGGGCGCGGCGAGGTCCAGCACGACCAGATCGCGCAACCGCGCGCACTCCAGCGATGCGAGCGAGAGCTCGCCGGGCAGCGCCGCGAACGGGTGCAAGAGCTCCGACAGCGACTCTCCGAGGAGGATCCGGACGCGCGGATCGCGCATCCAGTCCGCGTGATCGAAACGCTCGAGGACCTCCCGTGCCAGCGACCGGTTGAGGAGTACGACCACGAGCTCACCGAGGCGCGGACGCGAGAGGAGCCGGCGGGCGAGGTCGCCGAGCCCGAGCCCGTAGACGTACACGCGCTGCGCGCCCTCGGGGACCAGGCCCGCCTGCTCGCGCGCCTCCCCGGCGCGATCGTAGGCACTCGTGAGCTGGATCCCGTCGACGGAGAGCGTCGGGACCGGCGTGTCGTCGACGACGCGAACACCCTCGAGCCGAGGCGCCGCTTCCAGCGCCGCGAGCACGTCTGTGAAGCGCTCGGCGAGCACCTCGCGGTTTCGCTCCCACATGGACCGCATCCTTCCTAGCCCGGACTATTCATGAGCCGCGTAGGTATCGTTCGCCGCCGGATCGAGCGGCCCGGGTGTGTATCGGGCGAGCCGCTCCCGTTCCTCCAGCGTCGGGCGCAATCCGTCGGCGGGATCCGTCCTCCAGCGCCGTTCGTGGGCCTCACACGCCCGCGGGCCGAGGGAACCGTCTCCGTCCAGCGGGCTCTCCTCGGCCTCCGGCGCGTCGTCTCCGAGTGCGGCCGTGAGGTCCAGCACTCCGCCGGGGAGCCAGCAATGCCCCCCGGAGAACTCCGCGCCCTCGCCGTCGAGGTCCAGGTGCAGCTCGACCGTCGGGGCGCCGAAACGACGCACGGCGCGGCGCACGACGGCAACGGACGTGCTGTGGTCGGACCAGCCGACGGGGAGAGCGAACCGCTCGCGCAACGCGGCGATGCGGGAGAGGTTCGCGTCTCTCGGATCCATCGGATAGCTCGACACGCAGTGCAGGAGCGTGAGCTCACCCGAGCCTTCGCCGCGCAACACCCCGATCGCTTCAGCCACCTCTTCTTCCGTCGCCATCCCGGTCGAGAGCGTGACTCGCTTCCCCGTGCGGCCGACGGCCCGCAGAAGGTCGGTCCACAGGAGCTGATAGGAGGCGATCTTGAAGGAGTCGACCCACGGCTCGAGCTCCTCCACCGCCGAGAGATAGAACGGCGTGCTCGCGAACTCGATCCCCCGCCGGCGCGTGCGTCGCGCGAGCTCGCGTATGAAGGACTCGGGGAGCTCCCACGCTTCGCGTTCGATCAGTGCGGGGTTCGCGCGCAAGGCCAGGGGCGCGAACAGCTCGCGGATCCGGAACTGCTGGAACTTGACGGTCGCGAAACCGAGGGTCGCGGCCGTATCGACGAAGGCGAGCGCCCGGTCGAGATCGGCGCTGTGGTTGCTCGAGACCTCGGCGACGAGATCCGCGCCGATCACGAGGGAAGGCCACGCGGCACGAGAGCGACGCTGAAGTCGTGGAGCTGCGCCCCCTCTTGATGCGTGTCGTCGACCTCGGAGAGTGAGAAGGCGATCCGGCACATGCGACGCCCCTCGACCTCGCGGTGGGAGACGAGCGGGAGCGCAGCGGTCTCGGTCGGATCCCAGACGAGCTCGAACCCCGCCTCCGGTCCCTCGACGGTGAGCTTGCCTTCGGTCGCGCCGAACGCCCCGTGCGCAGAAACGAGTGGAGAGACGCTGGACAGCTGGTCGCACATCCCCGCGAGCTCGAACCGCTCGGGGTCCCCACCGTTCGCGCAGACGATGGCGACCCCCTCACCGCCGAACGTGTCGGGGTCCAGGGTGGCGAAGGCCGTCCGCACGCTCCCGACGGGTCTCAGCCAGTCGGAGAAGCGGTACGAGAGCTCGACCCGATCCCGCTTCACCCGGACGCGCTTTTCGAGCGGACCGAGCGGCGTCACGACCGTGGCCGTCACGTCGATCGATCCCGGCCGGCGCTCGATCTCGGGCTCGACTCGCTCGAGATCCGTCACGCGCGTGTGCGCCGGAATCTCGACGACGGTATGTCCGCTGTAGAAGTCCGCCGCCCAGAAGATGTCGTCGAAGTAGCCGTGCTGGAGGGTCCCGACGAGGCGCGGCCCGGCGGGATGCCCGAGCCGCTCGATCGCGAGCCCGCGGCGCGTATCGAGCACGAGCTCCACACCGTCGGTGACGATGCGGAGCTTGCGCCCGCGATGATCGATCTCGGCGCGCGAGAGGAGCGGGACCTCGACCCCGTTCGTCCGGGGGTCGTGGCCGAGGCGATCGAGGCCCGCCCAGCGCGCCTCGGTCAGGTGCGTGCGGTGATCGCTCGCCCACGCGCGACAGACCCCGCGCCAGTCTTCGGCCGAGCCCCCGTGCTCGCGAAGCAGCCGCTCGCGTGCGTAGCACATCCGGTTCAGGCCGACGTCGTCGTGTCCCGAGAGCGCCCAGCGCGTGACGTTGTACTTCGCCTGCTTCTTGACCGGGATCGGGTCGGCGAACGCCGTCAGACGTACCTCGGCGGGAGTGCGATCGGGCGCATCGCAAACGCGTGAGGGAGTCGTGAACTCCAGGTCTTCCGCGTGGAGTGCGTCGAGGATCGCTCCGACACGCAACCACTCGCAGCCCGCATCCAGAGCCGGCTCGGACGTGTAGCGCCCGGGCCGGAAGTCGAAGATCTCCGCATCGCTGGCGTACAGGAACAGGTGCCGCGGCTCGGGCCCGGCATGTCCGAGGACCCAGTCGCGGTACTCCTCGATCTCCATGTCCCCCACCGCGGCGCGCTGGAACTTCTGGAACGCGACGGCGTCGACCCAGAGGAGTCCGATCGGGCGCCCGCCCGGCGAGCGGGTCTCCACCATCTGATAGCGCAGCTCGTTCGACCACTCGGGATGGGTCCGGCGCGGGTTGTTCCACTCGCTGACGAGCGTGCGGTATCCGGCGTCCAGGTAGGAATCGACGATGCCTTGAGAGAAGGCCATCTCGTTGACGAGCGCCGTCTGCGGCCTCAAGCCCAGGAGCTCGTCATAGAGCTCCACACCGAGTCGCTGGTTCCAGCGGTTCACCTCGGCGGGAACGAGCGGTCCGATCAGCTGCGTGTCCCCCGACCCGATGAACTCGACGCGTCCCTCGCCCACGTACTCGCGCAGCGCCCGGACCCAACCCGGGTCGATCTCGGCGATCCGCTCTATCGTGTGACCGCTCGCCTCGACGCACAGGGAGAGCCAGGGCCGGCCCGCGAGCAGGGACAGGATGGGCCAGTAGCAGCGCTCGACGATCGCCCCCCGCTCGCCGGGCTCGATGGACGAGTAGGAGAGATTCAGGTGGAAGAGAAGTGACCCGCTGAGCCTCATCTTCAGCGTTTCTGCCCGATCGCCGCCGCGCTTTCAAGGAGCACGAGGCCCCATATCGCTCGCAGTCCCCGGATTCGAACCGTCCGCTTCAGGCGAACAGCATTCCACCGTTCAGGTTCAGCGTCTGACCGGTGACGTATCCCGCCTCGTCGGAGGCGAGGAAACGAACGGCGGCACCTATCTCCTCGGGCGTCCCGAGCCGGCCCACCGGAATACGGGCGACCTTGGCCCGCCCGGCGGCGGTCTCGAGCTCGGCGCCGCTCATCTCGGTGGCCACGAGCCCGGGCGCGATCGCGTTGCAGGTGACGCCATCCTTTGAATGGAGCTTCGCGATCGAGCGCGTCAGGTTGAGCAACGCGGCCTTGGCAGCGGCGTAGTGAAGCTGGTTGACACCGCCCCACTGGCCTCCGATCGAGCTGATGTTCACGATCCGACCGAAACCGCGCTCGCACATCCCGGGGAGCACACGCCGGATGGTCCGGACGCTGCCCAGGAGGTTCACGGAGAACATCCGCTCCCACTCCGCATCCGTGAGGTCGAGGAAGGGCTTCTCCTGGGCAATGCCGGCGTTGTTGACCAGGAGGTCGACCTCACCCAGCTCCGCGCGGACGACGGCGAAGGCGCTCTCGACGGAGTCGTCGTCCGCCACGTCGACCTGCACGGGCATGCCGCGTTCGCAGTCCGAAGCCACCTCCAGCGCGCCCTCGATCCGCTCGCGATAGCCGACCGCCACGCCGTACCCGGCCGTCCCGAGCACGCGCGCGATCCCCGCACCGATCCCGCGGCTGGCGCCCGTCACGAGCGCGATCCGGCCGCGGGCGGGGCTTCGGGCGTCCACGCCAGGGAGGCTACCGACGATCCGAGCGGAACGCGAAACCGGCGGGGCTTTCGTGCGTCCCCAGGGAGGAAGGGTGGGGGTCGGTGGGATCCGGCGCGGGTCATCCGAGCCGCGAACCGCGGGCGGTGCTCCTCCACGGAGAGCCGCTCGTGTCGAACGTGACGCGCGAGGTCCGCACCCGGTGGTTGTAGAGCCGGGTCAGGCCGGAAGATCGCCGACGCGGAGCCGACGGACTGTGGGAGCCCCCATGTCGAGGAGCGTAGACTCGCGACGGGATGTCCGCGAACGTCGAGACGAGGGTCGCCGTGCTCGGAGCGTCCGGGATCGGGCGCTTTCACGTGCGGGAGCTCCTGGCGGCGGGTGCCGACGTGGTCGCGATCCTCGGCAGTCGCCCGGAGACGGCGGTCGCGACCGCCGACGAGCTCGAGCGCGAGAACGGGGTCCGGCCCCGCGCCGTCTCGACCCTGGACGAGATCCTGGCCCTGGAGCTCGACGCGGTCACCATCGCGACGCCCCACGAGCTGCACTTCGAGGGCGCGCTCCGAGCCCTCTCGCGCGGGCTCTTCGTCTTCTGCGAGAAGCCGCTCCTGTGGGAGACGGGGCTCACGGTCGAGCGCGCGCGCCCGCTCTTCGCCGAGCTCTCGATGGCCGGTGCCGACGGCCGGCTGACCGTGAACACGTCCAACTCGAGCTTCGTCGAGGCTCTCGCGCTGCGCGGCCTGGTGCCCGAGCGCCCGCGGACCTTCCGGTTCCGGCTCGCGACGGGCGGCGACGACCGGGGCGAGGCCATCGCGATCGACCTCCTCCCGCACGCAGTCTCGCTCGTGCGCGCGCTCGTCCCGAACGCGCCGCTCACCGAGGTCACGGCGCGCGCCGAGCAGCACGCGTTCCGGGCGAGCTGCAACGCAGGCGGTCTGGCGGTGGAGCTCGAGCTCGAGGAACACGCGCGGGGCGAGAAGCACATGAGCTTCGCGATCGACGACGTCGAG
>JAJDET010000049.1 GCA_029259655.1 Planctomycetota bacterium
GCGCCCGGACGGAGTACCGTCCCGGCGCGGTGTTCTTTCTTGTTCCGCGGTGTCAGTCGGGCCGGATCATCCGATAGCCCTCACCGCGCACGGTCTCGATGAGCGAGGTGCCGAGGCGGTTCAGCTTCTTGCGCAGGCGCCCGATGTGGACGTCGATGACGTTCGTCTCCGTGTCGAAGTCCATGTCCCAGACCTCGCACAGGAGCGCCTGACGCGAGCGGGGCTCGCCGTCGGCTTGAACCAGGGCGAAGAGCAGGTCGTACTCGCGCGGGCTCAGCTCCACGGGCGAGCCTGCTCTCTCGACGACCCTGCGCGCGAGGTCCAGTGACAGGTCCTCCCAGTGGATGGTGGGGAGGGAGCGCCGCCGGCGAACGACGGCGTCCACCCGCGCGACGAGCTCCTCGTACTCGACGGGCTTGACGAGGTAGTCGTCCGCTCCGGAACGCAGTCCGCGGACGCGCTCCTGCACGGTCTCGCGACCCGTCACGAAGATCACGGGCGTCTCCCGGCCGGTCTCGCGGATCGCGAGCAAGAGGTCCCACCCGGAGAGCCCGGGCATCTCGATGTCGAGCAGCACGACATCGAAGTGTCCGGGGGCGCGTTCCTCGAGGACGGCCAGGGCACTCTCGCCGTCCGCGACGTCCTCGTACTCGAAACCGGCCTCCTCGAGCGCGATCGCGGTCACGCGCCGGAACCGTGAGTCGTCATCGACGATCAGTGCTCGCATGGTTCGACCGCGACCGGCGCGGCTTACGGAGGATACCGCCCGCGAGGGCCTCCTGACCTAAACAGACCGTCATGCATTGCCACGGGCCTGCGCTCCTACTCTCGCTCCGGTGGTTGCGGACCCACACGCGACCGGATCGACAGCGGCGGGGGGGTCTGGCGGCCCTCCCACATTCACCCGAGCAAGTACCCACATCTATGGAACTCATCAAGAAGCTCCTGGCCGACAAGGGCCCCGAGCTCGTTCAGACCCTCGTCGCCCGCGCCGGCTTCTCGGAGGGCGAGGCGAACGACTTCCTTCCGGCCGTCCTCGGCAAGCTCGGCGACCTCTTCGGCAGAGGCGAGCTCGACCTCACCGAGGGAGCTTCGAAGCTCGCCGAGCGGATCAACCCGGGAGCGCTCGGTCTGCAGATCGGCCTCGACGAGGAGAAGGCGAGCTCCGGTCTCGCCGCGATCGTTCCCGACCTCCTCGAGGGTCTGAAGGGAATGGCCGGCACGGGCGGCATCGCAGGGCTCCTGGGCAGCTCTGACGGCGGCACCGACGGACTGAACGACCTGGCTGGAAAGCTCTTCGGTCGTTGAAAGAGACACGGACCACAGACAAGGAGACACAGTGATGGCGAACATGAAGATCGAAGAGATCGAGGGCATCGGCCCCGCGATGGGCGCGAAGCTGCGCGAGGTGTCGATCGTCGATACCGACAGTCTGCTCGAGACCAGCTGCACCGAGAAGGGCAGGCAGAACATCGCCGAGCAGACCGGTGTGAGCCAAAAGCTCGTGCTCAAGTGGACCCAGATGGCCGACCTCTTCCGCATTCGCGGCGTGGGCTCGGAGTACGCCGAGCTGCTCCTCGCCTCCGGCGTCGATACCGTCGTGGACCTGGGCACGCAGAACGCAGAGGACCTGGCTGCGAAGATGGCCGCCGTCAACGAGGACAAGAAGCTCACGCGCCTCGTGCCCTCGGCCACAGTCGTCGGCGCCTGGACCCTGAACGCCAGGGAGCTGGCTCCGCGCCTCGAGCACTGAGCCGCCCAACCGAGCATCTATCTCCCCGAGAGGGCCCCCTCGCGCTACGCGGGGGGGTCCTCTTTTCGTTTTCGGAGAACCGTGGCAGCTCCGGGCCCCGGCCCGCGCCAAGGGGGGGGAGCCCGAACGGGCCGCCCACGAAGGCCAGAACCGAGCAACCCCGAAGACACGACGGAGACATCCGATGAAAGCCACGACCAAGACCCTCGCGATCGCCGCCGGCATTGCGCTCACGACCGCCTGCAGCACGACCCGGATGGCCGAGCCGGCCCGCGCCCTCGAGGTCAGCCTCGCCGCGACGACTGCCCCCGAGGTCGTCTCGTTCGACCTCGCCTTCGGGACGCACCTCGACATGGACCTGCCCGAGCAGGACGTCTACATCGAGCGCGTTCCGGGTTCCGGCCAGGTCTGGCGCGTCACCAAAGGCGACAACGACATGAACGCGCCGCTCTTCAAGGCGGCGGTCGAGACGAAGCACGACCCGTTCGACGAGTCCGCGCTCGGCCCGCACCGGAGGGGCGAGCCGATGGGCATGACGCTCGGCCGGTGGCTGCGCCACCAAGGCACCGGGACGTACACCTGCGTGGACGGTATCGGCACCCTCGAGCTCTCCTTCTCGGGCCTCGTCCCGAACGGCGTCTACACCATGTGGCACGCGTTCATGGCCATGCCGCCGACGCAGCCCTTCTCGGGGACGCTCGACCTCCCGCTCGGCGCCCGCGACGGCTCCGAGAGCGTGTTCCTCGCCGACGAGGACGGCAACGCCGAGTTCGTGCACTCCTTCACGCCCGGCCTCGAGATGTCGGACGTCTGGACGACCTCGATGCTCGCCATCAACTACCACAGCGACGGCAAGACCTACGGCGCGCTGCCCGGCGCCTTCGGCCTGACCGCTCACATCCCGCTCTTCGTGATGCTGCCCCATCGCGACGGGATCCTGTGAACGACGACTCCCGGCCACCCGCGGCGTCCGGTCCCTCGAGGCCGGGCGCCGCGGGCTCGTACCCGCACGAAGGACGCCACTCGAAGAGGACCTAGAGATGAAGAACCTGCTCCTCCCCATCGTCATCACCGCCATCGCGAACACGACCCTCGCCGCTCCCGGAACGGGCACGCGACCTCTCGCCCTGCCGACACCGGTGACCGACGCGGACTACCGCGCGGATGCCTCCCCGGCCAAGGTCGAGCTCGGGCGCATGCTGTTCTTCGACAAGGTGCTCTCCGGGAACCGCAACATCTCCTGCGCGACCTGCCACCATCCGACGCTCGGGACGAGTGACGCGATGGCGCTCTCGTTCGGAGAGGGAGCGCGCGGGCTCGGCCTGGACCGCCGGCCCGGAGCGACCGCGTCCGAGGCCGTCCACGAGCGCGTTCCGCGCAACTCGCCCGCGCTCTTCAACCTCGGCGCCCGCGAGTACACGACCATGTTCCACGACGGGCGCGTCGAGGAGGACGACCAGGGTTTCTACGAGGGCGGCTTCATCACACCCGCCAAGTGGAAGCTCCCGCGCGGGCTCGACAACGTGCTCGCGGCCCAGGCGATGTTCCCGGTCACCTCGCCGACCGAGATGGCGGGACAGCAGGGCGAGAACGAGATCGCGAACGCCAAGGCCGCCAACAAGGCGGGGGGGCCCGAGGGTGTCTGGGAGCTCCTCGCGCAGCGCTTGCGCGGAATTCCGGAGTACGTCGCGCTCTTCCGCGAGGCGTATCCCGGAGAGGTCGAGTCGGCGGGCGACGTCACGTTCGTGCGCGCCGCAAACGCGATCGCCGCCTTCGAGGCGACGGCGTTCCGCTCCGACGACAGCCCCTTCGACCGGCACCTGCGCGGCGAAGGGGAGCTCGACGCGGCCGCCCGCCGCGGCATGGAGCTCTTCTACGGGAAGGCGAGCTGCACCGACTGCCACGCCGGGAAGTTCCAGACCGACCACGGCTTCCACGCGATCGCGATGCCGCAGATCGGTCCGGGCAAGTCGGACGGGTGGGACTCCGGGTACTGGAGTACGACGGGGCAGAAGGCGTTCCCCGAGGACCACGGCCGTGGGCGCGTGACGGCGCGGGCCGAGGACCGTTACAGGTTCCGGACGCCGTCCCTGCGGAACGTCGAGCTGACCGGGCCGTGGGGGCACGCCGGTTCGTACTCGACGCTCGAAGACGTCCTCCGCCACCACGTGGATCCCGTGCGTTCGCTCGAGGAGTACGACGCGGGCGAGGCGCCGCTCGCTCCGCTCGAGCGCGTGCTCGAGATCACGGCCGACGGATCCGAGCTGCGCCAGAGCTGGCTCTCGCCCAAGCGCTTCGAGGGCTTCCGGAAGCGCGACACGTGGGTGCAGACGAACCCCACGCTGCGCGCTGCGATCGCGGGCGCCAACGAGCTCGAGCCCGTCGCGCTCACCGACGGCGAGGTCGGCGATCTGGTCGCCTTCCTCGAGAGCCTCACGGATCCGAGGGCGCGCGACCTGTCGAACGAAGTCCCCGGGAGCGTGCCGAGCGGGTTGCCGGTCGAGGACTGAGCGAGCGATACTCGACCTGTAGACTGTCGAGAGATGGAGAAGGTCCTCTGCGAGATCGGCGTCCGCTGGGCCTGGTTCCCCACCCTGGTGTTTGCCGTGCACTGCGTGGCCTTTGCAAGCGACGCGTACGTCACGATCCCCTCGCTGGACGTGCCGATGCACGCGGTCGGAGGCGTGGCGATCGCGTACTTCCTGCACCACGCGGTGGATGCGTTCGAGGAGGGCCGTTTCCTCCAGGCGTCGCGTGGCGCCCTCAGGGTTCTCCTGGACTTCTCTCTGGCGACCACGTCCGCGGTGCTCTGGGAAGGCGTGGAGTACGTCGCCAACCGCGCGCTCGGCCGTGACGTCCTGATGGGGAGGGAGGACACGGTGGCCGACCTGTTCCTGGGAATGTTCGGGGCGGCGCTCTATCTGGCCTGGAAAGCTCGGCGCTCCAGGCGAAACGCGGATGGCTCTAGATAGCGGTCCGGGCTAGGGCGCCTCCTCCCGGATCCTCTCCGCGATCGTGCGCGAGAAGTCGCCGAGGGTCTCGCTGAGCGCGCGCGCGATCGCGGCGGGCTCGTCGCCCGCGACCTCGCGCGTGAAGCGCGACCGGCGGACGCGGACGGGGTCCTCCCCTTCCCTCACGACCGTCCAGGTCGCCTCGAGAACGGCCCAGCCGTCCTCGACGTCGAAGCGCGAGACCCGCGCTCTCACGGTCCGATCGACGCCGAGCGAGGCCTCCCACATGGAGCGCACGACGTGGTCGGTCGCGAGCAGCCGCGCGAGGTTGGTCGCGAGCGTGCGCTCGAAGCCTTCCTGGAGCGGCTCGCCCCAGCGGTCGTACTCGGCGAGCAGGAGCTCGCTCCCTCCGACGCGCGTGACCATCTCGGGCGTCGAGAGGTAGCGCGGCAGCGCGATCGGACCCACGCTCACGGCGAGGTCCGATGCCTCCCCATCGGTCTCTTCGGCCACGGGCGTCAGCACGTAGAAGCGCGACGGACGCGTCGAACCGAAGCACGAGCAGGCGAGCACGAGGAGGACGATGATCGCGGTGTTCTTCATCCGTCTTTTCCGGAGAGCAGGGCTTCGGGGTGTCGTTCCAGGTATTCGGCGAGGACCCGGATCGACCGCGCGGCCCCGGTCATCTCCTCGAGCAGGTCCGCCAGGCGGTAGAGGGTCTTCTCCTCGCCCAGGACGGCATCGATGCGGGCCATCGTCGAGCGTGTCTCGTGGAGCGCGCCCGACGCGGACGCGGCGAGCGGCACGATCTCCGTGTCGGCGGTCTCGAGCAGCGATCGGAGATCCTTCGAGACCGCCTCGAGCTCCGACTCCGTGGTCGAGGCGAGGGTGCGGAGGTCCTCCATCGCCGTGACCGAGGCGTCCGACACGCGCGAGAGCTCCGCGCGCGCGACGACCGTGAGCTCCTTCACGTTCTCGAGGATCGTGCCGATCCGCTCGTCGGCCAGTCTGGATTCGAGCTTGCGGACGACCGATCGAATCTCGTTGATCGTCTCCTCGATGGGGATGTCCTCGATGCTCTTCTTGAGCTTCTGGATTCCGCCCGCGGTCGTCGGGATCTCGAGCAGTCGGGTCCCGCCGACCCGTTCGATCGGCGTGTCGGCCCTGAACTCGAGGGCGACGAAGAGCTTGCCCGTCACGAAGCTGTCCTGCTGGAGCTCGGCCCGCATGCCGAGGTCGCGGACCATGTACTCGAGGAACAGGCTCATGTCCTCGAGGGCCTCGTTGCGCTGGAGCTCCATCGGTGCCTGGACGCGACCCTGGACCAGCCGCAGCTCGACCGGGATCCGGATGGTCGCGCCGTCGGGGTCCCAGACCGCCCGGATGTCGGCGACGGTGCCGACCTCGACTCCCCGGAAGCGCACGGGGGCGCCGACGTCGAGACCCGCGACCGAGGACTCGAAGTGCGCGACGACCCGGATCTCCTTCTCGAACAGGCCCCCGCCTCCGAAGATCAGGATCCCGGCGATCGCGAGAACGACCCCTCCCACGACGAACCCGCCGACGACGGTCGGATTGGCTTCCTTAGCCATGTGCGCTCTCCTTCTCGCCTCGTCTCAGGAACGTAGCCACCTTCTCGACCTCGCAGTGCTCGAGGAGCTCTCGGGGATTGCCGGCCGCGATCATCGTTCGCTTCGCTGCGTCGAGGAAGACCGAATCGTTGCCGATGGCGAACAGACTCGCCAGCTCGTGGGTCACGACGACGATGGTCGTCCCCAGGCTCGCGGAGAGCTCCAGGATCAGGTCGTCGAGGCGCCGCGAGCTGATCGGGTCGAGCCCGGCGGAGGGCTCGTCGAAGAAGAGGATCTCGGGGTCGAGCGCCATCGCCCGCGCGAGTCCCGCGCGCTTGCGCATCCCGCCGCTGATCTCGGACGGGTAGAAATCCTCGAAGCCCGCGAGGCCGACGAGCGCCAGCTTGACGGCGGCCAGCTCGCGGATCTCGTCCTTCGAGAGGTCCGTGTACTGCTCGAGCGGGAGTCCGATGTTCTCGGCCAGCGTCATCGAGCTCCACAGCGCGCCGCTCTGGAAAAGGACGCCGAACCTGCGCATGAAGCGCTCCCGTTCCACGGGCTCGGCTCCCCAGAAATCGAGGTCGCCGTAGAGGATGCGGCCCGCGGCCGGAGACTTGAGCCCGATCAGGTGG
>JAJDET010000050.1 GCA_029259655.1 Planctomycetota bacterium
CTACAACGCGCTGCTCGAGGCGTTGACCTCCGAGTACGCCAGCCGCCGCGTCTCCATGAAGAACGCGACCGACGCCGCGCACGACATGCAGGGCGCGCTGAAGCAGAAGTACAACCGGCTCCGTCAGGAGACGATCACGAAAGAGCTCCTCGACATCGTCGGCGGGGTCGAAGCACTTCGCTAACCAAGACAAGAACGATGGCAAACAACGGAACCGTCTCGCAGATCTTCGGCCCCGTGGTGGATGTACGCTTCCCGGCCGGCCACCTGCCCGCGATCTACAACGCGGTGAAGGTCGAGGACTCGTCGCGAGACATCGACCTGACGCTCGAAGTGGCCCAGCACCTCGGCAACGACGTCGTTCGCTGCGTCGCGATGGCGACGACCGACGGCTGCCGTCGGGGGATGAGCGCCACGGACACGGGGGCGGCGATCTCCGTGCCGGTCGGCGACCGCACGAAGGGCCGGATCTTCAACCTGCTCGGCGAGGCGCTCGACGTGAAGTCGAAGGGCCCCTTCCCCGACGGCGAGACCTCCCCGATCCACCGCGACGCACCGGCGTTCGACGAGCAGGAGGCCATCTCCGAGGTCTTCGAGACCGGCCTGAAGGTCGTCGACCTGCTGTGCCCCTTCGCCATCGGCGGAAAGATCGGCCTCTTCGGCGGCGCGGGCGTGGGCAAGACCGTGCTCATCCAGGAGCTGATCCGGATCACCGCCGTCGAGAAGGGCGGCTTCAGCGTCTTCTGCGGCGTGGGGGAACGGACCCGCGAGGGCAACGACCTCTGGCGCGAGATGAGCGAGGCCAAGTACACGACGCCCGAGGGCACCGAGCAGAGCGTGATCGACAACGCCGTGCTCGTGTTCGGCCAGATGAACGAGCCGCCGGGTGCGCGCCTGCGGGTCGGCCTCTCGGGCCTCACGATGGCCGAGCACTTCCGCGACGTGAAGGGTCAGGACGTGCTGCTCTTCGTGGACAACATCTTCCGCTTCGTGCAGGCGGGCTCCGAGGTGTCGGCGCTCCTGGGCCGCATGCCCAGCGCCGTGGGCTACCAGCCGACGATGGCGTCGGAGATGGGCGCGCTCCAGGAGCGGATCACGTCGACCAAGAAGGGCTCGGTCACCTCGATGCAGGCGGTCTACGTGCCGGCCGACGACATCACCGACCCCGCTCCCGTGGCCACCTTCGCCCACCTCGACTCGACGATCCTCCTCGACCGCTCGATCTCCGAGCTCGGGATCTACCCGGCCGTGGACCCGCTCAAGTCGACCTCGCGTCTACTCGACCCGAACGTCGTGGGGGAGGAGCACTACAACACCGCTCGCGAGACGCAGCGGATCCTCCAGCGCTACGCCGACCTCAAGGACATCATCGCGATTCTGGGCGTCGAGGAGCTCTCCGACGAGGACAAGATGGCCGTCGCGCGCGCGCGCCGCATCCAGAAGTTCCTCTCCCAGCCGTTCTTCGTGGCGGAGCAGTTCACCGGCACGCCGGGCGTGTTCGTCCCGCGCGAGGATACGGTGCGCTCCTTCCAGGAGATCATCGACGGCAAGCACGACACCGTTCCCGAGCAGGCCTTCATGTACAAGGGCTCGATCGAGGCCGTGCTCGAGGCCGCGGAGGGGATGAAATGAGCGGTCTGACCCTGAGGGTCATCACGCCGGATCAGATCGCGCTGGACGAGCAGGTGGACTCCGTCCGCCTCCCGGGTGTCGACGGCTCGATGGGGGTCTTGCCCCGCCACGCCCACATGGTGGCCGCGCTCGACGCCGGCGAGGTCGAGTGGAAGGCCGGCGGCTCGCAGGAGTTCCTCTTCGTCTCGGGCGGGTTCGCCGAGGTCCGGGACGGCACCGTGCGCGTCGTCTCCGAGGCGGGCGAGCGCCCCACCGACATCGACCCGGAGCGCGCCCGCGAGGCCGAGCGGCGGGCCCGTGAGCGTCTCGATCAGGCGCGCCGCGGCGAACCGATCGACATCCTCCGCGCGCAGGCCTCCCTGCGGCGGGCCATGATGCGCATCCTCGTGAAAGAACGTCACGGCAGGTAATGTCCTGACCGTGAGCTGGAAGCGCACCCACACCTGCGGCGAGCTGCGGGCCTCCCACGTCGGCCAGACGGTCACCCTCAACGGCTGGGTGGACGCTCGCCGGGACCACGGCGGCATCTACTTCGTCGACCTTCGGGACCGGTACGGGCTCACCCAGATCGTCCTGGGCAAGGAGCACAAGGACGCGGGCAGGATCGGGCCCGAGTTCGTGCTGTCGGTGACCGGAGAGGTCGCCGCCCGCGACGCGGGGAACGTGAACGAGAAGCGCGAGACGGGCACGATCGAGCTCGTGGTCAAGGAGCTGCGCGTGCTGGCGGAGTCGCCCACTCCTCCGATCGAGGTCACCGACGACCTCGAAGCCGCGGTCGAGACGCGGCTGCGGTACCGCTTCCTGGACCTGCGCCGCACGCCCCTGCAGCGGAACCTGGCTCACCGTTCGCGCTTCGTGAACGCCATGCGGCGCGCATTCGAGCGGCGTGAGTTCCTCGAGATCGAGACGCCGATCCTGACCAAGGCGACGCCGGAGGGCGCCCGGGACTACCTGGTGCCGAGCCGTGTTCACGCGGGGAAGTTCTACGCGCTCCCGCAGTCGCCGCAGATCTTCAAGCAGATCCTGATGGTCTCGGGCTACGACCGCTACTTCCAGGTGGCGCGCTGCTTCCGAGACGAGGACCTGCGCGCCGACCGGCAGCCCGAGTTCACCCAGCTCGACATGGAGATGGCCTTCGTCGAGGAGGAGGACGTCTTCGAGCTCTGGGAAGGCGTGCTGACGGACACGTTCCGCGACTCGATGGAAATCGAGGTCGAGACGCCCTTCCCGCGCATGAAGTTCTCCGAGGCGATGGCCCGCTTCGGCTCGGACAAGCCGGACGTGCGCTTCGGCCTCGAGCTCGTCGCCGCCGACGCCTGGGCCGGTGAGAGCGACTTCCAGGTGTTCAAGAAGGTCGTCGAGTCCGGCGGCCGCGTGATGGGCCTCGTGCTCCCTCGCGAACCCGCGCCGGGCACCACGGCCGAGCTCTCCCGCAAGGAGGTCGAGAAGCTCGCTGACGTCGTCTCCGAGTACGGGGCCAAGGGCCTCGCCTGGTGGAAGGCCTCGCGCGAGGGCGGGAGCGGTCCCCTGTCGAGGTTCTGCGAGGGCGAGCGAGCGGTCGCTCTGATGGAGGTCATGGGGGCGGGAGAAGGGGACCTGTGCCTCTTCGTCGCCGACCGCGAGAGCGTCGTCCAGCGCGCCCTCGGCGAGCTCCGCCTCCGCCTGGCGAAGCGCTTCGAGCTCGTCCCGACGGACGGCAGGAGCTTCTCGTTCCTGTGGGTGACCGACTATCCGATGTTCGAGAAGGATGAGGCGACCGGCCGCTGGTCGAGCTCCCACCACCCGTTCACGGCTCCCGTGGACTGGGACCTCCCGGGCGCCGAGGAGGACCCGGGCTCGGTCGTCAGCCGGGCGTACGACCTGGTGATGAACGGCTGGGAGCTCGGTTCGGGCTCGGTCCGGATCCACCGCGGGGACGTACAGCAGCGGATCTTCCGGATCCTGGGACTCTCGCCGGAGGAGCAGGAGAGCAAGTTCGGGTTCCTGCTGGAGGCCCTGGCCCATGGTGCGCCTCCGCACGGGGGGCTCGGGCTCGGCCTCGACCGCCTCGTCGCCCTCACACTCGGCCTGGACAACATCCGGGACGTGGTCTCCTTCCCCAAGACCGCGTCCGCGGCCGACCTGATGTGCAACGCCCCCTCCACGGTCGCCCGTGAGCAGTTGGACGAGGTGCACATCCGACTCACCGGAGAGGCCGTCGAGTGATCCGCTCGTCGCTTCTCTGGCGCGATAACGAAACCGGCCCTATGCTGCGCGGCGGATCGACCCGCCGCCGGGACGTCTCACAGAGTGAGGACTCGCACCGCCCGGCGTGACGGGCGGCCGCTACATGGCAAGACGGAAGAGATACACCCCCCCGCCCAGCAAACCGACCTATCGGGTCAACCGCCAGATCAGGATCCCCCAGATTCGGCTCATCGACGAAAACGGCGATCAGGCCGGGATCGTCAACACCGATGACGCCCGCAGGCGAGCCGAATCCGTGAGCCTCGACCTCGTCGAAGTCGCGCCGCGCGCAGATCCTCCCGTCTGCCGCATCATGGACTTCGGCAAGTTCAAGTACGCGCAACGGAAGAAGGACCGCGGCTCGGGGAAGAAGCACTCCTCGGGGCTGAAGGAGCTACGCGTACGGCCGGCCATCGACCAGCACGACCTCGGCTACCGACTGGATCAGGGGCGCAAGTTCCTCGAGGCCGGCAACAAGGTCAACGTCGTGTGCATCTTCCGCGGACGCCAGCGAGCGTTCCCGGAGCTCGGTGAGCGGGTCATGCGGAAGGTCGCCGAGACCCTGGAGGACATCTCCAAGGTCGAGTCCCCGCCGAAGATGGCCGGGAACCGGATGACCATGACGCTCGCGCGCAAGGTCTGAGCGGGGAGCGGAGGCCCGGACCGGTCCGTTTTTCCCCGCGGGTCTTGTCTCGGGGCGCAGGCCCGCTACGCTCTCCCGCTCCCAAGCCCGGGCCACGGCCCGGCTCCCGCGGGCGGCCGAGGCACGCCAGCGCGCGGGGCACCCCCGAAGGAGTCGCAAGATGCCCAAGATGAAGTCGAAGGGGGCGGTCAAGGGCCGCTTCCGCCGGACCAAGAGCGGCAAGCTCAAGTCCAGCCGCCCGCGCCGCGGTCACATGCACGCGTGGAAGAACGGCAAGCAGCGCCGTGAGCTACGCAAGCCGATGTTGCTGACGGGTACCTGGGCCCGCCTCATCGGGAAGATGCTGGGGGGGAGGGGCTGAGATGGTTCGAGTGACCTACGGCGCTCCCCGCCGCCAGAAGAAGACCCGGATCATGAAGCTCGCCAGGGGCTTCCGCGGCGGCCGCCGCAAGCTCTGGCGCACCGTTCGCGAGTCGCTCGTGCGCTCGTGGGCCTTCGCCTATCGCGACCGACGCCAGAGGAAGCGTCAGTTCCGCCGCTTGTGGATCGTCCGCATCAACGCGGCGGCTCGCATGCGCGGCATGAACTACTCGACGTTCATGAACGGCCTGAAGGTGGCGGGCGTCACGCTCAACAGGAAACAGCTCTCCGAGCTCGCCATCCACGACCCGGCGGCGTTCGACGCCGTGGTCGAGGAATCGAAGGCAGCGCGAGCCTAGGGGTCGACAAGGCCGAATGGCCAGCTTCGACGACCTCGAGCGGCTACGCGAGGAGGGGCTCACCCGCGTACGTGAGGCAGCGGGCGGCGAAGCCCTCCGCGCCCTGGAACGCGAGTACCTCGAGAAGGGCGGCGTGGTCACGTCGCTCCTGGCGGAGATCCCCAAGCTCGAACCGACGGCCCGGCGAGACGCCGGGATCGGAGCGAACCGGCTCAAGGGCGAGATCGAGGGCGCGCTCGCCGCACGACGCGAGGAGCTCCTCGAAGCGGAGCTCGCGCGCGAAGCGGGCGGCGCCTTCGACGCGACGCTGCCGGCAGCGCCGTCGCAACGCGGATCGCTCCACCCGATCACACAGGTGACCCGCGAGGTGGAGGAGATCTTCACGGCCATGGGCTACCGCGTGCTGGACGGTCCCGAGGTCGAGCTCGACTTCTACAACTTCCAGGCGCTCAACATCCCGGCCGACCACCCGGCCCGCGAGCACCAGGACACCTTCTGGTGCGACGAGGAGCAGAACCTGGTCCTGCGCACGCAGACCTCGCCGGTCCAGATCCGGGCCATGGAGACGCTCGAGCCCCCGTTCCGCGTGATCGCGCCGGGACGCGTCTTTCGCAACGAGGCCTGCGACGCGACCCACGAGCACACGTTCCACCAGGTCGAGGGCCTGGTGGTCGGCGAGGACGTCAACGTCGGACACCTGATCGGGACCCTGAAGGGCTTCCTGGGCGAGATCTTCCGGCGCGAGACCGACGTTCGGTTGCGGCCCGGGTTCTTCCCGTTCGTCGAGCCCGGTTTCGAGGTCGACGTGCGCTGCCCGTTCTGCGAGTCGGGCTGCCGCGTCTGCAGCGACACGACCTGGATCGAGTACTGCGGCTGCGGAATGGTCCACCCGCACGTCCTGCGCGCCGGGGGCATCGACCCCGAGCGCTGGAGCGGCTTCGCCTTCGGGATGGGCCTCGACCGGCTCGTGATGATGCGCCACAGGATCGACGACATCCGCCACTTCATGGGAGGGGACCTGCGCTTCCTGACGCAGTTCTAGGCCCGTGCTCCTCTCCTATCGCTGGCTCGAGCGCCACATCGACCTGACCGGCACGGACGCCGAGGAGGTCGCGCGGCTCCTGACGCTCCACACCGCCGAGGTGGAGGGCGTCGAGCGCGTGCTGCCGCACCTCGACGACGTCGTCGTCGGTTTCGTCGTCGAGCGCCAGAAGCACCCCGACGCGGACAAGCTCTCGCTGTGCCGCGTCGACGTCGGTACCGGCGAGAACCTCTCGATCGTGTGCGGTGCGCCGAACGTCGACGCCGGCCAGAAGGTCGCCGTTGCACGCGTGGGCACGGTTCTGCCCGGCGACTTCAAGATCAAGAAGTCGAAGATCCGCGGGCAGGAGTCGCACGGGATGATCTGCTCCGTGCGCGAGCTCGAGCTCGGCGACGAGCACGACGGGATCTGGGTCCTCGCCGAGGACGCCGAGGTCGGAACGCCCGTATCGGGCGCCGTCGGACTCCTCGACTGGGCCCTCGAGATCGACAACAAGGCCATCACGCACCGCCCCGACCTGTGGGGGCACCGCGGGATGGCGCGCGAGCTGGCGGCGATCCTCGATCGCGAGCTCCACCCCCTCGACCTGACCCTGCCCGAGACCGGAGGCGCTGCCGGAGCGCCGGTGCGGATCGAGACCGAGGGTTGCACGCGCTACGTCGCGCTCGAGGTCGGAAACGTCCGGACCGGCGGCTCTCCGCCCTGGCTGCGGCACCTCCTGCTCTCGGTCGGCCAGCGCCCGATCGAGCTGACGGTCGACGTCTCGAACTTCGTGATGCTGGACCTCGGCCAGCCGAACCACCTCTTCGACCGCGCGCGCGTCGGCGGCGAGGGGATCGTCGTGCGCGATGCGCGCGCGGGCGAGAGCCTCACCACGCTCGACGGGATGGAGCGCAAGCTCGAAACCGCGGACATGCTGATCTGCTCGGGGGACGAGCCCGTCGCGCTGGCCGGCGTGATGGGGGGCGAAGCCTCGATGGTCGCGGACGAGACGACCGCGCTCCTGCTCGAGGTCGCGAGCTTCCACGCCGCGACCGTGCGCCGCACGTCGGCTCGCCTCGGGCTGCGCACCGACGCATCGGCGCGCTTCGAGAAGAGCCTCGACCCGAACCTCCCGATCCAGGCCGCGGCACACCTCGTCCGCACGCTGGCCGCGATCCAGCCGGACATCGAGCTGCCCTCGCCGCCCACGGACGCCGGCCCCTGGACGGACCCGAGTGTCGAGCTCGAGCTGCGGCCGGAACGCCTGCGCAAGCTGCTCGGCGCGCCGATCGAGGACACCGAGATCGCGCGCATGCTCGGGAAGCTCGACTTCGTGGTCGTGCCCGGCGACCCGCTGCGGGTGCGCGTTCCGTCGTTTCGCGCGACGAAGGACGTCTCCATCGAGGAGGACCTGATCGAAGAGGTCGGGCGGCTCTACGGACTGACACGCATCGCAGAGGCGGAGCTCACGGCCGCCGTGCGACCCGTCCCGCGCGACGCTCGCCGCGACGCCGTGCGTGCGATCCAGGACCGACTCGCCGGCGGCGCGCGCTTCCACGAGGTGCTGACCTACTCCTTCCTGCCCGAGGAGCTCTGCACGGAGGTCGGCGCCGAGAGCGAGACTTGCGTCGAGGTCGTGAACCCGGTCTCCGAGGGCTGGCAGCGCGTCCGGCGCTCCGTCGTACCGAGCCTCCTCGGACTCTTGCAGAGGAACCTCCGGAACACCGACGACGTGCGCCTCTTCGAGGTCGGCAAGGGCTACCTCCCCGAGCACACCGACGAGCGCGGCCAGCCGCGTGAGGTCCACGAGGTCGGCATGGTGTGGGCGGCTCCGGCACCGGGGAAGCGCGCGCGCTTCGACGCCGACCGGTTGAGCGAGCTCAAGGGAGTCGTCGAGGAGCTCCTGGCCGAGTTCACCGCCACCTTCACGTGGTCCGCCGCTTCCGACGAACGCCCGCGCTGGTCCCATCCGGGTCGACGCCTGGTCGCCTCGTCACCGGGACGCGACGGCACGCAGCAGGAGCTCGCGTTCCTCTCCGGTCTCGACCCGCGCATCGCGCGCTCGCTGGGAGTGGCTGCGGACGTCGCCGTCGCCCGGCTCTCGATCGACGCGCTGCTCGCGCTCCCGGACCGCGGCTCGCGGTACACGTCGCTCCCGAAGTTCCCCGGCGTCAAGATCGACGTCGCCCTGGCCGTCCCGGAAGAACGCCGCGCGGCGGAGCTCGTCCACGCCATCGAGCGCGCCGGCAAGGGGTTGGTCGCCGACGTGGAGCTCTTCGACCTGTACCGCGGAGAACAGGTGGGGGAGGGACGGAAGTCGCTCGCCTACCACGTCCTCCTGCAATCGGAGACGAAGACGCTCTCCGACAAGGACGGGCAGAAGTTCCTCGCGCGGATCGAGCAAGAGGCCGAGAAGCTCGGGGGAGAGCTGCGCAAGGAGTAAGGCCCCACGCGGGCCACCCGCCCGCGTGCCGTGGCGTACACTTGGACGCCCCCCCCTTGAAGATCGCTCTCGTCAATCCGCCCAGCCCCCCTGAGTTCCGCGTCAGCCGCGGTCTGATGGGCGGGTTCGGGATGGCCGTGAACCCCGAGCTGCTCTACCCGCCCATCGAGCTCGCGCACATCGCGAGCGTGCTCGAGGCCGACGGGCACGAGGTGTCGATTCACGACAGCGATGCGCTCGAGCTCGACGCGGACGGTGCCCTGGCGGCGATTACCGCCCTCGAACCGGACCTCGTCTGCATGGACAGCTCGTCCACCTCTCTCGACTGCGATCTCCTGCTCTCGCGCCGCATCCGCGAGGGCCTCTCCGTCCCGGTCGCGATGCTCGGGAGCCAGGTGACCTACACGCCCGGAGAGATCTTCGAGGGCGACAACGTCGACGTCGTCGTACGAGGCGAGCCGGAGCTCACGGTGCGAGATCTCGCACGGCGCAGGTCCGCCGGCGAGTCGCTGCAGGGCGTCGCGGGCACGACGTGGCAACGAGCCGACGGGGAGATCGTCCACGAAGCGGAGCGCGAGAAGATCGGGACGCTCGACGAGCTGCCGATTCCCGCCCGGCACCTGCTGGAGAACGACCTCTACCGATTCCCCGGGTTGGAGGAAGCGGTGACGACGGTGAAGTCCTCCCGCGGTTGCCCTCTCGACTGCTCGTTCTGCGGCTACACGCTGGCACAGGGCCTCAAGTTCCGGTTCCGGTCGCCGGAGCACGTCGTGAGCGAGCTGGTCGATCTGCACCGAAACCACGGGCTGCGCCAGGTCGTCTTCCGCGATCCGATCTTCACGACGCGCAAGGACCGCGTGCGCGACATCTGCGACGGGATCATGCGCGAGGGACTCGACCTCGAGTGGCAGTGCGAGACGGCGATCAAGACGCTCGATCGCCCGACGCTCGAGAAGATGGCGGCCTCCGGCTGCCGGCACATCTCGTTGGGCGTCGAGTCCGGCAACCAGGAGATCCAGAAGAAGCACTGCGGGAACAAGCTCAAGGACCACGCTCAGGCCCAGGGCGTGTTCGACGACTGCCGCGAGCTGGGAATCGAGACCCGCGCCTTCTGCATGATCGGGTTCCCCGAGGAGACTCCGGCGATGGTCGAGGAGACGCTCGACCTGGTGGAGCGCCTCGACCCCGATCAGGTGCAGTTCTGTGCTGTGACTGCGTACCCCGGAACGCCGCTGTACAAGATGCTCTACGGCGACGAGCGCCTGGACTACGCGCGCATGACCGGGTTCCAGGCACTCGAGGGCAACGAGCACATGACGGCCGGGGATATCGAGGCCAAGATCCGCGAGGCCTACCGGCGCTTCTACCTGCGCCCGCGACGCATCGTTCGAGAGCTCCGCCACCCGGTGCGCATGGCCGGAAAGATGGCGCGCTACTTCACGCTCTTCGCGCGCAGAGCGTAGGGCAGGACGGTACGCGTCGTGGTGCCTCGCAGTCGCGGGTCGTGGGGGGCGTGACGAAGCTCGGACGCCAACGGTGAGTCGTGCGCGTTTCTCCCCGCAGTGCCGTTACTCTCCGCGCACGGGCGGATGCCCGCGCGCGCGAGGAAGGCGCCTCAGCGCCGGTCCCTCGTGAGCCGACCGCCCTAGGCGGTGTCGGCGTGTTTCATGAGGTTTCT
>JAJDET010000006.1 GCA_029259655.1 Planctomycetota bacterium
TTGGCCAGGATGTCCGGCACGACCTGGATGCCACGGTCCTGGAGGTCGCGGTCGGCCCGAGCGGAAACGGGGCCGTGCGCTCCTTCGAGGACGAGCTTTGCCTGGACGTCCTCGACGTTCCTCCGCGTGATTGCATTCGCCGCCGCGCAGGGGGCCAGGACGTCGCAGGGCAGCACCAGGAGCTCCTCGTTGGTGATCCGCTGGAACTCACCCCCACAGCCCTCCAGGGTCCCGTGGTTTCGCCGCCACTCGAGGATGGAGGGGATGTCGAGTCCGTCCGCGTCGTAGAACGCGCCGTGGATGTCCGAGATCCCCAGGACCCGGAAGCCGTCCCCGTGCAACAGTCGGGCGAGCGTGCCTCCGACACGGCCCGCGCCCTGGATGATGATGCCCGGGGAGTGATCCCCGATCGCGAAGTGGTCGAGAGCCAACCCGAGGATCACGCGCAGTCCCTGGGCCACCGCGTCATGGTGCCCTGGGGTCCCGCCCAGCCCCTCGGGCTTGCCGGTGACGACGGCATATTCCGTGTGACGGACGTGCATGGAGACGGTGTCCATGACCCACGCCATCATCTCCATGTGCTCCTCGGCCACGACCTCGGGCGTGAAGACGTCCCGGTCGGGGCCGATGGAGTCCAGGAGGTTCGCCGTGTAGCGGCGGACGGCCCGTTCGAGCTCGCCGGGCGAGGCCTTGGCGGGGTTCATCGCGATCCCTCCGGCGGCGCCGCCGAACGGGATGTTCAGGACGGCGCACTTCCAGGTCATCCAGGCCGCGAGCGCGCGGAGCTCGTCGATCTTCAGGTCGGCGCTGACCAGGAGCGGGCCGATGAACGGCCCGAGGCCCTGGTTGTGCTGGACGCGGTAGCCGTCGAACACCTGGATCGAGTCGTCGTCGAGCCGCACGGGGACGGCGACGGTCACCTCGCGGTCCGGCTTGCGCAGGATCGCGTACTCCCGGGCATCGATGCCGAGCATTCGCGCCGCGGCGTCGAACTGGATCATCATCGTCGCGAACGGCGACTCCTCGTCGAGTGTCGGAGTCGACGGGAGGTGCTCGACCGCGTCCTGCGGCAGGGGTGTCTTCGCCGGCGTGCTCAAGCGAAGATCCCTCGCAGCCGGTAGACCGTCGCGACGCGATCGATGGCGAGCATGTACGCCGCGATGCGCAGCGAGACGTCGTGCTCCTTCGCGACGCCAAAAACGTCGTCGAAAGACGTCGCCATGACCTGCTCGAGGCGCGAGTTCACCACGTCCTCGGTCCAGAAGTAGCCCATCCGGTCCTGGACCCACTCGAAGTACGAGACCGTGACCCCTCCCGCGTTGGCCAGGATGTCGGGCACCACCATCACTCCGTCGTCGTCGAGCATCTTGCTCGCCTCGGCGGTCGTGGGGCCGTTCGCGCCCTCCACGATCAGCTTCGCCTTGATGCGCTCGGCGTTGCGGCTCGTGATCTGGTTCTCGGTCGCCGCGGGGATCAGGATCTCGCACGGGAGCTCGAGCTGCTCCTTGTTCGCGAGGTGTTCCGCTTCGGGATAGCCTTCGAGCCTCCGGTGCTCTTTCAGCCACGTCATCACGGCGGGGACGTCCAGCCCTCCGTCGTTGAGGATCGTCCCGTACATGTCGGAGATCGAGACGATCTTGTAGCCCTCGCGGTGCAGGAGCAGGGCGGCGATCCCGCCCACGTTGCCCGACCCCTGGACGACGACCCGCGCGACTCCGGGGTCCATGCCCAGCCTGCGCATGCCCTCGCGTGTGGAGATCATCACACCGCGGCCGGTGGCCTCGGTCCGACCGCGGCTTCCGCCGATGGCGATGGGCTTGCCGGTCACGATGGCCGTGGTCGTACGACGGACGTGCATGGAGTAGGTGTCCATGATCCACGCCATCGTCTGCTCGTTCGTGTTCATGTCCGGGGCCGGGACGTCACGGTCCGGCCCCAGGATGTCCATGATGCTCGCGGTGTAGCGCCGGGTGATGCGCTCGAGCTCGCCCTGGGACAGCTCCCGCGGGTCGCAGATGACGCCGCCCTTGGCACCGCCGAAGGGGATGCCGACGACCGAGCACTTCCACGTCATCCAGGCCGCGAGCGCTCGCACCTCGTCGAGGTGAACGTCGGGGGAGAACCGGATGCCCCCCTTGCACGGTCCTCGGCTGAAGTTGTGCTGCACGCGGTAGCCCGTGAAGACGCGCGTGGTCCCGTCGTCCATCAGGATCGGGATGGCAACGGTCAGCTCGCGATCGGGAGTGCGCAGGACTTCTCGAACACCCTGATCCAGACCCAGATGGTCGGAAGCGACGTCGAATCGCTTCGCCATCGCGAGGAAGGGGTTCAGCTCGTCCTGGAGCGACTGGTCGGCAACGACAGTTCCACCGGACATCGCGTTTCACGGCCGATCGGTCGGACCGGCGGATGGTGAGGCTACGGGGGGGGTGTAACGTGGCCGCGAACCCCTGGGAGCTCGCGGCCACCCGGACATCATAGAACCGCTGCCCCCGTGGCCGGGGTTCCTGGCGGGAATTCGTGGCGCTCTCGACCGCGGTTGACCGGCACCCGCCGGCCCGTTGGGATGGCGCTCTGATGGAGCCCGTGATCGCCACCAAGCGGACCCCCGGGAGCCCCCGCGGCTGGGACGGGGTCGACCCGTTCGATGCTGCGCCGGACGAAGGGGCCGAGCGACTCGCCCGGGAGCTCTTCGAGCTCGAGCCGGTCCGTCGGTTGCGCTCGATCCCCGGGCGCGAGACCCTGCTCGCCCGCTGGCGCGGCGTCTCCTGCGTGGTCAAGCGCACACGCGGGGACCTGACTCGCGAGCGCTGGTACGAGCGCCTCCGCGGCCGGCGGGGCCGGTCTCCCGGCCAGCGGGAGGCCGAGAACCTGCAGGCGCTCGCCGCCGCGGGCGTGGTCGTTCCGCGGGCCCTGGCGTGGGTCGTCGACGGCGCGCGCAGCGCGGTCGCGATGGAGTACGTCGAGCACGAGGAAGACCTCGAACAGCGCCTGCGCGGTGCCGATGCCGCGGCGCGTGCGACCGAGCTCGAGCGCCTCGCGGAGCTCGTGGCGCGCGTTCACCGGCTCGGCTTCTACCACCGCGATCTGTACCTCTCACACCTGGTCCTGCGGCCGGGTGAGGGGGAGGAGGAGCTCGTACTCCTCGACGCGGGCCGGGTCCGGCGCGAGCTGCACCCGCGCAGCCGCTGGTTCGTAAAGGACCTCGCAGCGCTCCTGCACTCGCGTCCGCCGTCGGTCACGAACGCCGAGGCCCTTCGCGTGCTCGTGCGCTACCTCGCTCTCCGCGGCGAGAGCGATCGCCGCCGATGGGCGGGGCGTGTCCTCCGGAAGGCCGCACGCCTCGGCGCGCACGCGCCTCGTCACGTCGACTCCACGACCCACTCGCCGCGACCTTGACCTCCCTCGCTGTTCGCGCGCCCAACTGGGTCGGAGACCTCGTCATGGCCACGCCCATCCTGCGGGCGGCGCTCGAGAGCGAGAGCTTCTCGCGCGTCTCGGTGATCCTCGATGGGCGGCTCGCGGACCTGTTCGAAGAGGACCCGGTCTCGGAGTCGCTCTGTCTCGTCGGGGACCGCTCGTCCGAGGTCGACCTCCTGCGCGACCTCGCCCCGGACGCCGTGCTCCTCCTGACCAACTCGCTCGGGGCGGCCTGGCGTGCCTTCCGGGCGCGCGTCCCCGTCCGGGCCGGTGCCGCGCTCTCGGGCCGGCGGCTCCTCCTGACCCACGCCGTCGTTCCCCCGGTCCGAGCCGGACGCCGCGCTCCGATTCCGACCGCGCACCTGATGAGGGACGTGGCCGGACTGCTGGGGATCGCCCCAACGGACCTCCATCCGAGGCTCGAGTTCGGCCCCGGAGTATCGAAACGGGCCCGGCTGCTGCTGGAGCGGGCGGGCGTCGACCCGGACGAGCCCTACGTCCTCTGCGCGCCGGGGGCCTCTTTCGGCGCGGCCAAGCTGTGGCCGCCCGAGCACTTCGCGCGGGTCCTGGACACCCTGTACGACGAGCGCGGCTGGCGCGCCGTCGTCAACGGCGGGCCTTCCGAGGGCCCGCTGCTCGACGCGGTCGCGGAATGCGCCCGCTCTCCGGTCGTCTCCCTCGCCCCGTTCGAGCGCGACCTCGCGACGAGCAAGCCGCTCGCGGCATGGAGCCGGCTGGTCCTCGTGGGCGACACCGGGCCGCGGTGGTTCGCGGCCGCGTTCGACGTTCCGTGCGTGACCGTCATGGGGCCGAACTTCCCGGAGCTGACGGCCAGCTCGCTCGAATGCTGCGAGGTCGTGCGGCTCGACTCGCTCGAGTGCGCGCCGTGCCTCCGGCACCGGTGCCCGCTCGGTCATCACCGCTGCATGCGCGAGCTCGCTCCCGAGGCCGTGCTCGAGGCGGCCGCGCGGCTCCTGGACCGGAAGGCGTCGTCAGCGCCTGAAGCATGAGGCTCCGTTCGAGCGACCGCGTGCTCGTCCGCTTGCCCTCCTGGCTGGGTGACCTCGTCGCCTGCGAGCCCGTGGTGCGCGCGCTCTCCCGGCACGTTCGCCCGGAGCAGGGTGGAGCGCTGTCGCTGTCGGCTCCAGGGCACCTGCTCTCCGTGTTCGACGGGCGCTTTCCGTCGGCGCGGCGCGTCGGTACCGCGCACGCCGAGTGGCGCGGTCACGACGTCGCGTTGCTCTTCACGGGGTCCTTCCGCAGCGCCTTCGCAGCGTGGCGCGCGGGGATCCCCGAGCGGGTGGGCTGGGACCGGGACGCCCGCGGGCCGCTCCTCACTCTCGGGGTCCGCCCGGCCCGCGAGCGCGGCGGTGTCCCCTTCGGTCTCGGGATCGCGGGGCGCTGGCCCCGCATCCTCCCGCGGCCCGTCGCGGCCGGCGCACGCGAGCTGGTCTCACTCGTCGGCGTCCCGGTCGCGGAGACGAGGCCGTGCCTTCGCTCCACGGAGGAGGCGCGGCTCCGCGCCTCGCGGCGCCTCGAGAGAGGGCCCTTCGTCCTGGTGAACGCCGGCGGGCGTCCGGGCTCTGCCAAGGCCGCTCCCCCGGAGCTCCTCGTTCGGCTCGTCTCTGCGATTCACCGGCGTTCCGGTGTGAGGCCGGTGGTGGTCGCCGGGCCCGGAGAAGAGGAGCGGGCCCGCGCGCTCGCAGGTGAGCTGGGTCCTCCTGCGACCTCGCTCGTCGATCCGGTCGCGGACCTCCCGGAGCTCGTCGCGCTGTGCGAGGAGGCCGCGCTCGTCGTCACTCCCGACTCCGGTCCCCGCCACGTGGCGGCCGCGACCGGGGCGCCGATCCTGTGCCTCACAGGCCCCACGGACCCGCGCCACTCCTCCGATTCCTTCCCGGCCACGCATGTCGCTCGTGCGCTGGTACCCTGCGGGCCCTGTCACCGCGAGGTCTGTCCGCTCCAGGGGCCCGACGCGCACCGCTGCATGCTCGCGATCGACGACGGGCAGGCCGTCGGGGCCGCGCTCGCGCTCCTCCGAGACCCGAAGCCAACTCGATCATGAACGTCCTCGACGACTTTCCTGCAGACGTTCCCGATCAGCCCGAGCTCGTCGGTGTCGAGCGGGAGGGCGACCTGGTGTGGGTCACGATCCAGCGGCCGGACGTGATGAACTGCCTCTCGTTCCCGACGCTGCGACGGCTTCGCACGCTCCTCGCCGACCTCCGCGAGGACCTCTCCGTGCGCTGCATCTTGATCACGGGATCGGGCGCGAAGGCGTTCTGCGCCGGAGCCGACCTCAAGGAACGCAAGACGATGCCGGTCGAGCGCGTGCCCGAGTTCGTGAAGAACATCCGGCGCCTCATGGACGACGTCGAAGCGCTCCCGCAGCCCACGATCGGAGTCGTGAACGGGTTCGCGTTCGGGGGCGGGACCGAGCTCCTGCTCGCCTGCGACCTGCGCGTCGCTGCCACGCACGCTCAGCTGGGGTTGACCGAAGCATCGCTGGCGATCATCCCGGGCGCGGGGGGCACGCAGCGGCTCCCACGACTGATCGGCAAGTCGCGCGCGAAGGACCTGATCCTGACCGCGCGCCGGATCGACGCGGCGGAGGCCGAGCGCATGGGGCTCGTCAACCGGATCGCACCCGAGGGAGCGCTGAGGGAGACCGCCGAAGAGCTCGCGCGCGCGATCTCGGCCAACGGTCCCGTGGCCGTCCGCGCAGCGAAGGAGGCCATCGACGGAGGCCTCGAGCTCCCCCAGGAGCAGGGCCTCGCCCACGAGGCCCGTTGCTACGAGCGCACCCTCTCCACGGAGGACCGGCTCGAGGCGCTGAGGGCCTTTGCCGAGAAGCGCCGCCCTCGTTACGAGGGGCACTAGGACGCGGCCGCGACCTGCCTGGAGGGGTGGAGATCCGATCGGTCATGTTGTCGTAATCGTCTACTGGGAAAAGGTTTGTGTCATCTTGAGCGAGCCGTGGCAGCCTGTGTGCGGTTACCGAACGCTGGCTCCTGGTAGAGCCTGATAGCTGTGCGCTTTCGCGCATCGAGGCCCTCCGCACTCTTCCCTCCCATGCCCCACGGCAGCACCCCCCAGCCGACCGCCGACCCCCCGCGTCCGATGAGGCTCACGGTCACGGAGGGCGGGAGTCGATCCGTCTTGAGCCTGGACCGGACGGTCGTCCGCCTCGGGCGCGCGATCGACAACGACGTGCGTCTCTCGGGGAAGCTCGTCTCACGTCATCACTGCGAGATCGAGATGGACGACGAGGGGGTCTGGGTCACCGACCTGTCGTCGGCCAACGGGACGCTCGTCAACGGTACGCGCATCGATCGCTGCCGGCTGACGGTGGTCGACGAGCTCTCGGTGGGTGGGGCGCGGATCCAGGTGGAGGCGGAGGGAGAGGCGACCGGCGACGAGGTGACGATCCACGCGCTCGGTAGGTCTCCGGCGGTCGGCCTCGCGACCTGCGAGGGTGAAGAGCTCGCGTCCGAGAGTGGTCTGCATGCCTTCGCGCGCGTGACTCAGGCCCTCCTGCACGAGACCAACGAGATGCGGCTCCTGCGGCTGATCGTCGATTCCGCTGTGCGCATCGCGAGCGCCGAGCGCGGGTTCCTCTTGCTGGCGGCCGAGGGCGACGACCCGGAACCCGGTGGAGACATTACGGAGCTCCGCGTTCGCGTGGCGCGCAGCTTCGAGCAGTCCGACATCCCCGTGCCTGCCTCCCGCCTCTCGATCGGAATCGCCCGGCGTGTCTTCGAGTCGGGGCTGCCCATCCTGTCCGTCGACGCCGGGCGGGACGAGCGCTTTCGCCAGATGGCCAGTGTGGAGGACCTTCGCCTTCGATCCGTGCTCTGCGTGGCGATAGAGATCGAAGGGCGTGTGGAGGGCGTGTTGTACGTGGACAACCGCCTGCAGGAGGGAGTCTTCAACGAGAACGAGCTGGATCAGGTAGAGGTCTTCGCGAGACAGGCTGCGATCGCGATCCGCAATACGCGTCAGATCGCCGAGATGCGCCGTCAGAACGAGCGACTGGGCCACTCGCGTTCGCAGATCGCGGCCCTCAACGAGCAGCTGGGCCGCAAGGTACGAGACCGCGACTCGGAGCTCGCCGTCGTCCGCGCGGAGCTCGAGCGCGAACGGGGACGCTACGACTACACGGCAATCGTGGGCGCGAGCGACGGCATGCGCCGCGTCTTCGAGAAGCTCGATCGGATCACGGATTGTGACCTGCCCGTCCTGATCCAGGGCGAGAGCGGAACCGGCAAGGAGCTGATCGCGCGTGCGATCCACTACAACGGCGCGCGCTCCGAGCGTCCTTTCGTGGGCCTCAACTGCGCGGCACTCCCCGACTCCCTGCTCGAGTCCGAGCTCTTCGGGCACACGCGCGGGGCCTTCACCGGCGCGGACCGGGCCAAGAAGGGACTCATCGAGCAGGCAGACGGCGGAACGCTCTTCCTCGACGAGATGGGGGACATGAGCACGGAGATGCAGAAGAAGTTCCTGCGCGTCCTCCAGGAGGGAGAGGTGCGGCCGCTGGGCTCGGACCGCCGCACCGCCGTCGACGTGCGGCTGATCGCGGCCAGCCACCGCGAGCTCGAGGAGCTCGTTCGCGAGGGCGGGTTCCGCGAGGACCTCTACTATCGCGTCAACGTGCTGTCGGTCGAGCTCCCTCCGCTGCGCGAGCGGCGCGACGACATTCCACTCCTTGCGGAGGCGTTGCTCGCGCGCGCGTCGCGGGAGACCGGTCGCGAGGTTCCCTATCTCCCTCACGAGGTTCAGGCGGCTCTCGTCACCTACGCCTGGCCGGGCAACGTTCGCGAGCTCGAGAACGAGATGCGGCGCCTCGTGGTCCTCTCCGAGGACGTCGTGTCCCTGGATCTCCTGTCGCCGGCGATCCGGCGAGGCCCGATCGAGAATGCGGGTCCAGAGGAGGCTTCGTCCGTCCTCGACGTCGGTGGAGACCTGCGTGCGGCCGTCGCGCGTTTCGAATGCGCGGCGATTCGATCGGCGCTCGAGCGTTCGGGCGCCAACAAGAGTCGCGCGGCTTCGGAGCTGGGGATCAGCCGCTTCGCCCTCCAGCGCAAGCTCGACAAGTACGGGCTCACGCGCGAGGGGGCCGCCGGGGGATCTCGGGCGGACCCGGGTGAGGGCGACGGTGGCTGAGGAAGAACGGGTCGATCCGTCCTCGACGGACGAGCCCAGCGGGCCGCGCCTCGTCTCGAACCTCCCGGAGATCCCCGGCTACGAGATCTTCGGCGTGATAGCCCAGGGTGCCTCGGGCACGGTCTACCGCGCTCGCCAGCTCGCGGTCGAACGCGAGGTCGCTCTCAAGGTCCTGCACGCCGACGTCGCGCGCAGGAAGCGGCTGGTGCAGAGGCTCCAGCGCGAGGCACGGACCATGGCGCGGCTCGCGCACCCGCACATCGTCTCCGCCATCGACATGGGGGAGAGCGACGGCTCGTGGTGGTTCGCGATGGAGCTCGTGGACGGCCCGTCCCTGGCGCTCGCGTTGCGGCAGTCCGGGCGACTGACCGAGCGCGAGGCGCTGCGGTTGTTCATCCCGCTTTGCGAGGCGCTCGTCCACTTGTGGGAGCACGGAGTGGTGCACCGCGACGTGAAGCCGGCCAACATCCTGATCGACGACTCGGGCGGTCGTATCGCGGACCTGGGACTGGCGTTCGCGGGGGACGATCCGGTCTTGACGGCGCAGGGGGGGACGCTGGGCACGCCGCACTACATCAGCCCGGAGCAGGCGCGCGATCCGTCCTCGGTCGACTCGCGCGCAGACGTCTGGTCCTTCGGCGCCACCCTGTTCCACGCCGTCTGCGGTCAACCCCCGTTCGGCGGCGAGAGCATGGCGGAGGTTCTGTCCGGAGTCCTGCATGCCCGGATCCCGGATCCGCAGTCGCTCCGGCCGCAGCTCTCGCGAGGGCTCGCGCTCGTGTTGCGGAAGTGCCTGTCGCGGGATGTTTCCCGGCGCTATGCGAACCCGCGGGAGCTCCTCGCCGACCTCGAACGCGTCCGCGAGAGGCGTGCGCCCGACATCGATGCGCGGGCTCTGGAGCCCGTGCAGCGGTCCGGGCACGCGTTGCGCCCCGTCTGGATCGCTCTCGCGGTCGCGGGAATCGCTCTCGCCGTCGCCATCGTCTCGTGGAGGTCGAGCGAGTCCGACGAGCCGTCTCCGGCTTCTCCGGGAGTCGCGACGCTGGACGTCGAAGAGGGCGTGCGCTCGCTCTTCGCGGAGGCCCGGCGCGATCCTGCCCAGCTCGCGCCGGCCCTCTTCGAGCTCGATGCCTACGCACGGACGGCACCCGCCGCGCTGGCGCCCGCCATCCGGGACATGTCGTCCAAGCTCCGGGCCGATCTGCGGCGCGAGCTGAGGGCACTGCGCGGCGAGCTCGAGGCGCGGGTCGAGTCGAGGCTCGACGCGCGCGACATCGTGGGAGCCCGTGCGCTCCTCGACGAGGGGCTCGAGCGCGAGCTGCGCGAGCGGACCGGATTCAGTGCCACATCGCTCCCCGAAGACGCGGGCCTCATGCGGCGGCGCTGGATCGACGACCTCCGCGATCAGGTCACCGGCGCGACGAACGCGGTGGTCGAGGTGTTGCGGACGGCGGCCGAGGAGCGCTACGAGCGCTTCGTCTTGCCCGAGGTCGAGCGCTGCCTGGTCGACCGCGCCTACGGCTCGGCGATGCGCAAGCTGTCCGTGGATCCGAGTCAGCTCGTAGTCGATGCAGGTCTCGCGATCGATCACATCCCCGGCGAGTCGTTGCACGAGGCTCTGGGGCACCTTCGCTCGAGGATGCGGGTTCGCAGGGACGCCCTTCTCGACTCCTGGGCGCGGGTGGATGCCGAGCTCGTCCAGTGGCTGAACCGACGAGCCGACACTCTCGAGACCGAGCTCTCCGCGCGGCGTCTCAGGGCCGGCGCCGTACTCGAGCTCGAGGAGTCCCTGGCACGCAAGCTCGAGACCGAGCTCGCCTCGCCCGAGGAGATCCTCTCTCCCGAGAACGCCGCGGTCCTGCGCGAGCTCGACCGGCGGCGGTCGGAGCTCGCGGATCTGGAGGAGAGCTTGCTCGAAGTCGAGACCGAGGAGAGGGCCGATCTCTTCGAGGAGGTCTTCCGTTCGCTCTGGAGCCAGCGCGACTTCAGGACGCTCCTGTTCGTGTGGGGCGACTTCGAGGACGAGCTCGATTCCCTCCCCGGAGACCGCGAACGCCCGTGGAGAGAACGAACGGGCCGCCGGATCGCGCTCGCCGTGCGCGAGGCGGAGCTCCTGGAGGGGCTTCTCGAGCAAGCGGCCGAGGGACTCCTTCGTCGCGAGGGGGAGGAGCTCGAGCTGCTCCTCGGGAGCATTCGAATCCAGGGTCGGGTCGAGATCGAAGGCGATCCGCTCGAGGCCGCCTTCGTCTTGCGAGCGTCCGGCACTCGCCATCGAGTTCCGTTGCGGGAGGTCACTTCGCGCGATCTCGTCGCGCTCGCGGGGCTCCCCGACGACGCGGCGAGTCGACTCCTGCGCGCGCTCCTCTTCTTCCGCGACGGAAGTCCGGAGGGCTCCCTCGCCGAGCTGCGCTCGGGACCTCTCCCGTCCGAGGGGCTCGACGGGCGACTGGCAATCGATCTGAAGGAGCGCGCGATCACGGATCTCGAGGAGGAGCGCGCCGTCGTCCGAGATCGCGGACGTGCGGCGCACGAGCTCCTCATCATGGTCGACTCCGAGCGCTCCGGGGCCTACCGGCTCTCGGCCATCGAGCGCTTGCTCGAGGAGTACGCCGACGTCGAGGAGGTGCGCCAGCGTTCGCGCGACCTGCGCGCGACGCGCGACCGCCTGCGCGCTCCGCGCCCCCGTCCGGGCGAGTCCGAGTACGAGCTGGCGTTCCGCCCGGCGGCGGTCGAGCTGGACCTTCACCGGGTCCGCCTGGTCTTCGACTTCGGGGAGGGCGGCGAGGAGGGGGACGGTGCCTGGGAGCTCGGTTCCTGGAAGCTCGGGGAGCACGGCTGGGCTCCCGGACCGGGTGACGGCGGCGAGGACTCGAGCTGGGAGTCCCTGGCCCTGCAGGCGGGGCCGCGACTCTCCCTGCAGAGCCCCTTCGCGGCTGTGGACCCCACCGACGAGCTTCACGTCCGCCTCGACCTGGAGGCTTCCAGCACCATCGCGGCGCTCGTGGTCTCCGCCGGCGGGTTCCACGTCTCGCTCCTCGGCGAGAAGATCCGGGGAGGGGGCGGAGCCCCCGCCTGGCTCGCGACGAGCGGTGACCTGGAGCGGCACCTGTCACAGGCTCGCGACGGCAGGGTTCGGTCCGCACCGGCCCTGCTCCCGGGAAGCCACCGGATCGAGCTCGTCGTCCGTCCCCGGTCGGGCCGCGTCTCCCTGACCCTGGACGGGAATCTCGTCGATACGGTCAGTGTCGCGAGCAGGAACGAGGTGACGGACACCATCGAGCTTCGCGGTTCGGGAGAGCTGCGTCTCCTGCGGGTCGAGATCGAGGGGGACCGCTAGGGTGCTACACGTCGGCCTCGATCCCGCGAGCTAGAGCCGAGCCAGGATCTCCGAGGCACGAGCGAGCAAGTCCTCCTCCAGGAGATCCTCCACCTGGGCGAGTCCGGCCTCGAGCTGTTCGCTTGTCGCACCGCTGCGCAAGGCACCCCGTGCGTGGCTTTCCAGCTGCAGCCACTGACCCTGGGCTGCGAGGGAGACCACGGCGAGGATCTCTCGCTGGTGAGGTGCGAGCCCGGGGCGGGCGAGCACGCGTCCATAGGCGTGTTCCGCGATCCACCGCGCGAGCAGGGGGTGTCGCGCCGTGAGGGTCTCGCGGACCTTCTGCGCCTGGCCGGCGTAGATTCGATCGAAGAGCACCCTTCCGCCGTCCTCGTCCGGCTCCTCGAGCTCGTCGGGGTCGAGGACACCCAGACCGCCCTCCTCGTCCAGGATTCGCCAGGCCTCCACCAGGCGCGGGAAGCCCGCGAAGAGGTGGGTCTGCAGCACGGCCTCGCGCCAGACCCGGTCGGGTTCTCCAGGTCCCGCTTCCTGCCGGGCGCTCCGCACCGTCTCCCAGCGACCGAGGACGATACCGACGACCAAGCGCACCAGGACCGGCGCGACCGCGGGACCCTCCATGGCGCGGGATCATACGCGTGGAGGACGACGAAGGGCCCTCCGATCGAACCTGCCGACGGTTTGGTTCGTCTCTTGCAGGATCGCCGTTACCCGCTGAGAGGGTGCAGGGACCCTTGATCCTTTCGCTGTAGGCACTTAGGCTGCTCCGGGGTTTCCGTCGGAGTTCGTGGTCCGCAGGGCCAAGAGACTCTCCGTACCCCCCGGACCGCCATCTCCGCGGCTCCTACTTTTCGCTGGTTTCCACCATGAAGCACTTCGTGATCGTCCTCCTCGCAGCCCTGGCCATCGTCGCCTGTTGGATGTTCTACCGGGGGTCTGACAGTGCCGGGCCGAGCCGCCAAAGGTCCCGCGTTCTGGCGCCTCCCACGGGCAAGAAAGCGTCCAAGCGGCCGAAGATCAGTTCCGAGGGCGGACGAACTCACACCACCCAGACCAAGGACGGAGAGGTCGAGGTCTTCCTGCACGATGGCGCGGTCAGGAAGCAGGAGGAGGCCGCACAGAAATACCTCTCGAGTCCGGAGTGGACCGACCTCGTGAAGGACTCCGATTACGTTCCGCTCGAAGAGGCCTGGGTGATGGACTTCACCGGGGTGGACTTCGACGCGGACGTTCTCATCGCGGTCGAGACGGAGAGCGGCTTGAACGTGGAAGTCACCCAGGAGGAGTGGCGCAGGTACGTCTCTCTGGTCCGCGGTGCTCCGATGATCCTCGCGAAGCTCTTCCACTCACGCGCCGCCGAGGTCGCGAAGGAGTACGGCATTCCGTTCGGACTGACCGACGAACAGTGGCAGTTCTACATGGAGGAGGACGCGGAGGCGCGTTCCATGTCGGCCGAGGAGTGGGACGCGAGCGTGCGGGGGGCCTATCTCCTTGATCTGGAGGGAGCCAGGCGGACGCGGCGCAACGCGGTCGAGGCGGTCACGGCGTACTACCCGCCGGTCGAGAACGTCGAAGAGCTTCCCTCGCTCCTGAAGCGCGGCATCAAGGATCAGGGCGACAGGAAGATCGCGATGAAGCTGGTCGGGCTGGTCGCCAAGATGCGCAGCGATCTCGAGGATCCCGAGGCGGATGTGCCGGACACTGTGGGCGACCTGGCTGCGGCCCACAACTTCACCGACCTGTTCTTCACACGGTCGCTCCCGTACTTCGAGATTAGCAAGACCTGGTCGTTCCTCGACGGCGGCATGCCGGAGAACGCCGTCGCCGCGTGCTCCCTCGGACCGGATCCGGGGAACACGCTGACTCCCCCCTGGCTACTTCCAGGAGAGATCGACTTCGTGTACGTGGAGGACGTCTGGCCGCACATCGTGCCGCCCTCGTTCCCGGAGCGTCTCGAGCTGATCCGTGAGCTCTTCTGGTGGGAGGTGTTGACCGCCGAGCTCGACAATCAGGGAGGTGGCGGCACTCCGGAAGACTTCTGGCATCTCCACGCCGAACAACAGGGGCGCAAGATCGGGATCCCGATCGATTTCGACAGGATCACGATGGCAATCGGAGGCTTCCGTAGTCACCAGCACTATCGCGGCTTCAGCAGTGTCGCCTGGCGATTCGCCACGATGCAGGAGGAGGGTTGGGGGTCCGACGAAGCGCTCCGGGAGCATTACAGCCGCAACCGGGTGTTCGCGGAGAACTGGATGCCGGCGATGGAGATGATCATCGTGCCCGCCTTCCACTTCGACGAAGATGGCGTCCACGTCGACTGGGACCGGTCCCTTGCCGAAGCCGAGGATGCCCGCGCCCAGATCCTCTCCGGCGAGGTGGACTTCTCCACCATGCGCGCGCGTCTGCACCGCAAGTTCGTGAAGGAGATCGCCGATGCCGGGTACGCCGCGTCGGCGGAGATGATCGACTACTACATGGGGCCCGGCGTGATGGCCGTGCGGATGCCCCAGGCGGGAATGGGTCTCGGAGAGAACTCGTTCCGCAACCTGGTCGACTGCACCAGCATCATCCGGAATGCCGTCTGCCGTCTCGATCGCGGCGAGGCCAGCCCGGTATGGCGCACCTCCGGGACCTACATCGTCTTGAGGTTGGTGACCGTTCGCGCCGCCGAGCTCGAAGGGGAGTTCGAGGACTTCCGAAAGTTCGCCGTCGACGACTACCACAAGACCCAGTTCAGTGCCTGGGCGAACGGGGTCTTGACCGGTCTCAGACTCGTGAACTGAACCGCCCAAGGGGGGTTCCTGCGCGAATCGCCCGACCCGTCTCGACGGTCGGTTCCAAGACCCCTCGAGGCCAGATCACGACCACGGTCGAGCCCATCTCGAAGCGAGCCAGCTCGTCTCCCCTTCGGAACGCGATGGGGGAGGCGGGCGCCGCTCCACCGCCCACGACGCGGATGCGTCCAACGTTCAGTGCTCCCACGAGGACGAGGAAGTGGGGTCCGCGCTGGCCATCCATCGTCAAGACCACGCGCTCGTTCCGGTCCAGTACCGCTCGCCTGGCGAGCACACTCGGGCGAACGGAGTATCGGGTTCCATCGACGTGGAGGATCCCCGCGAGACGTGCGTCCTCGGGAGCGTGGATGCGGTGGTAGTCGCGCGGCGCCAGATAGAGCGTCAGCGCCCGCCCACCCTCGAGGTCGATCCCGTCCCCCGCTCCGCCGAGAAGGTCCTGGACCCGATAGGAGTGCCCCTTTGCCTGGAGGAGCAAATCCTCCCGCACGACCTCGGCGGACAGGAGCGTTCCATCCACGGGTGACGGCAGGACATCCGGGTCCGTCGGAAAGGGGCGTGCTCGTCGCCGAAGGCGTCTGACGAAGAACGCGGCGAACGTCGGATGCTCCTCCAGTGGCAGGAGGACTTCCTCCAGGTCGCTCCCTGTCGCCTTCGCCCAAGCCCGGTAGAGCGGCCCCCGCAAGGGCCGCGGAACACGCCGATCGGACAGCCAACCGACGGTGTGGGAGGTGGTCCTCAGCAAAGCCAACACCCCTCCATCATAGATCCAGTGCTGACTGGCTTTGGTGGGGAAACCACGGCCCGGATCCGCCAGATCCTCTGCAACCACAGAGCGTTCGGCGGGTCGACCTCTCACGTGAGGGCTCTGTCGCCATCCAAGGAGGTCACGTCGCGTGTTCACACCCCCCCGTTGTCCGTATCGTCCGTGCTCTGAACACAGGGCACCCCGAGCTCGGTTCTTCCACCGCCACGGTGCCTACCGGCCCAAGTGCCGTCCCCATCGGGTACCCCGCTTCCGCTGCCGCACCTGCCGGAGGAGCTTCTCTCGCCAAACCTTCCGCATGGACTTCCGGGACCACCGTCCCGACCTGAACGCGCAGCTCTTCCTGTCGCTGGCGTCTGGTCTCGGAATTCGGCAAGCGTCTCGGAATCTCGGTCTCTCCTTGCGCTGCACCGAGCTGAAGTTCCGCAAGATCGCGCGGCACTTGCGACGGCTCAACCTCACTTTGCGCAATGAGCTCGGCCCCGGGTCCGGGTTTCAGCTCGACGAGCTCGAGACCTACGAAGGGCAGCGCAACGCGCGGCCCCTGAGCGTGCCCGTCTTGATCGAGACACGGAGCCGCTACGTCGTCTGGGCCGAGTCGGCAACGATCCGGCCCAGAGGGAAGATGACCCCGGCACGAGTGAGATCCATCGCAAGGTCTGAGGAACGCCACGGAATCCGGAAGGACCGGTCGCGGCGAGCGGTGGCGAGATCGCTGAAACGAGCCGCCGACATGGCGAGCGAGCTGGACAGGGTCGAGCTCGAGACCGACGAGAAGTCGAGCTACAGAAACCTGGCCCGGGAGGCGTTCGGACCGACGCGCTTGCGACACCGACAGACGAATAGCCGGCTGCCGAGGACGACGTGGAATCCGTTGTTCGCGATCAACCACACCGAGGCAATGGCCCGTGACCTACTCGGCCGGCTACGCCGCGACTCGTGGCTCGTGAGCAAGAAGAGACGCTACCTGGACCTGGCTCTGAATGTGTTCTGCGCCTACCGAAACCTGGTGCGGCGGCGCTTCAACGACGATGAGCGGTCACCGGCGCAGATGCTGGGTTTCGTGCCTCGCCGGTTCACTCCGCACGAAGTGCTCACCTGGAGGCAGGACTGGGAAGACCGGAGCATCCATCCTCTGTCTCGAACCTGCCGGAGCGTTTCTGCGGTGAGGACCTCCGCGCTTCTCTGCACGCAGGATCCACACTGAACCCAGTCAGTTCCTAAGAAGAGAGGCCCGCTCCGGGTTGTACCGGAGCGGGCCTCGTAAGCTTGAATCCGTTCGACTAGTTGACGCTGATCGTCATCCCGTTCGAGTTCTCGAGGAACACGATCGCGAAGCCAGGAACGGTGCAGAGGTCGAACGCCACCGTGGTGCCGTTCAAGTGCAGCTGCACACCGAGCAGGAGCGCGCCCTGCGGCATGGAGATGGGAAGCTGCGATCCACCCGGCTTCAGGTCAGCTTGACCGGACGTCTCGGGAGCCCACATGCCTTCGAAGACCGACGCGAAGCGCGGGATTTCCACGCCCGTGGGGCCACCACCGAAGTCAAGAGGACCGTCCCGGAAGAAGTCGTCCGACGGCGTGATCTGACTCGAGAACGAGAAAGATCCGAAGCTGAGGAACGTGCTGAAGCACGAGTCACCGATGAAGACGGCGGCGGAGTTCTGAGGACCCTCACGCGTCGTCGAAATGGTGCTCGCCGTCGTGTTGTCGCCATCCTGCCACGACGGCGGGGTGGTTGCGGCGAGAGACATCATGCCGGAGAGCTGCGGGTGCAGATCTGCGGAAGACGGGGTAGCAATGCCGTTCGACCAGATGTTGAACAGCGGGATCTGGCAGGTCCACGTGAAGGCCGCGATCGTGAAGACACGGCACGGAAGCGTGAACGCAGCCAGGATGGTGGTGTGCGTACCGAAGCCGGGGATCATGAGACCCTCGGTACCACCAAGCGTCGTGTCGAAGCCAGCAGGCGTCTGCGGGCTCGGGCCGAGCATGATGAGGCCGGTGTACGGCCCGTAGGTCGTCGTCGGCGTCGTCGTCGTCGGAAGGGCGTACGAGCCGACCTTCCAGTAGACGTTGCCGCCGATTTCGGTGCCTGTCTCGTGATCGATCATGATGATGTCGATCGCCGAGAGGGGTGCGCCGACGGCGGAGAAGTCCGTACCGCCGGTACCCGTGAACAGGTTGAAGCCCGTGCCGACGCCGGCGAAGCCCGCGCCGTCGCGACCTTCCATGACCGGAGCCGGAGCGGCCGTGCCGAGGAAGCCACCGTTGAAGATGCCGGGACGTGTGTGGCCCGGACCGTCAGCGCTGAAGGACGCGGAGGCGCCCAGGGTGTTGCCCGGCTCGGCAACCGAGTGACTCTGGAAGCGGTGGTAGCCCCACAGCTTCGGAGTCGCGAAGGCCAGCGAACCGGCGAAGTCCCAACGACCTTCACGGAAGACGGTCGGGGGGGGACCAGGCGCAGAAGCCTTCTGGTTCAGGGGCGTCACGACCGCGGGGGCCAGACCGATGAAGAGGTCCGTGACCACGCGCGTCGCGTTCGTCGCACTGGTGTTACCGGCGTGGCTACCGAAGATGTCGAATCCTTGGTTACCGTTGCCGTTGGTGATGCCGCCCGTCGCGTAGTACCCGACGTCCGGGAGAGTGAAGGGCGAGAAGGGCGGGATGCCGTTGATGGCGATCCAGTCGATCGTCGAAGCCAGGTAGTACTGCGTTTCCGTGTTGGTCAGCGCAGAGTTGAGGGGTCCCTGGACCTCGAAGATGACGTTGGCCAGCAGCGGGGCAACCGTGCCCGTGGTGTTGACTGCATGAGGGAGGATCGGCGAACCCGACGGGGGGTTCGGCGTGCCGCTCATGTTGGTGTCGGTACCGTAGGTCGGAATACCGGGATCGAGCAGGTCGTTGCCGATCTTGTTCGGCACGAGGACCGGCGTCGGGCCCCACGACAGCGAGAACTCCCAGAAGGTCGGGAAGGGAGCACCCGAAGTGGCGGGGAACAAACCCGGAATCGCGAGGGCGCCGAGCTTCTGGAAGTCGTTGCCGCCCTGGTTGAAGGGCGAGAAGCAGGCGTCACCGCCCCGAGAGCTGTTGGTGGCGGCCTGGACCGAAGTCAGACCGAGATCCACGCCAGCATCGCCGGGGCCGAAGCCCTGCGTCCAACGGAACCAGGTGTTCTCGGAGAAGGCACCGCTGGGCGCTCCGCCGGCGTTGAGGCCGCCATAGGGGCCCGGAGTCGACGACCCGGGGCCGGTGTAGTTCCGACCGCCCTGGGTCACGTCGATCCCGTAGCACAGACGGAGACAGTTCGTGCCGCCAGCAAGGCTGAGGCCGAACCCGATCCCGCCGTTCCACGTGTCCCCGGCCCCGCCGAAGAAGGCTTCCAGGAACCCTACGGACAGGATGGTACTGAACGCCGATGAGGCCGGCGTGTGCCAGTAGTTGTCGTACAGCGGGGGGGGCGTTGCAGACGTTGAGGGGGGACTCAAAGTCCCCGTGCCTGCTTGCGGGCTTCCGAACTGCGCGTTCGAAACACCCGTGATTGCCAGCGAAGCCATGGCGGCTGCCAGCAATCCACTAAATCGTTTCATTCCCTGAACCTCCTGAAGGTTGGCCAAGTGGCGTCCTGGTCGGGCGGTGAGCCGCAGTCGACTCGCGATCCTGGCCGGTGGATCTCCGAACCGAACCGGAACGGTCCTCGCTTTCGCTGAATCCCCAGGCCCCGTTGACATGTCGGATCCGGGCTCGGCCCGGATTGCCTGGGGATGGGGGACCTGATCCTCCACCCACCTTCCCCCGGCACCCGAGGAACCCAGCCAGGGGGCCCACGGAGGACGAGAGGCCGGCGCTTTCCCCAGCGAACAGGGCGCGCCGTCAGCAGCCGAAAAGTCAGGATCCGAACGTTCGGACGCGAGAATCATACCCCAGGTTCCGGGGACCGGTCAAGGAAACCGGGGAGTTGGAGCCGGGCCCCGAAAGTGCGAAAAAAGCGCCCTGGGGCGGAACTTTCGGGGTTTCGCCGCCGTCACCGGACGCGACCACTACCCACTGTGCTCCCGGGCTTCCTGCCTTGACAAGCGGCCTCCCAGGGGGCTTGATGAGCGGCCCTTTTTTCCGGTTCT
>JAJDET010000051.1 GCA_029259655.1 Planctomycetota bacterium
GCGTGCGGACGACCTCGTTGCCGTAGCAGCCCAGCGCGTCGGCGCGAAACGTGTCGAGCGTGACGAGCACCACCTGGCGCCGCGGCTCGCCGCTCGGCGCCGGGACGGCGCGCCGGTAGCGCACGCGCGGCCGCAGCACGACCACGAACCCCTCGAGCTCCGGCGTCGTGCGCGGCGGGCGCACGGTCAGCTCGAGCGCCTTCACGCGGTCGGCGAAGGCGAGCTCGCGTTCCACCTCCACCCACGTCTCGCCCGGGTCGGGCCGCATGGGGACGTCCTGCGCGACGTGGACGGTCGCGCCGTCCTCGAGCTCGGCGCGGATCGCGAGCTCGACGCGCTCCGGTCCACCCTCTCCGAGTGCGATCCCGACGGTCAGCAGGAGCTCGCCGGGGAGGTCGAGCCGGTCGAAGCGCAAGGGCTCCCCGAAGTGCAGGGTCAGCGCTTCGTCGCAGGTCGCCCTGGCCTGGTCGATGCGCCGCACGATCTCGTTCGCGTCGCGCTGCGCTCCGGACGCGAAGGAGTAGAGGCTCTTCACTTCGTCGACCTCGATCCAGGCGGGCGCGCGCTCGCAGGCCGCGAGCCCGGCCAGGAGCGCCGCGCAGAGGAGCGTGGAGATGGGTCTCATCCGTCGTCGCGCCGCAGTATGACGATCTCCTCTTCCTGCGGCTCCCCCGTGCTCGTGAGCGGGGTGTAGTTCGCGGAGATCCACTCGCCGATCGCGAGCCCGTTCCCCGCGGTCCCGAAGTCCCCGAGCTCCCACTCGCGCATGTCGCGCGGCACGAGCGCGACGAAGTCCGGCGGGTTCGCCGAGAGGTCCGCGAGGATCGTCTCCTCCCCCACGGCGGCGAGCTCGGTCGGCAGGAAGAGCGTGAAGCGCGAGGAGCTCGGCCGCCGGAGCCAGTAGTTGAGGGAGACGCCCTCCGGCAGCACGACCAGCGTGCCGTCGGACGGCACGAGCGTATCGAGCTGGTCCAGGGCGCGCGCCACCATCGCGCCGCGGTCGTCCCGTCCGCTCGCCAGGATCCGGTCCGCGCCCTCGCCGACCTCGACGTCGTTCCAGGCGTACCAGCGATTCGCGAGCGCGAGGTGGAACGCGATGCCGGCCGCGACGGCGGCCAGGCCGACCGCTCGAGCGAGCTCTCCGTTCGCGCCGCGGCGGCGAAGGAGCTCGGGGAGCCCCCACACGAGCGCGACGGCGGCGAGCACCGCCGCCGGCATCGCGAGTGCGAAGCCGTAGTGCTCGATGCGGGTCGCGAGGATCATCTTGGCGAGCAGCCCCAGCGCGAGGAGCGCGAGGAGCGCGAGCGACGCGTGGCGACGGCGCTCGTCGGGCTCGCGGGCGCGCGACGCGGCCGCGCCGTAGGCGACGAGCGAGGCGAGCGCGACGAGCGGCAGTGCGCGCGCCGCGGCGGCCCAGGCCTCGGGCATGCGAAAGCCCGGCGCGACGATCGCCGCCATGAGCACCAGCCCGACGGCGGCGTAGCCCGGTACCCGGAGCCCGCGTGCCGAACGCCGCCGGTCCGCCACCCAGAGGAGGCCGCCGGCGGCCCCCAGACCGGCTGCGGCCAGGCCCATTCGCGCGAGGTTCCCGAGCGGGTCGTCAAGTCCCGCACCGCGCAGGTAGAAGGGATCGCCGGCCACCGCGCCCCCGAGGTAGACCCAGTTCCCGAGCCAGCCGCGCAGCGCGTCCGCGAACGGCATGCGCGCCGCGAGCAGCGCGAGGAAGAGGACGAGCGGCACGCTCGCGCCGAGGGCGAAGGCTGCGAGCGCCCGGGGACGCGCGCGCGCCGTCCAGGCACCGGCGACCGCCACTGCGGCGGCCGGCGCGAAGAGCTCGACCTTGGTCAGGAACGCCGCGCCGAGAGCGGCGCCGGCGAGCGCCGCCCAGCGCAGCGTCCCGCGCCGCGCGTGCTCGACCCAGGCACACACGAGCCCGAGGCCGAGCAGGACGCCGTGGGTCTGGGCGTGCTGATAGGGCGTGACCCAGTTGAAGTTCCCGAAGCGCGTGTACTGCGAGAACCCGAAGACGCACAGGAAGACGAGGCTCGCCGAGGTCGCGGTGAGCGCTCCGCACGCTCCCCGCACCAGCCGGTGGAGGAGGCCGCAGGCGAGCGCGAGCACGGCGAGGTTCGCGATCACGAGCGTCCGGATCGAGACGCCGAACAGTCGGAACAGGAGCGCATCGACCGTCGGCGAGAGCGGCCCGTTCCGATAGGCGAGGTCGCGGTACAGGACGTCGCCCTCCACCATCCGCCAGGGGACGTAGAGCTCCGTGCCGAAGTCGACGACGGGATCCGTCCACTTGCCCCGGCTCCAGACCGCCAGGGCGACGAACGCGACGAGGAGGACCGCGGCCTCGAGCCACGCGGTCCGCGCAGGCTCCCCGCGCTCGGGAGGGTCGTGGGTCATGGCCGCGGCGGCGCGACGATGCTACTGGAGCCGCTCGATGATGTACCAGCCGTACTTGGTCTTCCGCCGGTCGAAGGGCACGACCCCGATCTCGCCCACGTCCAGGCGCCAGGCGCAGTCCCCGTAGGCCTTCGGCATCGTCTTGCGAGGCTGGGAGCCGCGGACGTCCTTGCCGTTGTTCAGGAACACCTCGCCCTTGAAGAGCTCGTCGCTGTAGCGAACGACGAGGGGCCGGAAGTCCCCTCCGCGCGAGACCTGGGCGAACAGGTTGGCGGCGAGCTCCTGGGCCTCTTTCGGAGTCCGCTGCGTGTTGATGGGGGTGCCGATCACACCGATCAGGATGTGCCTGGTGCGGACGGCCTCGGCCTTGCGCTCCCGCCGCTTCTTGAGCCTCGCGATGGCGATCCCCATCGCCGACACCGTGTTCTTGCGGGCGCGATTGGCGATCTGGAGGTCCCACAGGGGCTCGTCGTCCGACTTCGGCCCCGTGTCGGGATCGCTCTGCTCCGAGGACGGCAGGAGAAGATCCTCCCCGCGGGGTCCGCCGCCCGAGCCGCCGCGGGTCCGGACGTCCCCCGGTCGGATCGCGGCCGAGGAGCGCCCCGAGCCCGCGGACTTCCCGTCGGAGCACGCGGCAGGGAGGCACAGGAGGAGAATCGTGAGAGAGAGGAGTCGCATCGGGCGCCCGGCAGCCTAGCGGACGACCGTCAGCGGCGCACCTTCCCGCGATCTCGCCTCCCTCAGAGGGTCAGGCTCATCCAGGCCCAGAACTTGTGCGTGTCCTTCAGCACGAAGCTCACCGAGTCGTCGTCCCCGTGGTAGTTCGCGTAGCGCAGGCCGAAGACGAGGCCCTCCTTCGCCTTCCACACGGCGTCGAGGTCGAGCTCGTGGCCGAAGTCCCTGCTAGCCGCATCCGAGCGGTAGTCGTGCACGATCGCCTGGAGCTTCACGTCCCGGACGGTCTTCGCGACGCCCAGGTACAGGTCCTTGAGCCCCTCGTCCGGGGTCGTCAGGAACTTGTCCGCCCAGCCGTTGTAGGCGTGGAGCGTGGCGAGCGGCGTCGTGAGCTTGTCGCCCGGTTGCCCGGAGCCCTCCAGGATCTCCATGCCGAGCCGCGCCGAGGTCTTCGTCTCGCTGCACGCGAGGCCCACCTCGCCCTGGTAGTAGTTGGCGTCGACGTTGACGCGATTGGCGCTCGAGTCGTGCTGGTGGGCGAGCTCGCCGCTCCACAGGAGGTCCAGCCCGTCGGACAGAGGCCGTTTCCCGGCGAGCCGCGCCCCCACCGTGTCCGTCGACGGCTCGTTCCCGGCCGCGTCTTCCGTGTCGAAGTCCAGCCGGTACCCGTAGACGCTGAGCTTCCCGATGCCGTCGAGCTCGTGCGAGACGTTCAGGAGGTGCGACTGCATGCGCAGGTTGCCCGCCCCCGGGAAGGTCATCGACGGTGAGTTCTCACCGAAGATCCGGTTGACGTTGTCGACGTAGGCATAGAAGACGTTCACACCCTCGATCGCCTCGCACGAGAGGGACAGCCCGTCATAGGTCTGCTCGTTCTGACGCCAGCCGACGTTCCCGATCCAGCGCAGGTTGTCGAGAGTGATGCGCTGCCGGCCGAGCCGGGCCTTGCCCTCGCTCTCCCGGGTGTATTGAAGGTAGACCTGGTTGACCTCGGTGTCGTCGGGGTCCGCGACGACGGGCCGGTTCGTCTTCCCGTTGGCCGTGCTGTTGAACGAGTCGTCGAAGATCGGCGACACGTCCTCGAACTCGACGAGCGCGTTGAATCCCTTGTAGGACGCGGTCTCGTAGCCGAGCACGGTGCGCAGCGTGGAGCCGTAGGCCTCCTTCCGGAAGCCGCCCTGCGAGACGTTCTCGAAGCGGTAGCGGAGCTTCAGGTAGACCTCCCCGCCGCGCAGGGCGTCGAGGAGCTCGTCACCGGAAGAGCGCTCCGCCACGAGGCCGGCCGCGGCCTCCGCGAGCGAGTCCGGCTCGGGGGGATCGCCGCCGAACGCCGCGGGCGGGGCGAGGCACAGGAGGAGCGCCGGGAGGAGAGGGCGGAGTCGTCGGGGCGTCAGCCAGCGGTTCTCGGGCATGGAAGAGGGTACCTTTCCGGTCGGGTCGCGGTCCCGCGATCTCCGGAAGCGTACCGACGGGTGCGAGGCGTTCGGTCGGACGTTGTGCGTAGGCCGCGCGAGGATCGTGCGGAGCTCCGCACTAGACTCTCCGGCCCATGCGGTTCCCCGTCGTCCTCTGCCTGAGCGCGATCGGAGCCTGCGCGCCGGCGCCCCCGGAGCCCGCGCGCGGCGTCCGGCACCTCGAGCTCGCGCTCTTCGGCGGCGGGGATCCGGCCGAGGTGCTGCACGGAGTGCGGGACGTCGTCCTCGAGGCGGTTCCCGATTTCGAGGGCTCGCCCTGGCGCTCCGATCCGGCGATGCCGTCGCGCCTCGCGCACGCGGGCGAGCTCGACGCGGCGGCGCTCAACGGTCTCAAGGTCGGCGTTCGCGGAGGAGCACGGTGCTCGCTGCGGGCCCAGTGGCGCTTCGGTGACGAGGGCGGGCACCAGCGCGCGGAGGCGCGCATCCCCTCGGGCCGTGACGCGGTCGCGATCGACCTCGTACACCATCCCGGGTGGGCGGGCAGGATCCGCGAGCTCGCGCTCGAGGTGGTGCCGCCGTCCGGCGGCGAGCTCCCGCCGGACCTCGAGGTCCTCTCCGTGCGGCACCTCCGTTCGGGATTCTCCTTCGGGCTCGAGCGCGAGCCCGGGAACGGCGGGCTCGTCCCGGTCGGCCGCGAGGCCATGCGCGCCTGGCCGAGCGACTTCGGTGTTCCGCTCGTCGCGAAGGTCGCGATCCCGCGCGGAGGGCGCCTGCGCCTGCACGCGGCGCCGGGCTGGGTCGGTGCAGATCCGGAGAGCCTCCACGTCGCGCTCTGGTCGCGGGCGGACGGCGGTGCGTTCGCGTTCGAGGGCGTGCGCGAGGTGCCGGCGCTGCCGAACGCGCAGCGCGCCTGGACGCGGGTCGCCTTCGCGCTCGGCAAGCACGCGGGCAAGACCCTCGAGCTCGCGCTGGTGGCGGGTCCGGACCGCGAGTCGCTGCGCACGACGGCGCCCGACCCCGCGACTCCCCGCGAGCCGCGCCGCGCTGCCGTGCTCTTCGGTGCACCGATCGTCGTGGGCGAGCTCGCGGGCGACCTGCGCCCCGACGCGGTCCTGATCACGATCGACACGACGCGCGCCGACCACCTGCTCGACCCGCAGATCGCCCCGGCGACGGCGCGCTTCGCGGAGAGCGCCGTCGTGTTCGAGGAGGCCTGGAGCGTCACGAACTCCACTCAGCCGTCGCACGCCTCGATGTTGACGGGGCGCTACCTCGCCGAGCACGGGGCGACGTCGAACGAGGCCTACCTCGCGAGCGAGAACGAGACCCTGGCCGAGGTCTTCCGCGCCGCGGGCTACCGCACGGGTGCGGCGGTGAGCACGGACCACATCGAGGCCGGCACGGGCCTGGGCCAGGGCTTCGACCGCTTCCGCCTGGCGGAGCGGGCCGACGGGCGCGACGGGGACGCGGTGGTGCAGCACGCGCTGCGCCGCGTCGAGGAGTGGTCGGGCGGTCGGGAGCGGCCGTTCTTCCTGTGGGTGCACCTGTTCGACCCCCACGCTCCCTACCGCCCGCCGCCCGGGTTCCTCGAGGCGTTCGAGGGCGAGCGCCCCCGGCCGCCGCGCAACGTCGACGAGCCGACGATCCCGCCGGGAGTCGCACGGACCTCGTCGGGCAAGTGGCTCGGCGGCACGAACAACGCGGCGTACGTGGACCACTTCTACGACGCGGGCGTGTCCTACGGGGATGCGCTGCTCGGTCGGCTGCTCGACGCGCTGGACCTCGAGCGCACGGCCGTCGTCGTCGTGGCCGACCACGGCGAGCTGCTCGGCGAGCACGACGAGCACTACCACCACCGCTCGCTCTTCCCCGAGGTGTTGCGTGTGCCCCTGGTCGTCCACGTGCCCGGCGGACCGAAGGGTGTCGTCGATCGCCAGCGCGCGAGCGGCATCGACGTCGCGCGCACTCTCCTGGGCGCGTGCGGTGTCGAGGCGCCGGCGGGAATGCGCGGCACGGATCTCCTGCGCGGCGAGCGCGCGGGCGAGGTCTGGTTCGAGTACACGCGCCTCGAGCGCGCCGGCTCGTTCGACGGCCGCCACCTCTTGATGCTGGAGCTCGGAGGAGCGGACGACGGCGCGCGCGAGAGCCTCTACGACCTCGTCGAGGACCCGGAGTGCCGCACGAACCTGGCCGGGACGCGCCCGGAGCTCCTCGCCGACCGTGTGCGGCGCTTCGCGGCCTGGAGGTCATCGCTCGAGCGGGGTCAAGCGCGCGAGCGCGAGCTCACGACGGAGGAGCGCGAGACGCTGGAGGACCTCGGGTACGCGGGGGAAGAGTGAAGCCTCCGAGCCGATGCCGCGCGAGCTCTCCTACTCCCCCGCCCCCTCCGTGGGTGCGATGTCGAGCACGGGAGGAAGAACCTGCTGCCAGGAGTCAAGAGGGCGCCAGCGGCGAGTGACGTATCCCTCGGCCCGAACTGTCAGGGCCTCCGGCCAGGTGGGAAGATCGAGGATGACGCGACCCGTGTCGTCCGTCGTCCCGACGACCTCCTCACCGTCGACGAGCTCCACGCCAACAACGGAAGCCGAAGTGGATTCGTCCTTGATGTGCAGCTCTCGGTAGAGCCCGGGCTCCAAGGCGATGCGATAGGGGGCCGCTCCGCAGGCATTCACCATCATCTCCGGGACGTCCAGACTGCGGCGGCGATACCCCGGGTGTGCGCAGACTCCGTGCTGGGGCGGGAAGAACGGCCGGTAGAACGGTTCCCTCGAGTCTGCAGACCAGGTGGCAAAGGCCGTTAGAAACCCGTGGCCCTGTCGGTCGATGTCGAGCCACAGGGACACCTTCGCTCGCGGCAGGCTACGGCCCGTTTCCGCATCGACCACCTCGACCTTGAGAGGAGGCGCCTCGGCGATCCGTCGAAACTCGACCCCGGTCTTTCCGCGAGCCACCGAGATGTCGGGCGGCTCGAACCGCGCCCCCGGCAGGAAGGCCGACAGCTTCACCCTTTTCCGCGGGAGGCCCAGGAACACGAACTCGCCGTTCTCGTCGGTGTGAGTGCTCGAGAACACGACGTCCGAGGGGTCCCCGATGCGGACATTCGCAACCGGATCACCGTCCTCGGTCACGACGCGCCCCGAAGCCAGGAGGACGGGGGTCGAGTCGAGTGGCAGTGTGATCTCGATCGTCCTGGTCTCTCCCGCTTCCAACTCGATCCTCTGTTCCAGGGAAGTTTCGCGCCAGCGCGCCACGATCGTGCAAGGCCCGGCCAGGACCCCCCCGAAGTGAACCTCTCCGTTGGTCAGCGTCTCTCGCTGATGGGGTCCGGTATCGCCGCACGAGACCAGCACGCCCTCCATGGGGACGCTGTACCGGTCCCTCACTCTCACCGTGAGCTTCGCGCCCAACCGGCCGGGCAACTCGTACCAGCCCTGCGCCTCCTCCCCATCCACGGTGATCGGTCCGAACGCGTGCTCTCCGTCGGTGCCGGAGAGGGTGAGACTCATCGGTCGGGGGCGCACCTGCACCCCGAAGCTCGCGGCTCCGTGGGAGCAGCTCCGTGTCACGACGAACGACCATTGGTGGTAGAGGGCGATGCTCGCTCCCACGGCCGCTGCCCCCGTTGGAAGTCGCGGGATGACACGGACGACGGCCTCGGGAATCGAAGCGAGAAGTTCCAGCTCGCGCTCTTCCTCGTTCTCGTAGAGCCAGAACGCATCTTCCACGAGCCATTCCGGAGACCTCGCACACGTCGGGTCCTCGTCCAGTCGAAGGCTCAGCGGCCCCGGAGCGATCGTCTCTTCGAAGGAGAAACGACCGTCGTCCCCGGTCGTGGCCACCACGACTTGCTCGTCGACCATAGCCCTGACGACGTATCCCCCCAGCGGCGCGCCGGAGTCCTGGTCGTGCAAGCTCCCACGCAGCCGAACCCTCGGGCGGGACAGGGGGCGGCGGCCCGACCCGCCTTCCCCACCGACCGATCGAATGGCACCGCGCATCGGGAGCGCTTCATCCCCCGAGGACGAGATGCTCCGCGACCGAGCGCCGACTTCATCCCTGAGCTCGACATGCGGCGGACCTACCTCGACGGCCGACGGTGATGGAGAGACCAAGAGGAGCACCGTCGCGGTCGCAAGAAGAACGAGCCCAAGACCGGTCAGGATGAGCGCGCGTTGCACGTGAACGAGGCTACTTCACTCACGTCGATCCGACCACCGGTGTGAGAGCTCGGGAGCTGCCGAGACTCCTAGCCGCCGTGGATCGCATCGAGTCGCCAGGTCGACCCGGTGCGAACCAGCTCGACCTGGCCTCGCTCGAAGTCCTCGTCCCCCTGGGATCAGACGCCGGTGGACGCGCGTGAACAGGGCCGATCGGGTCGCCGGCTGCGAGCATTCATCGTTGAGTCAGTTCGGCGCCGTGGGGAAGGGAACAGACAGGAAGAGTGTCTCACCGGGGATGGGCAGTAGCTCCTCCTCGTACTTCGCAGAGCCTCGAACGACTTGCAAGGTGAACGGGTCGCGAGGCGTCTCGCAGGACCACTCGAAGGTCCCATCCTCTTCGATGCGGGGCTGGTCCCTGCGAACGATGACACCGTTGGGAGTCTCGACCCCTTCGGGGATCCTCGGCGGAGGATGGATGATGAACACTCTCAGCCCAGCGAGCGAAGCTCCTTCGGGCAACTCGATCCGCCCATCCAGGTGAAACGGTCGTGAGCGATGTGCCACGACCGTCCGTGCCTGGATGCTCTGTCCCGGGCGAAGATCGATCGCGATCCTCTCGACACGAGCTCCCAGAAGGTTTGCCCCCACCTCGCGGCCTGAGTAGTAGCCGTCGGGCGCGACCTGGATACCGAGCTGGACGGGCGCCTCGGTAGCGTAGATTCCATCGAAGACGTACCGGCCATTGGAGTCCGTTGTCGTCCGAGCCGCCTGGTTGTTCCGACTGAGGCGGGGTCCTTCACTTCCGAGAGCCTTGGTGTAGTAGGCCAACACGACAAGGGCGGGGAAGGGCCGCCCGTCTTGATCCACCACGACGCCTTCGACTCGACAGTCCCCCGCTCCGAGCAGCAGGTCCTTGTTCAGGGACTCACCACCGAACAGCTCGAACTCGTGCGGTGCAGGGCGTGCGAGTGATCGCAGGTCGTCGTCGGTCACGAACAGCTCGATCCAGTAGGCCCCGGGCCGCACCCGATCGATGACGTAGTAGCCGTCGTCATCCGACCTCGTGTCGAACGCGAAACCTTCGAGGCCGGGCGTCGTCGCCTGGCAGCGTATTTCCACGCCGGCTACTCCACGGCCCGTGTTGTCGCGGACATAGCCGTGCACGAGCCCGCCCTTCGAGACGACCAGGGTCACCTCTTGGTGAGGTGCGTCGGCGGTGATCACGACCTCGGTCCGAAAGAACCCCGGCAAGTCGGCAGGGGATTCCGTGCTTTGAAGACCGGGCGGGGCATACCCGGTCGGAAGGGAGTCCGCATCGACGATCGGCCAGTAAGCGCCCTCGGGCAAGTCATCGAACACGACCTCCCCACGGGAGTCCACCTCGCCTCTCCATGCACGTCCACCATGGAGCTCCAGAGACCCTCTCCTGACTGGCTCCCCGCTCTCGAGTCGCAGAGCCACTCGCACGGAACCACGTACGGGTCCGTCTTCGGGCGATGGCGGCTGTGCGTCGTGAGTAACCCGGTCACCTCGGCTGTCCTCACTGACTGGCGCGAGGGAGGTTGGATCTCTCGACGAGGACTCAGCGGGTATGGGCTGAATGCCCTCGCCCGTGTTCGTCTCCGGCGAGCGGAGCATCACCCAGAGCAAGACTCCGAGTGGGATCAGCAACAGGAGAGCGGCGCTTCTCATCGCTGTGCTCATCCTGCGCAGTTCCTGATGTCGTGATCCGCGATCCCGAGGTTTGCCAGGGGGTAGCGACTGGAAGCCCCACCCAAGCCCGGTCGTGTCAGAGGCTTACAAGAGGAGGAAGCGGCCTTCATCAACGGGCGGACAGGGTGAGACTTCGGTGGACTCTCTTGGAGCCTCACGTCACCCTGAGGGCGTTCCACCCCCCGGGGAAGTGGCGGAATCGGCAGACGCATCGGACTTAAAATCCGAAGGGCTTCACGGCCCGTCCGGGTTCGACCCCCGGCTTCCCCACCACCGGTCTGCGCGGGCTGACGTAGGCGTTACCCGGTACGCGGGACTTCGAGTTGCCCGCTCCGTCCCGCGGGGGGAGACTCGAAGGAATGAGAGCCGCCGCCGTCGTCGCGCTCGCACTCCTCGCAGGAGTCGGGCTCTACCGACTCCTCCTCCACGAGTCGGTGCCCACCGGCCCACTCGTGAAGCCACTCGAGGACCCCCAGGCGGAGAGCGACTCTCCTCGCCGGCTCGCGACGCCCGCGCCGACCGGATCCGGACCACCGGGTGGGCCCGACCGGAAGATCCGGGAACCGGCTTCGCCCGAACGCGGCGAGGTCGAACCCGGGTTCGACCGGCGAGCGGTGTACGGCCGCGTCGTCGACACTTCGCGGGAACCGATCGCGTCCGCACGCGTGCTCCTCTTCGACGGGGCTGTTCCGCGCGATCGATGGCGAGTACCCGAGCGAGAGACCCACACGAACGCACACGGCCGCTTCCACCTCGGCGACCTCGAGGCGTTGCACGAGCCCCCCGTGCAGGTGTCCGCAGACGGCTTCGTCCCGCACCTCGAAGAGCTCCTCACGGGCCGGGACCACGAGATCGTCCTGACCCGCGCCACGCTTCTCGAGGGGCGCGTGACGCGCGCCGGCGCCCCCTTCCCCGGCGTGGTCGCGTCGGCCGGATTCGGCCGGTGGGACGGCGAGCGGTTCGCGAGCACCGGCACCGCCACCTCCAACGCGGACGGCTCGTTCGCCCTCGACCTGCGCGCCGGCGGCACCGTCCTCCTGACCCTGACGCCGCCGCGCGGGATCCCGGTGAGTCGCGAGGTGCGACTCGAGGACGGCCCGCGGACCCGCTTCGACGCAGACCTCCACGTCGCCGGAGAGCTCCTCGGCAGGACGACCGACGCGGCGAGCGGTCGCGGCGTCGCCGGCGCCGGCGTCACGGTGCACGGCCGCGCCCTCGCCCGCAGCGACACGGAAGGCTCGTTCGCCCTACCCGTCTTCCCGGACACGGGCCTGGTCTCGATCGGTGCCGAGCTCGACGGGTACTGTCGCAGCGAGAGCCTCGTGAACGTCGACCGACTCCTCGAGTCCGGCTCGGTGCTGGAGCTCCCCCTGCTCCGCGGCGGCAGCGTCTCGGGTCTCGTCCTCGACGAGAACGGATCGCCGGTCCCCGGCGTCCGCGTCTACACGAGCAACAAGAACACCGCCGAGGCCGCGCTCCCGACGGGGATGGTGCGCCGGCGCGACGGCAGCGGAGCGGACGACGTCGCGACGGACGAGACCGGCGCGTTCCGGCTCGTCACGCTCGTGTGCGGTCCCGAGGAGATCCGCGTCTTCGCCAGAGCCGCGAGCGGAGCTCGTACGTCGGGAACCGTCGTGCTCCCCGCACCGGGATCGAAGGCCGAGCTGCAACTGGTGATCGAGGAGCTCGGAGCGATCCGCGGGCGAGTGCTCGTCGAAGGTCGACCCAGCCCGGGTCACGTGACCTTCCGCGGAGCAGGCATGTCGCGCGGCGCGACCTGCAACGACGGCGGTGAGTTCGTACTCGAGCGTCTGCCGCCGGGCGAGGGGCGGATCTCCGCGCGCGTCGCCGGCGTTCGCTACCCGGACGAGAGCGTCCGCATCGCCCGGGGTCAGACCCTGGAACACGACATCGACGTCCCCGCGAGCAGACTCTCGGTGTCGGGCCGCATCACGGACGAGGAGGGACGTCCCTACGCGGATCTCGTCGTGCACGTCCGTTCCGTGATGGGACCGAGCGGGAGCGGACGGACCGACGAGGACGGCCGGTACGAGATCCACGTGACGACGCCCGGCGAGACCTCCTTCCGTGTGATCGCCCGGGACGGGCCCGCGTGGGCGACGCTCGACCACGTGACCCTCCCGCGCTCGGGCGCGGATCTCGTCCTGCCGCGACCGAGGGACGTCGCCCTCCTCGTGACCGACCTCTGGACCGGCGAGCCGGTCGAGCCCTTCGAGCTGTTCTGGAAGCGCGACGGCAGGTGGACCGAGTACGACCTCGGGGAGGGCCTGCGGCTGCCGATCGGGACCCACGACCTGCTCGTCCGCGCGCCGGGAGCGGGCTACCGGCCGGAGGAGCTCGGAATCGTCGTCGGGGATCGACCGGACCCGCTGGACCTCCGTCTCCGGCCGGGCACGACGCTCCGGATCGTGGCCGAGGGCGACCCGCTCGAGCTCGAGGGGCGCGAGCTGGTGCTCGTTCCCACGCACGTGTTCGAGGAACGGGCGGAGGGGTCGGAAGAGCCCGAGGCGGCCGACTTCGCGGACGATCCCTCCATCCCCGTGTTGCGCTTCCACGAGGGAGTCGCGGAGCTCGGTGGCGTCGTCCCCGGAACGTACGTTCCCCTGATGGACCAGGAGTACGGCGAGTCGATCGCCGTGACGCCGACCGGGATCCAGGTCCGCGAGGTCGAGCGAGAGGAGGTCCGGCTGAACGTCGAGGTCCTCTCGGCCAACGCGCTCGGGATCGGCGGCTGAGGAGCGGCACACCATCGGTGCGCCCCGCTCGGTGCCCTAAGATCCGAGAACACCCGGCGTCCTCCACTGTGACCATCTCCCGCGAAACCCCGAACGCTCCCGCGTCCCGTGTACGGTGGGTCCTGTGCTCCGTCGCCCTCCTGGTCGCCTGCACACCGTCGGAGACGGACGCCCACCCCGGCGACCCGGCCCGCGAGTTCCGCGCGATCGCCGAGCGGCTGGAAGCGAGCCACGACGCGTATGTCGGCCGCGGCCAGATCCCCGCGATCCGGACCGCGCTCGCCGCCGCGGGGGGTCCGTCGATCGAGACGGCGGACGACCACCGCGAGCTCGCCCACCACCTCCTGCGTCTGGGGCAGGTTGACAAGGCCTTGGCCTCCGCCGAGAAGGGCCGGAAGATCGCCGAGAGACTGCGTCGGAAAGCGCCGGGGACTCCGGAGCTCGAGACGGTCCGCAAGAAGCTCCGCGTGCTCGAGGCCCAGGCCCACCTCCGCCGCGCGGAGGTCGAAAACTGCATCGCCCGGCACAACCGGGACTGCTGCATCTTCCCCCTGGCGAACGGCGGGGTCCACGTGAACGGAGAGCCGGCGCGTCGGGCCCTCGACATCTACCTCGCGCTCGCCCGCGAGGAGCCCGAGGACCTCTCGTTCCGCTGGCTCGCCAACCTGCTCGCCATGGCGCTCGGCGAGCACCCCGACGCCCTCCCCCCCGAGATCGTCATCCCCGACGCCGCGTTCGACTCGGAGCTCGACATCGGCCGCTTCCCGGACGTCGCGGCCTCGGTCGGCGTCGACGTCTTCAGCCAGTGCGGCGGGAGCGCGGTCGACGACTTCGACGGCGACGGCCTGCTCGACATCGCCGTCTCGAGCTTCGATCCGCGCGGGCCACTGACCCTGCTCTTCAACGGCGCGGACGGGCGCTTCGAGGATCGCTCCGAGCGAGCGGGCGTACGCGACCAGCTCGGCGGCCTGAACCTGGTGTCGGCCGACTACGACTCGGACGGGGACGCCGACCTGCTCGTCCTGCGCGGAGCCTGGCTGCTCGGCGAAGGGCGCATCCGGAACTCGCTCCTGCGCAACGCGGGCAACGGGAGCTTCGAGGACGTCACGCGCGCGGCGGGCGTCGCCGAGCCGGAGTCCCCCACCCAGACCGCGGTGTTCGGCGACCTCGACGGCGACGGAGACGTCGATCTCTACGTCGGCAACGAAGCCGTCCGCGACGCGGACGGGACGCACGTCGCGCTCCCGTCCGAGCTCTTCCTGAACGACGGGGACGGGACCTTCACACTCTCGGACCAGGCCAAGAACGAGCGCTACTGCAAGGGCGTGACCGCGGGCGACCACGACAACGACGGGGACCTCGACCTCTACGTGTCGAACATCGGCAACTACGAGAACCTCGGCGTCAACCGGCTCTACGCGAACGACGGCAACGCGGTCTTTCGCGACGTCGCGGTCGCGGCCGGCGTCCACAGGCCGCGCTGGAGCTTCGCGACCTGGTTCTTCGACCAGGACAACGACGGCTGGCTCGATCTCTTCGTCGCCGGCTACGACGCCACCCTGGGCGACGTCGCGGCGAGCTACCTGGGGCTCGAGGACACGGCGACGCGGCCGCACCTCTACCGGAACCGGGGCGACGGGACGTTCCGGGACGTGGCCCCGAGGGTCGGGCTCGACCGCCCGTTCCTCCCGATG
>JAJDET010000052.1 GCA_029259655.1 Planctomycetota bacterium
CTGAGGACTCTCAAAGAGCGCCGAGTCGCAACCGGGCGAATCCGCTGCTGGTTGTCGCGGCACCGTACCGGCACTGCTGGTTGTCGCGGCACCGTATCTATCGCGGCGACAGCTTGCCGGTCGTGAAGACGAGCGTCCCGACGACGTAGATCACGAGCGAGATCACGGACACGGTCCGGAAGCCCGACTCCATCGCGACGATGATGCACAGGATGGAGCCGACGACGCTCGCGCTGCCGTTCGCGCCGAGCGCCCACGGGACGAGCCGCGGCTCGAGCTTCTTCAGCCGCGTGAGCCCGATCGGGAACGGCATCCCCATCAGGAAGTTGAGCGGCGCCAGCAGGGCGGCGGCCATCGCGATGCGCGCCAGGAGCGGCAGCGCGAGCCCCGCGACGAGCACCTGCTCCAGGAAGAACGCGTGCGCCGCGATGAAGACCGCGATCCCCGCGACGATCCAGCGCAGCGCTCGCGCGGGCTCGGTCTTGATGCGACCGGCGACGAGCGAACCCAGCCCCGCGAAGAAGAGGAAGCAGAAGAGCGTCACGGTCAACGAGTAGGTCGGGTGCCCGAGGAACAGCACCAGCCGCTGGATCGTGCTGATCTCGAGGAACATGAACCCGGCGCCGAGCGCGGTGAAGTAAGCCAGCGCGCGGCCGGCGACGGGCGTCCGCAGTCTGCCGCCGCCCTTCAGCGCGAGGAGCGGCAGGAGCACGAGCACGAGCGTCAGGAGCGTCGTCTGGACGAGCAGCGAGCCGAGGATCTTCAACCCGACGGGACCGCCGGTCAGCTCGTTCCAGCCGTCGCCTTTCTCCTCATCGGGCTGCTCCACGCCGTCTTCTTCGCCGTCCTTCCAGAGCGCGCTCCAGTCGTGGAAGTTGAAGAAGAATGGCGAGTCGTCGCCGACGGGCCGCACGTCGAAGTCGTAGCTCGCGTAGAAGGCCTCTTCTTCACCCGCGTCGAACGCATGCGCGAGCTGAGTGAAGGGGTTCACGTCCTCCAGCCCGGGGTAGTAGGCGACGCGGTGCTGGCCCTTCCCGTCGGCGGAGCGGTAGAGATCGAGAACCGCGTCCTCGAGGGGATCGACCGAGACGACGAGCCCCGAGAACCGGACCGTGGTCTTCGCCTTCGCGTAGTAGTGCTCGTGGAAGATGACGACCGCGTGCTCGCTCGGCTTCTCCACGCCGCGCTTGCGGAGCTCGGTCAGCGCGATCGCGAGCAGCCGCAGGTTCTCGCGCGGCGGATCATGCGCGAGCCGGATTACGCCCAGCGTCCCGCCTGGCTTCAGGTGGTCGAGGTACTCGCCGACGGCCTCGCTCGTGTAGAGGTAGGACTCGGACAGCACGTAGGCCCCCGAGTTCCCCGCCGTGTAGGTGTCGGTCCCCGAGAGCTGGATGACGTCGAACTTGCGCTCGAGCCGCCGCAGGGTGCTGCGCCCCTCGCCGACCTCGACGGTGACGCCCGGGCGGTGGTAGATCCCGTCGTTGAAGTCGCGGTAGGTGTCGCGGACCTTCGCGACGGTCGTCCCGTTGATCTCGATCCCGAGGATGCTCTTCGCGCCGTTCTGGAGCGCGAAGCGCAGGTCGATCCCGCCGCCGATCCCGATCGCGAGCGCCTCGGGCGCCTGGCCCCGCACGGTGTGCGGGACGTAGGCCATCATGTTGAGCGCGAACGGATCGTGGCGCGCCCACGCGTCGTCCGAGAGCATGACGGTGACGGCGTCGCCGTCCTGGTAGACGTTGATCTGGCCCTTCGTGCCCTCCGCGCCCGCGGGGGGCGGGATCTCGACGAAGTCGAGCCGGCAGAGCGGCGTCCAGACCTCGTCGATCTTCTTCGTGCCGGGCTTCGCGAGCTCGAACGGCTCGGCCTTGTTCGCGGCGACGCCCACCTCGAGCAGACGGTCGGCGAAGGGCAAGGCGACGAGGCAGGCGACGAGCGCGGCGAGCGAGGCATGGCGCGCGCTGCCCGTGCCCCCCGTGCCCTTCCGCGCGCCGCGCAGGAACGCGACGCTCGCCACCGGCCCCATCGCCGCGCAGGCGACGAGCAGCCTCTCCGCTCCCATCGGCGTGATGACGGCGATGAAGACCCACGCGCCGACCGCGCTCCCGAGCAGGTTGACGAAGTACAGCCGGTGCAGGTCGCGCCCGGCCGTCAGCACGATCGTCACCACCAGCCCGCCGAAGAAGTAGGGCACGAGCAGGTAGCTGTAGAAGACGGAGAGCCAGAAGTAGCTCCCCTTCGCCGTCAGCTCCGCGGCCTGATCGGCCGTGTTCGAGAGCAGGAAGTAACCGCCGATCGTCGAGACGGCGAAGAGCGTCCCGCACCAGGCGAGCTTGGACGCCGTGCGCACGTTCGCGAGCGACGGGACGACCGTCACGAGCGACCCGGCCGCGCCGAAGCCGAGCAGGGTCATCGTCACCACCATGTAGGAGTGGTGGTGCCACATCTGGACCGAGAGGATGCGCGTCTGCAGGACCTGCAGCGCGAGCACGGCGACGGAGATCAGGAAGATCCCGATCGCCATGGGCGGTGCTCCTGCGGCGCTCCCCGAGTTCTCGCTCTGCGTCATGGAGGGCCGGAAGTTTACGGTGTCGCACACCACGTGCGAGAGTTGCGGCCGGAAGTGCCGCACCACACGCAGTCGGACCCTCGGAGTCTCCAACGGCGACGCGCCGGGAGGTGTGCGGCACCTCTCGTGGTGCGGCACTTTCCGTCGGGAATCACTCAGGCGGTGTGCGACACCGTATCGGAGGCTACATCCCGGCGCCGTGGAGCCGAGAGTCGGGGCGCCAGCCCGGGCCGCGCTTCTCGATCACATAGTAGTGGGTTGGACCGAAGCCTCCGTTCGCGTCCTCGATCTCGAGGAAGTAGGTCTCGGCGTCCGGCGACACGAAAGACACGGAAGCGGTCGGAAGAGGGTCGGTGTTGGACTCGGTGTAAGTCCCGTTCGCGAGCGTGGGGCTGCTGGTCGCCAGCACCGCTCCTGTCCCGTCCCGGACCGTCAGCAACGGGGCCAGTGCGGAACCATGTCCCGAGTACTGAAAGGCGCCGTCGCTCCCGGTCGCACTGCTGCTCGCGTAGACGGCGAAGGTCGTCAACCGGTCCGCCTCGACCTCGAACGAGAAGACGTCCCGGTCTCCGGCCAGGTCGATCACCCCGGCGCGACGGCTGTCCCCGTCGAACCCGTTCGCTTCGACGCTGTCGTTGTTGGGCTCGCTCTCGTAGCGCGCATCCCTGAACAAGTTCAGGTTGAAGACGTAGTCGGCGGAGCCTCCCTGCGCCGCCGCCACTTCGATGAAGAAGGTACCGGTCTCCTGCAGGATCGTGGTTCGTGACTGGAGGTCGTTACCGGGCCCGAAACTCAGGGCCGTGAAGCCGTCCGTGGCCAGGAGCCGGACCTCGATCTCACCCCCGAGTTGCTGCGCGTTGCTCTGGTCGAACCACTGCAGCCGGACCATGTCACCGGCCGTTCCGGAGAAGCTCCAGAAGTCGACGAGGTCCCCGACGGTTCCGCCCTCGGGGTCGATCCGTCCCGCCCCCACGAAATCGTAGCCGGATGTGGCAGAGACCCCGAGTTGACTGGCCACCCCGAGAGTGTCGTTCGGCTCCGCCTCGTCCTGGGAATCCCCGAGCGAGCTTCGATCGAAGCTCAGGAAGTACGGAGAACTGACCGCGTTGTTGCCATGTGAGATCCCGACGAAATACGTGCCGGGCGACGTGATCGCGTACTGCAGGGCGGAGTCGTAGAAGATCGCGTCGTCGTTGCCGGTCAGCCTCGTCACACCGTCGGTGTCGTAGAGATCCAGCCTCGGATCGAAGCTGTCGCCGCCTGTGCGCCAAACACCGTTGCGATAGGAGGTGACGACGAACTCCACGACTGCTCCCTCGGCGCCCACGTCGAACGAGTAGTAGTCGCTGTCATCGTCGAAGTGAAACCCGTAGAGGAAGCCGGGCTCGATCGGTTCGGCATTCGACCAATCGTCATTCAGGCCCTGAACGGACTCCGCCTCTCCCTCGATGCTCAGACCGTCCGGCGCCCTCTGCAACCAGCGCACCGCATAGGAGCCTCCCGCGCGAGTTGGATCGTCCTGCGACACGGCGAGGAAGTACGTACCAGTGGCCGGAACGCGGAACAGCGGGAAGCCGAGGTCATGCTTCCCCCAGGACCAGCTACCCGAGGCTGTCGCACTCCCCCCGTAGTCGTGCTCCAGCAGCCGCGTCAGCCCATCCGTGTCGTAGAGCGTCAGGCGCGGAGCGGTGTCGCCCGCGTCCCACCCGGACTGATCGAGCCGCGTGGCGAAGAGCTCCACACTGACGATCATGTCCTCCGTCAGGGTCGCGCTCCAGTAATCCACGTCGCCCGGGACGGCGACCTCACCCGCCCCGCCGACTCCCCTCTCGAGGACTCCAGCCTCGCCCGAGTTCTCGTTGGACTCGACCTCGTGTACGACGGGAGAGGTCACCGCAACGGGCGGGCCGATGGAGTTTCGCGACCCACCGCCGCTGCTGCTATCGCACGCGGCCGACAGCAACCCGAGGGACGCCAACGACACCCAAAGTGCACACGCGGAAGGACGGTTCATGAGCATCGACTGTTCTCCTCTGGGATTCTCGCGGCCCCGGAGGTCGTCGAGCTCGACGCGAAACCTCACGGCATCTCCTTGTGGTAGAGCGTGCCCCCGCTCAGGAAGCCGACCTTCTGGCCATCCTGTTGGAGTTGAGCGTCCGGAGAGAACGCGGGTAGCCCGTTTCGCTCGTCGAATCCGCATCTACGGACACCTCCAGGCGCGAAGAAGTCCTGCAAGCCCCAGAGCTTGTCGTCGGTCAACACCATCCCGGCCTGCAGCTCGAAGCGGTACGTGACGGCCGCCAGATCGACCCATTGGTAGGGAGGTCCGGCCGAACCACAGAGGTTCGACGCTCCACAGCACGGCGACGGGGGCCAGAGGCCCCGGTGAAGGAGAAGCCTCTGATTGGTCACGGCCCCGACCCAGCCCTCGACAGCCTGGAATTCCGAGACGTTGGACATCACGTGCACGACGGGGGAGTCGAGGGTCCACTTCACCTGGGAGAGCTCGCCTCCCTCGAGGACCCAGACCCACCGGTTGTCGGAATACGCGTCGAGCTTGAACTGCTGGATGTGGCCCTTGCGGGCCGAGAACGCAGCCGTCGCCCCGCCGACGACTTCGCTCGTCTTGCCTTCCCAGATCAGGAGCTCCTGGGGTGCGGACGCTCCCGCGGACAAGCCTCGCAACGCCGCGATTCGATCACCCTCCAGCTGGACCTCCTGGATCGAGCCCTCCAGCAACTTGAAGATCGGCTGGTTGGAGTCCCCATCTCTCAGCATCAGTTTCGAGGTGGATGCACCCGGAGAGCGCACGAGGAAAACGAGCCGCTGCCGCTGCTGTGAGACGAATTCTCCGTAGGTCGTCATCCAGAAGTCGACTACGTCTTGCGCGACGAAGATCGGCGACGTCTGGTAGTTCGCCGCGACCAAGAGGTCGCCTCCCGGGCCCTGGCGTCCATCCTCGACGAGGAGACCGAGCCGCCCCGACTGGCCTGAGACAGAGTCGTCCACCTGAAAATCGATGACTCCGTCCGACACCAAGGAGGGGACCTTCGTGGAAGCAAGTGCAGGATCCTCGCACGTGGCGTCCAGTGGCCCTAGACGATCGAACGGCTGTTGGTCGGTCCAGAGCTCGTTTGCCGACCCCACGCCTCCGAGCCAGTACACCCTGTCATCGACGATCTGGAACTTGGTGACCCCCCCATCCGAGAGTGTTACCCAGGAGGCGTAGTCGAACGCTCGACCGTTCTCGTCGAAAACGGCGAAACGCTGCCCATAGGCCCCACCACCCACGCTTTCGTAGGTCGGCACTCCTCCGGCCCGCAGGATCTCATAGGTCTTGTTGATGTATTGCGCCGAGATCTCGCCGCTGTCTTCGAAGCCACCGAGGTTCTGCCGCACATTGCAGAGGCTGAAGGAACAGTTTTTTTTCTTCACCTTCTTGCGCGCATCTGTTGCCCAAGTTCCCTTCTCGAGAAGGACGACGAAGTCCGCCACATGGAGGACTGACCCAGTCCTCATCCCCTTGAACTTCGTGCCGAAGACGCCGGGGAAGGCATCGTGCAGGGCATGCCAGGGTGTCACGCAGTCTGAACAGGTTGGATTGCCGCCGTTCAAGCCGCCATACCAGGGCTCGCCAGGAATGCCTCCAAACCGCGGTCGCGCGTACATCCATGAGGGTTCGTCAGCCAGCGCAGTATCCACCGTTGCGTCCGTGAATCTTTGAGAGTCGCCCGCATCCCCCGACCCTCCGTCATTGAACCCACACACGACATCCACGCGGCTCAAGAAGAACCGGTCGAAGCGCATGTCGGTAATCACATGCGCGAGCATGCCCATGAAGTGAGCCGTCAGTTCCTGGCATTCCGTAGTTGACAGGTCTCCGGATGGACATCGGTTCGCGATGAGCTGAATGTAGGCGTTGATGAGATCGTCCTCGTGACCATAGTCGATCTTGTTGAAGCCGAGGAAGAGGGCACTGCTGTCCGGAAACAGAACGCCTCGTCCATAGCTGAGCCGCTGCTGAGCCTCCAACAAGTCTCTCAGGCTGTTCCCATTCGCATCGACCAGGCTGCTGTCCACATGCATGACCGCAACGGCCCCCGCGCGAAGATGCACCGAGGGTCCGCCAACCGGGGCTGCGACAGCGGGAGGTTCCGGGGGAGCGGGGGGGCCGATGGTGGTGGTCGCCGGAGTTCCCGAGAAACCGGGAGTCCCGGTAAGCGCGCACACCACACCCAAGGCCGCCGTGATTGCCGTGAGCCTCATGGTCAAGGACCTTTCGTTGCCGGAGTAGAGGACTTGCGAGTCTGTGAACGGCACGGGATCGTGCGTGCCGTCTTCTCGCAGCGAGAGGGGACCGAAGGTGCAGACCGCATGCACCTCGTGCGAGTGTTCCCGTCACTCGACGCCGCCAGCGCAACCGTGGCGGAGATGGAGCCGTCGAGGTGACCGTGCGCCCGATCGAGGGCGCCGGGTGATTCTCCGCGCCCCGCTCCCAGGTAACCGGGAGCGACTAGTGGACCGTCAAAGGCGCTCCCTCGAGCGGATCCGTCCATGGGGCCTCGGTCTCGCGGGAACGCAGAGCGGGAGAGGCGAAGGGGAGTCGGCGTGGACATCCACGCGATGGGCTCCGATCCGGATCCGTTCTGTGGGACCGACCCTAGGCTCTCAGCGCGTGGGAAGTGGGACTACCTCGCTTTCCACGCCGGGAGCCCAACGGGCGGTGTCTGCAACCCGGTCTCGCAGTCCTCGCTGTGCGTGATCTGCTCGCTGGATCTCAGCGCGGGAGGTCGGCCAGGACGTCCGAGGCGTACCAGGGGAGGAGCTTCCACGCGACCGTGCCGTCGGGATCGTGGAAGGCGAGGAGCGTCCGCGCCTCGTCCACCGACGGGACGTCGAGCGCCAGGAGCGTCCGCGTCGCGTCGCCCTCGCCGAGCTCTCCGTGGAAGATCGCGACCCCCTCCTCGGCGAGCGCGGCGACGACCCAGGCGGCGGCGTCCACGTCTTCGGCCGTCGCGAGCACGTACGCCCGCCCGACGAACCCCTCTTCGCCGGCCGCTTCGCGCTCCGCAGATGCAGCGAAGTAGAGCCCGAGGTACTCGCGCAGCCGGGACGGTGAGTGGAACGGGTGGACCTCGGCCGCGAGCACGCCGGCCGCGACGGCGGGATCGGTCCCGCACAGCTCGCGCGCCCGCTCGA
>JAJDET010000053.1 GCA_029259655.1 Planctomycetota bacterium
CAGCGCCGTCGCCCTGGAACCGCGCTCGCGCAGTAGCGCCAGGGCGTCGACGATGCGGTCGAGCCCCTTGTTCTCGACCATGCGACCGACGAAGACGATGTCCTGCTCTACCGCGGGCTCTTCGCCATCCGCGGGCCGAAAGGTCTCGAGGTCCATGTAGAGCGAGTGCAGCACGACGATCTTCTCGCGCGGCACACCCCAGCGGATCAGGAGCTCCGGCATCTCGCCCGCGTTGACGACGCGGAAGGCCCGGGCCCGGCGACGCGCCCAGCGCACGTAGGCGCGCGCGATCGATCGGTCGAGGATCTCGCGCGCTCCGGATGCGACGGGGTACCCCGGAACGTGGTGGATCTCCGAGACGTACGGAACACCGGTCCGGGCCGTGAGTCGCGCGGCCGCGCGGCCGTTGTAGAACCAGCCGTAGTCGTGGCTGACGAGGAGGGAGTGCCCGTGCTCGGCCAGGAGCTCCGAGCCGCGCCGCACGAGGTAGCCAACCATTCGAGCGCGTGAGCAATCGGCCGGATGGAAGTGCACGTTGTCGTGGATCACGTCGACCGTCGGCGGCCGGTCCGGTCGCGGGCAGAGGACGTCGATTCGCTCGAACCAGCGCGAGAACTCCGCCATCATCGAGTGGAAGGGTCCCTTCTCACCGATCGCGACCTGGCGATCGCCGCTCAGCATCAGGAGCTGCACGTCCGCCCCTCCACGGCCGTCCGGTAGACGGCCTCCAGACGATCCGCCAGCGCCTCCCCGGAGTACCTCTTCGCCACCCGGAGACGGGCGCGCCGGCCCATCGCCATGCGTTCGGCGGGGTTCTCGACCACCTGGCCCACGCCGAAGGCGAGCTCGTCCGCGGTTGCACCGAGGAACCCCGTGCGCTCGTGAGCGACGACCTCGGGCACGCCGCCGACGGGCGTCGCCACGACCGGCAGCGCGGCGGCTGCCGCTTCGATCAGTGCGACCGGCAAACCCTCCGTGCGCGAGGTGAGCAGGGCGAGGTCGAGATCGGCGAAGACGGGCGCCGTGTCCTCGCGCGCACCGACCATGTGGATGCGCTCGCGGTGGGCCGAGGCCCCGATCCTCCGCTCGAGCATCCTTCGCAGCGGACCGTCGCCGACGAAGACCAGCTCCAGGGCCCTGAAGTGCTCGGCGAGCAGCTCGAAGACCTCGAGCGCGAGCTCCGGCCGCTTGACCTCGGCAAGGCGACCGACGACGCCCAGGAGCAGCGTGTCGTCGCGCGCGTCGACCAGGTCGCGCAGCTCCCCGCGCGGACCGGATGTCGCGCGGGGCCTCTCGATCGCGAGGTGCTGTTCGAGGTCCACGCCGGGCGGGACGACCGTCAAGCGCCCTTCCTCGGCCACGCCCAGTCGAACGAGATCGTCCGCCGTCGCGTGGGAGACCGCGATGATGCAGTCGGTCTCGCGCGCGAGCCGGCGCTCCTGCGCGATCAAGAAGCGCGACACCAGAGGTGGGAAGTAGCCCTCGAGGACGTGGCCGTGGAAGGTGTGAACGCGAGCGATCGCATCGAATCCCCGAACGGCCCGCCTTCCGAGCGCACCGGCTTTCGAGGCGTGAGTGTGGAGGAGGTCCGGCGCGAAGCCCACCAGGCCACGCCGCAGGGAGCGCGTCGCGCGGAGGTCGCCGAGCGGCGCGATCCCCCGCGCCAGCCCCCCCACTCGGACGACGTCGAGCCCGCGCTCGCGTGCGGTCTCGAACAGATCGCCCTCGCCCGGTCCGGGCCGGCCGACGAACGTGCGGATCTCGTGACCGCGCGCGGAGAGGATCGGGTCGCTCGCCAGGACCTGGCGAGCGGGGCCCCCCAGGTTCAGGCGCGAGAGCACGCGGGCGATGCGCATCGGGGGGAGTATCGCGAACGGGAGGCCTCGCGGGAAACGCGGGGCCCCGGGTCTCGCGCCGCCCTTGGGTCGGAATCCCCCGTGCGAGGACTCCCCCTACGGAAACAAGCTCAGGTGATACAGGAACAGCGCCGTGTAGGCCCCGGCCGCCGTCCAGAGTCCCGCGCGCGCCAGGAAGAAGTTCTTGTGGACGCACAGGACGATCAGGGAGACCCCGATGAGCAGAGACTTGAGGAGCACGAACCGGAAGCGCCCGGTCTCGAGCAACCAGGCGGCGACGGGGTTCAGCTCGATCCCGCCGGCCTGGAGGTGGAACAGCGTGAAGTAGCTGTCCGCCACGTTCATGAGGGCCACCCACAGGACCAGGAGCCACAGCCGGAAGCTGTAACGGTCGACGAAGCTGCCCTCGCGCTCGTCGAGGCGCCGGACGCGCTCGCGCTGCCCTCTCACGAAGGAGAAGCGCGAGAGCCTCGGCGTCGGCACACGGCGCCGGTCGCTGCCGCGATACTGCTGCCCGGTGTCGGGTCCGCCCGACCCCGCCTCTTCACTTGCTCGGGCCATGGCCGTGAGGGCGTATCGGTCGGGATCCTACTGCCGGCTTGAGGTCACCGGGGAGAGTCGTCGGGGCCCGGCGCATCCTCTTCGGAATCCTCTTCCGACTTGAGCGGCGGGAACTTGCCTCGGTGCTTCGGGTGGTCCGGGGGATAGGTGCCCGGTCGCGGGTGCGGGAGGCCGGTGTCGTGTCCTGTCAGCCCGTTGATTGCGTGGTCCGGATCCCAGAAGTCGCAGCGATACGGCATCTGGTAGACGGCGTCCGAGTGCCACGGACGGCGGAAGGCCGGGGGCGGAACGGCCTCCGGGACGAGGTCCGCGATCTCGAGCTCCTCCAGCGTCCGCCAGCCCTCGAGCCAGCGGAAACGCTTGTGCGGTATGCGGACTCCCCCGATCTCGAGGGAGCCCTCGAAGTCGATCGTCCACCAGCGCAGGTGCGGGGGCTTCTTCACGGCGGGGTCGGCGAAGGCGAAGAGGATCTGCACGACCTCCTCCTCCTCCGGATCGATGTACAGGAGCAGCTCGTTCACGAGGCCGTACTGTTCCTGGACCATCGGGAAGAAGCTGACCAGGAGCGGCGGCTCCATCTGGAGCGCGTACACCTCGACCTTTCCGGCCGGCGAGTTCTCCCGGCGCACGAACGCGAGCCGCGTGTCGAGCATCCGCAGCGAGAACGGCATCAACCCCTGGAGCAGCTCGGTCTTAACCGACTCGTAGGCGGTTCTGCGGGCGTCGAACGTGCGCAGGAAGGAGCCGCGCATCTCCCTCCACATGTTCTCCTTGTAGACGACCTCGCGCACGAAGTCCGGGCCCGTGAGCGACGGGCGCGCGAACTCGGTGTAGACGTAGCCGTTGCCGTCGATGTTGAAGTGGCACAGCCGCGGCTCGTAGTGGTGGACGCGCCAGCTGTCCTCCTGCGTGACCGTGTTGACCTTCGTCGTCATGAGCAGGTCGTAGCGCAGGCCGCCGAGCTTCTCGAAGGCCTCCCAGCCGCCGGCGGCCTCGATCAGCCGCTCCTTCATCTCCGTGCCCTTGCGAATCGCCTCGGGGTCGTCCCACGCGGTCGAGAGACCGGGCGCCGCGGCGGCGGGCTTGTAGGAGTTCCGCACCTCCATGAAGAAGGGCGAGTAGTGACGCTTGCGGTTCTTGTGAGCTTCGCGGGCCTTGTCCAGCTCCAGCTTCTTGGAGACCTCCTCGTCGTAGGGGGTCCGCTCCTCATCTTCCTGGGCGCCGTCGGCCTGCGCGCCGGCAGGCAGCGACATCACGAGTGCCAGGGGGACGAGAAGCCACGCGCGGAGTCGGCGCGGGCGCAGTCTGGAGAGGTTCATGGCAAAGAGGCTACCCCAGAGGGAGCCGATCGGTCAGCAAGACGCGGCGTGGGACTGTCTTCGGCGGCCCTGAGTTCCCCTCGAGCGAGGATCCCGGGCCAGGAGGCTCCCGGAGCCTACGGCCCGGCGGGCCGTACGTTGACTATTGTTCCCTCATCGGGCCGGCGCGTCACGGCCCTGGAGCGGACTGTTCACGAGCTCCCCGTAGATCGCCAGGGTCTCGTCCACCATCCGGTCGATGCCGAACTCCTCGATCACCCTGGCGTGCCCGGCTCGCCCGAGCTCCCGCCGCGCCTCCGGATCGGTCGCCAGGGCGACGATGCCCGCGGCCAGGCTGGCCGCGTCCCCGGGGGCTGCCAGGCGGCCCGTCCGGCCGTCCTGGATCACCTCGGGCACCGCGGAGACCCGGGTCGCGAGCACCGGGAGCCCGGTCGCCATCGCCTCCAGGAAGACCAGCCCGAGCCCCTCCCAGAGCGAGCTCATCACGAAGACGTCCGACAGGGCGAGGAGCCGCGGGACGTCCCGCCGGATCCCGGCGAAGCACACGACGTCCCCGAGCCCGAGCTCCCGCGCGAGGGCCTCGGCGCGGACCCGGCCGTCGCCGAAGGGGTCGTCCCCGACGAGGAGCAGGCGCGCCTCGGGGACCTCCTCGCGGGCGGCTCTCAAGGCCCGCAGGAGGACGTCGTGGGCCTTCTGCGGTGCGAACCGCGCCACGCACACGAACAAGACGTCGTCGGAGCCGAACCCCAGCTCGGCCCGCCCGGCGGCACGCTCGTCCGGGTCCAGGCGCGAGGCCTCCTCGAACGGCCCCGGGTCGATGCCGTAGTAGACCCGCCGGATCCGATCGGATCGAACCCGCCCGTGCTCCGCGATGAAGCGGCCGACGTGATCGGAGAGGGCGATGGTCACGCGCGGCAAGTTGCCGAGCACGCCGTGGACTCGCGACACCCAGGGTCTCAACAGCACCTGCTCGTCGTTGTGCTTGCCCGAGACGAGCACATTGCGGCGCCCGACGAGCGTGGCGAGGACGGCGGTCAGCGCGTCTGCCTTCAGCAGATGCGAGTGCACGAGCTCCGCCCAGAGGAGGTGCGGAAGGAGCGAGAGACCGAGCGCACCGACCCGAACCGCCACGCTCGCCCCCGCGTCGCGGAAGTCGGGTACGAGCGTTCCGTGCCCCTTCAGGAACAGGACGCGGACCTCGTGGCCCCGCGCCGTCTGCCCCCGGACCTGGGACAGGAGGTGCATCTCGGCGCCGCCCACGTCCAGCGTGGTGACCACGTGGAGGATCTTCACAGGACCTCCTCGTAGACCTCGATCATCCGATCGACCATGCGGTCGAGGCCGTGCTCGTCCCGCACGTGCGCCCGACCCGCCGCCCCCACCGCGGCCCGTTCCTCGGGGCTCAGCGCCAGCGCGGCCCGGATCGCGCGGGCCAGGTCGTCGGGATCGTCGACGTCCGCGAAGAACCCCGTCTCGCCCTCCTGCACGAGCTCGCGCACGCCGTCGACGCGCGTGCCCACGACCGGAACACCGCGCGCCTGCGCCTCGAGGACGATGTAGGGCATGCCCTCCCAGCGCGACGGAACGAGCACCAGATCGGCGGCTCCCAGGAGTGCCGGGACGTCCTCGCGCCAGCCCAGAAATCGCACTCGCTCGGCGACGCCACGGGAGCGCGACAGGTCCTGGAGCTCGGCCTCCCAATCCCCGATCCCGGCCAGACAGAGGTGCGCGTCCTCGAGCCCGGGTCGCGTCAGGGCCTCGATCGCGACGTCCTGCCCCTTCGCGTGGTTCAGGAGGCCCACCAGGACGAGGAGCGGAGAACCGTTGGCCACTCCGAGCTCGGACCGGGGCACGCGCTCCTCGGTGCTCCACGGACCGGCGTCGATCCCGTTCGGAACGACCCGGACACGCTCGGCGGGAACCACTCCCGAGCGGCGGATCGTCTCCGCCTCACTCTCGCCGACGGCGATCGTGAGGTCCGTGCGCTTTCCAAGGAAGCCCTCCACGCGTCGGAACAACGCGCGCTTTCCGGGCGAGAACATGGCGGAGAACAGGAAAGCGAAGGTGTGCGGCGTGTGCACCCGCTTTCCGATCCCGACCGCCAGGGAGGCCATTCGTCCGAGCGCTCCCGCCTTGCTGCTGTGCGTGTGCACGATGTCCGGACGGACGTCCTCGAGCCTGCGTTTCAACGCCCGATAGTGGCGGGCGTCGGTGAGCGGCCGGACCGCGCGCACCATCGGCAGCTCACTCGCATGGACACCCGCCTCCGCGAGGAGGGCGAGGTCTCCGCGAAAGGCCGGCTCGCGCTCCGCCGAGGCGACGAGGTGCGTCTGCACCCCGCGCGCCGCGAGGCCGCGCGCGAGGTCCACGATGTGGCGGCGCGTGCCGCCGATCGTGGCTTCCATCACGAGCAGCACGCGCATCGGCACGCGCGCGCTCAGTGAGCGCCGGCTCCGCGAGCGACCGCGAAGACGGTGAGGGCGATGATGACGAGGTCGAGCAAGAACGACCGATTCTCGATGTAGTAGAGGTCGTAGTCGAGGTTCTCGTGGATCGCCGCACGGCGGTTCGAGGAGATCTGCCACAGGCCGGTGATGCCCGGCTTGGCCCGCAGGCGCTCGCGGTCCACCGCGTTGTACCGCTCGACGATGAAGGGCATCTCGGGCCGCGGCCCCACCACGCTCATCTCGCCGCGCAGCACGTTGAGGAACTGGGGCAACTCGTCGAGGCTGTAGCGCCGCAGGAACCGCCCCACCGGGGTGACCCGCGGGTCCTCCGCCGTGTCGGGCTTGGGAGCGTCACCCGACAGGTGCTCGTACATCGTCCGGAACTTGAACATCCGAAACGGCTTGCCGTGGCGCCCGATCCGGGTCTGCATGTAGAAGACCGGCCCGGTCGACTGGCGCTTGATCAGGACCGCCGCGAGCAGGAAAACGGGGAACGTCGCCAGCAGGACGAGCGAGGAGAAGGCGACGTCCAGGATCGCCTTCGCCACCCGGGCGACCGGGGCCTCGCGTCGATCCGTCCTCGTGATCAGGGGGATCGAGTCGAGGTTCTCGATCTTCACGCGCTGAGACATCAGGTGGTAGAAGCGCGGCACGACGCGGTAGCTCACGCCCCAGCTCTCGAGCCGTTCGATCAGCTCCATGAGCCGCGCCTCGCTCGACTCGGGGAGCGCGACGAACACCTCGTGGATCTTGTGCTCGCGCACCAGCTCTCGCAGGTCGTCGAAGCTGCCGAGCACTCTCGAGCGATCTATCGGACGCCCGACCTCGTCGGGATCCTGACTGACGAATCCGACCATCCGCAATCCGAGCGTGGGGACGAGCACGAACTTGCGCTGCAACCAGCGTCCGATCTCGCCTGTCCCGAGGATCAGGACGTTGCGGTTTCCGACCCCGCGCCGGTACAGGTGCTGGATGACGCGGAACGAGACGAAACGGCTGATCGAGGTGAGGGCCCCGATGAGCAGGAAGGTCGTGACGAGCGTGAGCCTCGAGAACGCGCTGGGGTCCATCGTCAGCTTCACGAAGTCGTGCAGCGGAACGAGGAACTTGTACAGCCCACCCCCTCCCTCCTGGGTCGTGGGGCGCAGCATCACGATGAGCGTCACCACGACCACGAAGGAGACGACCGTGCTCTTGGCGATGGCCTTGAACTCCTCGACGTTGAGGAGGCTCTTCATCGGCCGGTACATTCCGAAGGCCCAGAACACGCCGAGGCACACGGCGCAGCTCAGACCCCACAGCTCGCGGTAGACCTCGAGCGAGGGCATCTTCGACGTCGACTCGAGCCCGAGCACGAACCAGTACCCGATCACGCAAGCGGCGACGATCACCACCACGTCCAGGAGCAGCTGGACCGTGAGGAGGATCGGTCCGAAGTGACGTCGCACGAAGGTTCCTGCTTGGCTCATTCCGAGGACGGGCTCTTGCCCCGGAGGGTCGACCGGCCGTCGGCCGGCCCGGGGAGGGGGCCCGTCTCCACCATCCATACTATTTCGACCTGCCCTGGACGCACACCGCTACCGCAGTGGGGATTCATGGAAGAGGTCCAGGGCGAGCAGATCGAGGAGGGTGTCGGCGGCCCGTCCCGCCTGGGCCGGAAAGTGCTCCCGGAAGGCCAGGGCCCCCCCGCTCCACAGGCCGTCCGTGACGGCTCTCAAGGCCGCCCAGGGGATTCCGCAGGCAGCGGCGACTGCGCCGGCTGCAGCCGTCTCCATGTCCACGGCGACCCCTCCCAGGCGCCTGGCGAGCCACACGCGTCGCCACGGCATGACGGCCGCGCGGTCGCGGGTGATGAAGATCCCGCTCCGGCCCGGAGCGCAGCGGGTCCACGCCCGACGGAGATCGGGGTCCGACTCCACACGCCCCCTCCCCGCGAGCCCCAGGTCGGCCTGGAGCGCGGCGGAGCAATGGACGAGATTTCCGGGTCCGAGCCCGCGCACGAGGGCTCCGCAGACCCCGACGACGAAGAGCGCGCCGATGCCCTCCGAGGCGAGCGTGGCCGCGGCGTGAGCGGCGGCGACCTTTCCCACGCCGCCGACGCAGGCCAGAACCCTGCGCCCGACGAGGTCGAGCTCGTGGAGCCGCAGTCCGTTCCGGTCGCGGCCGACCGAGCTCCGCTCGGCGAGCCCGCCGAGCTCTTCCGGGAGCGCGCACAAGACTCCCGCTATCGCGTCCGGCTGGATCGGCGCCATGGCATGCATTCTGCCCCCGCGAAGGCGGAGGTCCCAACGCGGGCCTATATAGTGTTGCGCCCGCTCGTGGGCGGCACACAACCGAATGAGGATCGCGATCACCGGCGCCACTGGCTTCATCGGCCGCTACATGGTCCACGGCATGGTCGCCGCGGGCCACATCGCGCGGGTGCTCTGCCGGCCGGGGCGCGAGGACGCCCTCGACCTTCCGTCGGAGGGCGTGACCGAGGTCCACATCGGTGACCTGCTCGAGGCCTCCTCGCTCGAGGGCTTCATGGACGGAGTCGACGTCCTGATCCACCTGGCGAGCGCCCACGACCACTTCTCCGACGAGGTGATGCAACAGGTCAACGTGCGGGGCTCGCAGTACCTGGTCGAAGAGGCCAAGCGCGCGACGAAGAAGAAGGCGCGTCTCTTCATCGTCAGCTCGGCGGTGATCGGACAGCCCGTCTACGGCTACTACCGCGACAGCAAGCGGGTTCAGGAGAAGATCTTCCGCGGCTCGGGCATGGACTGGGCCTCGTTCCGACCGACGCTCGTCTACGGCGAGGGTGACCACCGTCACACGGCCCCGCTCCTGCGAAAGTGCGGGCGCAGCAAGGGCACCTACTGGGTCCCTCACAACGGAACCTCGAAGATCAACCCCGTTCACGTCGAGGACGTCGTCGACGCCGTCCTCAGGTTCTTCGACTTCGACCGCGCGGTCGACTGCGTCTACGAGCTGGCCGGCCCCGAGGGGATCCCGTTCAACGAGTTCGTCGACCTGACGATCGACGCGACGGGCGGCGGCGTGAAGCGCCGCAACATCCCCCGCAAGTGGGCCAACCGCTTGATCTTCCTCAAGGGCCTCGTCAAGGACAACAGCGAGGACCGACGTGCGTCGGCCTACTTCTCGCTGCACCACGAGCACGACATCACGAACGCGGTGTACGAGCTCGGCTGGAAGCCCCGCACCTACGCCGAGGGAATCCGCGAGATCGCCGCCACCGACTGGTGGCGCAAGGACCCCGCGGAGAGCCTCCCCACGGGCTGAGCGCTGGGGCCGGGGGGGCGCGCGGTGCCTCGCAGTGGCGTGTCGTACCAGGGGTGACGAGCCTCGGGCGGTCGGCCTCCCCGTCTCGCGATGCTCGTCGGGCGAAGCCCGCGAGCGAGTGCGCATTGCGACGTCCTCCTCCGACGTCCCCCCCGTGTCGTCGCCTCCCGACGTCTCGCTTGCGCGGCGAAGCCCGCGCAAGCATCGCGAAGGCATTCCGGCCCCCCGACACCCGCAACCCGTGGAACGCAACCCGTCCGCGAGCACCCCGACCCCAACCGGTGAAGCCGCGGTACCCGCGGCGATGCCTCCGGCGGGCGGAAGAAACCTCATGGCACACGCCGACACCGCCTAGGGCGGTCAGCTCACGAGGGACCGGCGCTGGGGCGCCTTCCTCGCGCGCGCGGGCATCCGCCCGTGCGCGGAGAGCACGGCACTGCGGCGAGCTACCCGCACGACTCACTGCGCGCGTCCGAGGTTCGTCACCCCGCGTACGACACGCGACTGCGAGGCACCACGACCCCGCCCCTCGTCACTACTCGTCGCCGCGCAGCTTCGCGAGCACCGACAGGTCCTCGATCGTGCTGGTGTCGCCGGTCGTCTCCCTCCCCGATGCGATGTCCCTCAAGAGCCGCCGCATGATCTTGCCGCTGCGGGTCTTCGGGAGCGCGTCGGTGAAGCGGATCTCCGCCGGGCGGGCTAGCTTTCCGATCTGGGTCGCGACGTGGTCCATCAGAGTCGAACGCAACTCGTCCCCGTCCTCGATCCCGGGACCGAGCGTCGTGAAGGCGACGATGGCTTCCCCCGTGACGTCGTCGGGGCGCGAGACGACTGCCGACTCCACCACGCTGTCGTGCGACACGAGCGCGCTCTCGACCTCCATCGTCGAGAGCCGGTGGCCGCTGACGTTGATCACGTCGTCGACGCGACCCATGATCCAGAAGTAGCCGTCCTCGTCGCGTTTCGCACCGTCACCGGCGAAGTACTTGTCGCCGTACTTCGACCAGTAGGTCTCCCGGTAGCGTTCTTCGTTCTTCCAGATGCCGCGCAGCATCGAGGGCCAGGGCTTTCGGATGACGAGGAACCCGCCTTCGTTCGGACCCACTTCCTTGCCTTCTTCGTCGACGACGGCGGCGTCGACACCGAAGAAGGGGAAAGTGGCGGAGCCCGGCTTCGTGGCGGTGATGCCGGGCAACGGAGTGAGCATGATCGAGCCCGTCTCGGTCTGCCACCAGGTGTCGAGGATCGGGCAACGCTCGCCGCCGATGACGCGGTGGTACCACATCCACGCCTCCGGGTTGATCGGCTCGCCGACCGTTCCCAGGAGCCGCAACGACGAGAGATCGAACTTGCCAGGGTGCTCCTCACCCCAGCGCATGAACGTGCGAATCGCCGTCGGAGCCGTGTAGAAGATCGTGACGCCGTACTTCTGGCAGAGCTCCCAGAAGCGACCCTCGTGCGGTGAGTTCGGGGCGCCCTCGTACATGACGCTCGTGACGCCGTTCGAGAGCGGCCCGTAGATGATGTAGCTGTGCCCTGTGATCCAGCCGACGTCGGCCGTGCACCAGTAGACGTCGTCCTCCTGCATGTCGAACACGTACTTGCAGGTGAGGTACGCGCCGAGCATGTACCCGCCGGTCGTGTGCTGGATGCCCTTCGGCCCGCCGGTGGTGCCGGAGGTGTAGAGCAAGAACAGCGTGTCCTCGCTGTCCATCGGCTCCGGCGGGCAATCGGCCGAGGCCTCCGAGACGGCGACGTGGTACCAGAGGTCGCGATCGGCGTTCCAGTCGATGTCGTTCTCGCAGCGCTCGACGACGATGACGGTGTGGACCGCCTTCAGTCCCCGCACGGCCTCGTCCACCTGCGGCTTCAGCGGCAACGGCTCGCCGCGCCGGTACCCGCCGTCGGCCGTGACCACCGCGGAACAGCCGCCATCCTCGATCCGCTCGCGCAGGGCATGCGCGCTGAAACCGCCGAAGACGACCGAGTGGGCGGCTCCGATGCGGGCGCAGGCCAAGACGGCGACGACCAGCTCCGGGATCATCGGCATGTACAGGGCGACCCTGTCGCCCTTCTTGACCCCGCGTCCCTTGAGGACGTTCGCCAGCTGGCACACTTCCTCGTGCAGCTCGACGTAGGTGATCGCCCGCGTGTCCCCGGGCTCGCCCTCCCAGAGGAAGGCGATCTTGTTCTCGACCGGAGTCCCGAGGTGTTGGTCGAGCGCGACCGCCGAGGCGTTGATCTTTCCGCCGGAGAACCACTTCGCGAAGGGGGCTCCGCTCCAGTCCAGAACGCTCTCGAAGGGTTCGATCCACGGGAGGTTCTTCGCCTCGCGCCCGAAGAACGTCTCGGGATCGTCGATCGACTCGCGATAGAGCCTCTCGTACTCCTCGAGACTCGAGAGACGCGCCTTCTTCCGCGCAGCCTCGCTGGGCGGGAAGGTGCGGGTCTCGTGCAAAACGCTCTCGATCTCGGGCATGGGAAGAATCTCCTCCGGGACAATCCGGCCGAACAGCGTACCGGTCACCGAGGACGATCGGGGCGCCATCTACGATTCTCGTCACCCTCGAGCGAATCAGGTTCTTCCACCCGCCGGAGGCATCCTCGCGGGTACCGCGGCTTCGTCGGTTCGGAGCTCGTGGTGCCTCGCAGTCGCGCGACGTACACGGCGTGACGAGCCTCGGACGCCCGCAGTGAGTCGTGCGCGCTTCTCCCCGCAGTGCCGTGCGCTCCGCGCACAGGCGGATGCCTGCGCGCGCGAGGAAGGCGCCTCAGCGCCGGTCCCTCGTGAGCCGACCGCCCTAGGCGGTGTCGGCGTGTTGTCCATCGGGACGTTCCGCCCGCCGGGAGGCATCGCGCCGGGTACCGGCGCATCCTCGGCGGAGTGCCGTGGTGCCCGTATTCGCGTATCGCACCAAGGGTGACGAGCCGCATGCGTCGAGGCCCCCAGTGTCGCGATGCTCGTCGGGCGAAGCCCGCGAGCGAGTGCGCATTGCGACGTCCCCCACCGACGTCCCGCACGTGTCGTCGCCTCCCGACGCCTCGCTTGCGCGGCGCAGCCCGCGCAAGCATCGCGAAGGCATTCCGACCCCCCGACACCTGCAACCCGTGGAAAGCTACCCGTCCGAGGGCACCCCGACACCAACCGGAGAAGCCGCGGTACCCGCGGCAATGCCTCCGGCGGGCGGAAGAAACCACATGGAACACGCCGACACCGCCTAGGGCGGTCGGCTCACGAGGGACCGGCGCTGGAGCGCCTTCCTCGCGCGCGCCGGCATCCGCCGGTGCGCGGAGAGCACGCGACTGCGGGGAGAACCACGCACGACTCACTGAGAGCGCGCGAGGCTCGTCACGACGACACCGCGACACCGCGACACCGCGACACCGCGACACCCCTACTCCGCGACCAGGCCCTCGTCACGCGCGAGCACCAGCGCGATCTCCCGCACCTCCTCCGTCGACAGACGATGAAGCTGGTGCGCCAGCTCACCCTCGGGATCCACCCGTGGATGAAGGCCCCGATCCCCATCCAGCCGATCGTCCAGCACCGCGACGAAGTCCCGGAGGAGCTTCGTGTACGCCGCGCCGTGCGGCGTCACGCCCCCCGTCCCCTGCTCGCTGGCGGCGAGGATCTCGGCCAGGCACAGCCGTGCCTCGTCCATCGAGCACAGCGCCGTGAGCTGCGCGCGGTATTCGAGCCGCTCCTCGACCCGCGAGGCCGAGAGCCCCGAGGAGACGAAGAACCCGACCACCGCGAAGAACCGGCGCGACAGCGGAAGGAACCGCGACCGGTCGCACAGGTGCCCCTCCTCGTGCGCGGCCGTCGCCGCGACGAGCTCGTCGAGCGGGACCAGTGGCCTCGCACGCCCCTCGTCACGTCGATCGAAGAGCACCGCGAGCCGTACGCGGTCCGCCTCGCCGAGCAGCGCCGGGAGCTCGCGCGGGTCGGCGTTCGCTGAGCGCCGGGCGGGACGGACGTCGAGCGCCTCGACCGCCAGGCCCTCGTCCTCGAAGAACATCTCCTCGAGATCCCTCAGGTGCCGCTCCTCACCGCGCAGCGTTCCGATGTCGATCCAGTAGCCCTCGTGGAGCGCGGCTCCGCCGATGCGCGCACCGCGCCTTCCGGGACGCGAGAGGAGATCGGCACCCTCGCACCATGCGACGGTTCCGGACCAGGACGTCCCGAGGTGTTCTCCGGAGCGCTCCTCGACCAGGAGCCGGCGCAGGACGGTCCCGTCCGGACCGCTGCCGAGCGCCTCTCCGAAGACGCCGAACCTCCCGATCCGGTCGAGCTCGCGTGCGAGCCCACCCACCCGCTCTCCTTCGACGCCGAGCCCGATCGACTCGTCTTCGGCGGAGAAGAGCGGTCCGGGGTGCACCACCGAGCCCACGGGTCCGTAGCTCAGGCGCGGCGATTGCGCGAGGTCGACGCGTTCGCCGCGGCGCGCGTCGGACTGGATGTCGCGATAGCGCTGGAAGTGCGGTTCGAGCACGTCGAGGAGCACCTCGAGGTCGGCGGAGCTCGCGCGGCCGCGCGACGGTTCCGAGGACTCGAGAGCGATCAGGGTGTCCAGGCCGATCGGCTCGCGCGCGTCGACGCGCTCGACCACGTCGACGACCGAGTCGATCAGCGCTCGACCGGCGCTGGCCCGGTCGTCGAGCTCGAGGGCCAGGTCGATGTCGTGCCGCGCGAGCTCCTGCGCGAGACCATGCGCGTCCTCGAACCAGCCCGCGCCGACCAGTGCGTCGCCGAGGCGCGCCAGGTTCCGAACGAAGAGATCGGGGTTGGCGCGGCTCTTCTCGGCGAGCCGCGCGCGCTGGACGACCCACGCCAGGCCCGGGTCGCGCGGCAGGCCCGAGGCGTCGAGGACGAGCGCGGGCTGCAGCTCCAGCCACTCCTCGATCGGTCCGGCGACCTCTCCGGTGGCGAAGCGCACGGCCCGGAAGCCCGGGTTCAGCGCCAGCTCCGAGCGATCGTCCGCCATGGCGCGCTCGAGCAGACCCAGGGCGAGCGGCGTGGGCGCCTCTCGCATGAGGAGCAGGGCGAGCATCTTGTCGCGCGACGGTCCCTCGACGGCGCGCAGCGCGACACGCAGCTCGCTCGAGGTCACCCGGCCGCCGGCATCGGCAGTGCGCAGGATTCCCGCGACGAGCTCCTCCGTCTCACGTGCGGTGAGTCCGCCCACGTGGAGCAGGGCCAGCCCGCGCCGAACACCCTGCTGCGACGACTTGCCGTACGGCCGCCCGAGCTCGAGGACTGCCGCGCGGACACCGAGCGTGATCCGGTCGACCGGGAGGACGTCGGACTCCGCGAGGCGCCGGAGGAGGATTCCGAGCGCGCGCGAGTCCTTTCCCATCGCCGCGTAGTGCCGCGACAGGGAATCGGTGAAGTACGACCGCTCCCAGGACCCGCGCGCTCGCTGGAGCGCACGGTTCTCGGCTTCGATCGCTCCGCGCACGTCCCCCACGGCGGCCCGGGCCCACGACAGTCCGTGGTGGCCCCAGGCGAAGTCGGAGTCGGCGGCGATCGCTCGGCGGAAGCTGGCCTCGCTCCTGGCGGGCACCTCGAGGCGTCCGGCGAGGTACAGGGCGAACGCGTCCGCGGGTTCGTTTCGGAGCCGCGCCTCGTAGCGAGCGATCAGCTCCGGCCCGAGCAGACGCACGCGGTCGACGTCGTCGAGCACGCGCCTCGGCGCCGCCCAGCGAGGAGCGAGCCGGCAGGCGCGCAGCGCTGACTCGCGCGCGCGTGTGAGGGCGTCGTCGTCGTCGCTGCGCAGGTGCAGCTGGGCCTCCGCGAACGCCTGGACCGCGGTCTCGGGCAGCGGATGTGCGGGTTGCGCGGGTGCGAGGACGAGCGCGCACGAGCTCGCGAAGGAGAGGATCAGCGCGGTTGCGAGACCGACGACTCCCCCGGGTGCTCGCCTCGCCGGCGCCATGTCGTCACCCCCGGGGCGGGAGGAAAGCCTCCAGCACCGTGTCCTCTCCGCACTCGCGGTCGAGCCTGTCGGACAGCCCGTCCGGAGCGAGCCAGGAGCCCATCGAGAGGCCGCGTCCGCCGTTCACGCTGCCGGTGTAGACGCGGACCTGGTCGGCGAACCCGCTCTCCAGGTAGGCCTCGAGCAAGGTCGTGCCGGCCTCGAGCAGCACACGCTGCACGCCCCGCTCCCAGAGGAGATCGGAGACGGCGCGCAGCGAGAGACGGCCCTTGGGACCCGACTTCACGTTGACGATCTCGGCGCCGGCCTGTGCGAGCTCGCGGTGGCGTCCGGGGTCTGCGCCGGGACGACAGACGATCAGTGTCGCTCCGGCCGCCTCGCGCTCGCGGTCCGCGTCCGGGACGGGCCGCAGGATGCGGGCGTCGGGCGGCGTGCGGAGATCCGCATCGAGCACGACGCGCAGCGGCGGGTGCGAGAGGTCGGCCGGCGGGCGGACGCTCATGCGCGGGTCGTCGGCGCGAACCGTTCCGGCGCCCGTGACGATCGCGTCGGAGCGCGCGCGCAAGATCTGGACTTCCCTCAGCGACTCGGGTCCGGAGATCCAGCGTCCGCCGCCGACGTCTTCGGGCGGGAGGAGCTGACCGGAGCGGGTCTGCGCCCACTTGGCGAGCACCCAAGGGCGCGGACGGCGCACGCGCTCGTGCG
>JAJDET010000054.1 GCA_029259655.1 Planctomycetota bacterium
AGACCGATCTTCCCGCTGGACCAGGACGCAGGCTGACGCGAGCGCGGTACCGGCGAGACGGAGTCGGGCTTCCGGGTCGGACGGCGCGCGCGGGGCGCGCGCCGCCGGACCGCGATTCTCTAACTCCGGTTCCATCACACGCGGATTGCGCGCGAGAGATCGAGAGTTACTCCAGCTCGTGCATCACGGCACCAGCTGGATCCACTTGGCCTTGCTCGGAATCCGGTTGGCGCCCTGCGCGCCCTGCACGATCAGCATGTACTTGCCGAGCGGTGCGATGTCGTGGTTCTCCGGAGCACGGACGACGACGGTGCTTCCCTCGAGCTCCTCGTGCTCGAGCTCGACGTAGCGTTGATTGCTGTCGAAGGCATGGGTCGTCGAGTTGTTGCGGATCAAGACGACGCGATCGATGACGGTCGAGCCGAGCTGGACCTGGATCTCGAAAGTGCCACCCAGCGCGGCCGCGGGGGGGGAGCTCGTGATGGTGGGCCGGGTGCCCGTGAAGAGGTAGTGGGGGCTGTACAGCTCGATGGTGTACGACGCGCTCGGCGTCGGTTCGATGATGTTGCCACCTGCGGAATAGACCCTTCCGTCCGGCAGCAGGCCCGCGACGGAGTGATAGCGGCGCTCCTCGTCCTGGACGGCCATCTCCTCCCAGACGGCCATGGGATCGCCGAAGACCTCGGGCGGCTCGTAGCGCTCCGGTGTCGTGACGCCGACGCAGTTGCTCCCGACCTCGTCGAAGCCGCCCACGGCGAGCATCGAGCCATCCGCCAGGATGACCGTGTTCTGGTTCATGCGTTCATGAACCATGCTCGGTGCGGTCAGCCACGGAGAGGTCAGGTCGGGGTCGACGATCTTCTCCACGAAGCGGGCCGGCATGGCCGCGAACGACGTTCCTGCGTAGCAGGAGTCCTCGGCGCCGTCCGCCTGCCCTCCGCCGAGCTGATAGATGACCTCCGTGATCGGCGACGGAGTTCCGCGGACTCCGTTGTTGGGGCGCACGATGTAGTGCACCGACGAGCCGTGACTGTGAATGTTCAAGGGGCTGGACGCGACCTTCCAGCGACCCTCGGGCGGGCAGAGCGTGGGATCCCAGAGGTATGTGGCGGCGCTGCCGTTGATCAGCGTGTTCGTGTGGAGCACGTTCCCGCTCGAGAGCAGGTGCAGGCGAGGGTAGTCGTGGAGGTCGGCGAGAGGGCCCGGTGTCGGGCAATCGACGCCTTCGGTCTTGTTCTCGCTCAACGTCCACGCCGTCTTGGCCGGATCGAGGATCTCGTTGGTCTCCTCGCTCGGAGGGCTGACCACCGGGTTCAGCGCATGTCCGGCCGTCATGAGGCTGCCGTCACCCAGGGTGATGACGACCGGATACCAGCGATCTCGTTGCATGTCCGGCAGGCAGGAGAACGCCGGGGGATGAACCGACGTGTCCAGTCGGTAGGTCGCGTCCGTTCCGTAGAAGGGAGGCCCCATCGGGAGGTCGGTCCCGCCGGCGATGATCAGGTCTCCCTGCGCGTCGAAACTGTGCCCCGAGCAGAAGAAGGCGCCCGTGAGCAAGGGATCCATCGCGCAGCTCGGAGGGCCAGGGAGCGTCAGCGTGGTCGCCGTACCCGGAAACCTCGGTGACCAGACGAAGGCCTTCGGGCCCAGGCCGTCTTGCCGCGTGAAGCCGTTGTACGCCGCGTTCATCAAGAGGACGCGGATCATGTTCGGGTTCGACGCCGGTGCCGGCAGTACCGCCCCATGCGCGATCTCCCCGATACAACCCAGCACCCCGGGTGCGGGAGGGATCGGGAAGCAGTTCGGGTCGGTCATGCTGTCGAGGAGATCCCAAGGGCCCTGAGGATGCCATTGCCCTTCGAGGTTCAGGGGGAACGTCGGCGGTCGGCTGAATTGCGCCTGAACCGTGCTGCAGAAAGAAACGGCGACGAGTGCAGTCACCAGAGGAAACGAGATCCGATTTTCGATGGTCTTCATGGCTTGCTCTCCCTCGTTGACGGTTGAAGGATGCGGAGACGACGACCCCGACCCGTGCGGTTCGTCGTTGCGAGCGACGGAAGCGCGACTCGATCCTTTCTCTGCATCCCCGGGGCAGTCCCCGGTCCTACAGCATAGAAGGTGCGTGGATCCGTCGGCGGGGGAGGGGGCCGGGATCGGAGCGATCGCCCTGACCCGCCGCGGTTCGAAGAGCTGAGCCGCTCCCGGCTCCGTCACGCGTCCAGCGCGGGCTGGAGTGAGAGCGGGTGGCGGGACCCAGCGCCGGCTCGCGGATCGTCGCACGACGATTCCGGATTCGACTCGCGGCGCGAGGTCCTGCCTGCTGTGCAAGTCGCAGGCTGACAGGGGGTTGGAACGTGCGCACGCCAGGGGGGACTTCCGCACGGAATGGGCGAGCCATTCCCGGCGCCTCGCGACACTCACTCCTCTCCTCGCTCCACGAGAAGGAAACGCCATGACGATCCCCCTCCTCTCCCTCCTGCTCCCGCTCGTCCCCCAGGCCGGTTGCGACGGCGATCCCGTCATGACCTGCGGGTCGACGGTCTACGCCTGCGAATCGAGCGAGATCTACCAGGGGACGCACCAGGACAACCACCGCGGGTGGGATCTGGCGGCGCCCTTGTGGGACGACACGGACTCGATCCGCGACGTCCTGGCCGGGTCGTTCCGTCGCTGGGACTCGAAGCTCGTCCCGTCGAACAAGGCGACGTCCGCGATGCTCTACCTCTCGAGCAACGCCGACTGCTGTGTCGAGCAGGCCGACGTCGGCTACAAGGGGGAGTTCGACGGCGATCGGTTCGGATGGGCCGTCGGGTCGCTCGGCGATCTCGACGAGGACGGGTTCGACGACTTCGCGATCGCCGCTCCGCGCGGACCCTTCCAGGGACGGAGCTTCAGCGAGCGCGGCCGTGTGTACTTCTTCCTGTCGGGGAGCTTCGTCCACCCCGGGCCGCCGTCCCAGTCACTGGCCGGTCTCCCGAACGCGGCGCTCTACGCCAACGTCATCCTCGAGGGGGAGAACGTCGGCGACCGGCTCGGCCACTCGATCGCGGCGGCCGGCGACTTCGACGGTGACCCGGGAACCGTGCCGCACATCGTGCTCGGCGCCCCGGGAGGGCTGCTCGACACGACCGCGCGCGGTCACGCCTACGTGATCCCGGGCAGCGAGATCGTCACGCTGGCGGGGCTCGCCTCACCGCCTTCGATGCCCGCAGTTCCGATCGACGTCTCGAACCTGGCCGGCGTCGTGAAGCTCACGGGGCGCAAGATGGGGGACCGCCTCGGGTTCGACGTCGCGCTCGCGGGGGACGTGAACGGCGACGGTTTCGAGGACGTCGTCGTCGGCGCGCCGCAGTTCATGATCATCGCGGGCTCGGAGAGCTTCACGAGCACCGGCAAGGGCTACGCCATGGTCGTCGGCGGTCCGACGCCCGGGGTCCCGCTCGCGGTGTTGCGCGGAACCGCTCCGGGAGATCGCTTCGGCTACAGCGTCAGCGGCGCCGTGAACACCGACGGAGACTCGAGTCCGGCCACCGACGAGGTGGTCGTCGGTGCGCCCAACTTCGACGGCAGCGCGGGGGCAGATACGGGTCTCGGCGTCGTCTACTCCGTCTCGTCGGGTGTCGTGAAGCGGGGCGAGGTCGAGGGGACCCAGGTGAACGAGCTCGCCGGATGGAACGTGCTCGGCATCGGTCAGTTCACGGGCGTGGGCTACGACGACTGGGCGGTCGGCTCACGGAACTTCGGCTCGCTCGCCTGCGGCTCGGAGTTCCCGTGCTCGAGCTGCGTTCTGGATTGCTTCGGGGAGCTGGGCGAGAACGAGAACCAGGTCGGCCGGGTCCAGGTCTTCGAGGGCCGGACGGGTGCGCTGTGCCTGACGGCGATGGGGGAGCACGGCCGCGACTCGCTCGGGATGGCCATGGCGCGCATCGGCGATGCGGGTGGGAGCTCGAAGGAGGACCTGCTCGTCGCCGCGCTACGCTGGAACCACGAGCTGAAAATCCCCCAGGTCAGTCCCGGCGTGAACCTGATCGAGCCCGGACGGGTGTACGTCTTCCTGCACTGAGCGTCCCCGGACACCACGAGCACGTCTCCGAGCGGTCGACGGTTCCCGAGCGAGGTGCCGATCTGCGGAATCCCGGCGACCGGTTTCCAAATGACCCTGTCGGGACCAGACTCTCCGGAGGAAACCATGAGCTCGAGAACGCTCGCCTGGATCGTGCTGCTCGCCCTGGCGCTCCCCGTCGCGCTGGTGGCGGTGATCAACGTGACGGCGGGCCCGGCTCCGGAGCTCGAGCCTCCGGATCCCGACATGGAGATCACGGTCGGCGCCGAAGGCCGGGTCGTGACGCTCGCGGAGCTGACGGAACGCTTCGTCGAAGACTCTGCACTCTCGCCCGATGCCGAGGAGCCCTCCGACGCGACGCAGCGGGCCGAAGAAGAGGAGTCTCCTCCGGCCCTCACACCGATCCTCACGGTCTGGCCGGACCCGGAGCGAGCGGCGCGGGAGGGCGACCTCGTGCAGCTCGGGCGGTACGCGCTGCGCGAGGGACGCGTGGAGGAGGCGCTGGCCCTCTGGCGATCGGTCCCACGCGGTCACGAGGACTGGGCGCGCGCCCAGCGCTTCATCGGCTACGAGATCTACGGCAAGGCGCTCGACGAGCCCCGCAAGGGCGTGGCCTACGTCAACCGAGCGCTCGCGGCCCAGCCCTTCGAGGGGAACTCGTGGCAGGACCTCGGGCGCGTCTACGCCCAGAGCCTGGGCCTCTCGTTCGACTGACGAGTCGCCACCCGGGCTCACGGTGAGGGCTCTCGGAGCGCTCGTGGACGGGCTCATTCTTGGGCGCCCGAGCGCGGCGATGGCTCGCGTGCCGAGAATCCTCGCTCGAGGGCTAGAACGAACCGGGCGCGGCCATCAGGATTCTCCCCGCCCATGCCCGACGAGCCGAGAGTGGAGAGCGCGACCGAGCCCGGTTCACCGAGCACGGGGCGCACGGCGGTGCTCCTCTCCGTGCGCGAGAGTCTGCGCGCCGGGAACCTCGGCCGCCTGGCCGTCGTCCTCGTGCAGTTCGGGCTCGTGATCGTCCTCCTCCGCGAGCTCGACCTCCTGCCACCGGTGATCCACAGGATGCTCGCCATCGTCGGGGCGGGGTTCCTGGTGCACCACTTCCTTCCGCCGCGCTGGCGGATGAAGTTCTTCGTGGGGCTCTCGATCGGGACCACCTGCTTCATCGCCGGGGCGCCCACGACGGCCGCCCTCGTGGCCATCGGTGCCGTGTTGATCGGCCTCGCTCACGTCCCCGCGCCCTTCCCCGTTCGCGCGGGCCTCGTCGCGGCCTCGATCGCGGTGCTCGCCTACGTGCGTTCGGTGCCCGACATGGTTCCGGCGCTCGAACCGGTCTGGCCGATCGTCGGCTCGATGTTCATGTTTCGCATGATCATCTACCTGTACGACCTGAAGCACCGCTCCGCGCCGTTCTCGCCGGCGCGAGCCTTCGCGTACCTGTTCATGCTGCCGAACGTCCTCTTCACGGTCTTGCCCATCGTCGACTACAGGACGCTCTGCAAGACCCACCTCACCGGGGACACGTTCGAGACCTACCAGCGGGGAACCTGGCGGATCCTGCGCGGCGTCGTGCAGCTCGTGCTCTTCCGGCTGATCCTGCGCGACTGGATGCTCGAGACGGCGGAGGTCGTGGACGGCGCAACCGCGGCGCAGTTCCTGGCGACCACGTTCCTCGTCCTCTTCCTGCGGTTGGCCGGGAGCTTCAACATCGTGATCGGCCTGATGGGCCTCTTCGGCTTCAACCTCCCGCCGGTCTACAACAACTTCCTCCTGGCCTCGAGCTTCACCGAGGTGTGGCGCCGGACCAACATCTACTGCAAGGACTTCCTGCTGAAGGTGTTCTTCCAGCCCGTGCTCCTTCCGATGCGACGGCGCATCGGCGGCACCGGCGCGCTCTTCGTCGCGACGGCGTGGACGTTCCTCGTCACCTGGATCCTCCACGAATGCCAGGCACACTGGCTGCGCGGCTACTTTCCGTTCCGGTTCCAGTCCATGCTCTTCTGGGGCACGCTGGGGACACTGATCTGCGGGAACCTGTACCTCGAGCAGCGCTTCGGCCGGCGGCGCCTGTCCCGGGCGCGAACGGTCGGGGAAGACGTCTTTCTCGCGCTGCGAACGATGGGGACCTTCTCGACTCTGATCTCGATCTGGGCGCTCAAGCAGACGGACACCGTCGCGGACTGGGTCGGGGTCATGTCCGCGTTCGGGAGCACGTCCGGGCTCCAGCTCCTCGCCATCGTCGGAGCTCTCTCGCTCCTGGGCATCGGCGCGGTCGTCGAGGCACATACACCGCGCGAGAAGCCGCTCGGCTCGCTGGCCTTCGGCGCCGCCCAGGAGCCGCGGCGGTTCTGGAAGCCGGCGGTGATCGGCATCCTCGGCTCGATCGCGCTCCTCGTTCTGGCCCAGTTCCAGGAGCTCGAGCCCGTGAGCCCGACGAGGAAGAAGCCCGACTTCCGGCAGATGCGCGAACGCGTGCTGCGGCGCGGTGAGCTCGGCGACTGAGGCGCGCGCGAGCAGAGGGCGGGGATCCCGTTCAAGGCCGGAGCGCAGTTGGCCGATCCCTTTGTTTACTCCTTCCCCGGAGCCGCAATGAGCCGCCCCGAGCCCCTGTCACCCAGAACGCGCTCCCGGACCTCCGAGGCCCTGTTTCTCGGTTGCCTTGATCTCGTCGATCCGGCCCCGCTAGGATGACCGCTCGACTCGTAAGGGAGTTGTCGTGAAAGAGAGCCCGAAGCCGAAGCAAGCGACGTCGCTCCTCGGAGTGCTGGCCTGCGCGTGCTTCACGCTCCAGCTCTGCCTGGTTCCGCTGCACCTCGCACTGCACCACCACATCTTCGTGCACGAGCACGTCACGGTGGCTCACACGCGTGTCGATCACGGGGATCACCACCACGAACACCGCGAGCTTCCCCGGGAATCCGAGGACGACCACGATTCGCATCCCGCGGAAGACCACGCGCAGCAGGTCGTGGAGCCGGCCGTGGTCCGGACGCTGCTGGACGCGTCGCTCGCACTGACCCCCGTACTGGCTGCGCAGCTCGTCTTCGATCTCCCGGCGCCCGAGCGCGCTGACGTCGAGGTGCGTGGTCCGAGGCCACGGCCTCCGCGGGCTGCGGCCACTCCGCGCGCGCCTCCCGTCGCCACCTGAACGCCTCGTGCTCCGCCGGCGATTGCCGGCGTGCAGTGGCTCGGCATCGTCGTGCCGGGCCTCGCTCAGGATGGACGATGGAGACCCCGTGTCGTGGATGAGTACCGTTCCCAGATCCGATCCGCAATCGACCGAGCCGGAGCTCTCGCCCTCGTGGTCGGGCTGTTCGCGAGCTGCCAGAGCTACGAAGAGAGCCCCCTGGACTCCGCCCGGCATCGCGCGGCGTGGCACGAGCGCACGCTGGCGGACGGCTCGCTCCAGGGCTTCCTCGAACGCCTCGACCGTGACCTCCCCGGTACGGGCGACGAGTTCGATCCCGCGGACGGTCTGACCCTGGACGAGGGAAGCCTCGTCGCGCTCGTGTTCAACCCCGGCCTGCGTCTCGCGCGCCTGCGCGTCGCGCGGGAAGCGGTCGGCGCCGAGCACGCCGGCCTCCTGGCGGATCCGGAGCTCTCCCTCGGCGTTCTGCGCATCACGGAGAGCGTGTCGGACCGGTGGGTACTCTCGCCGGGCCTGACGTTCACGATCCCGCTGTCCGGCCGGCTCGCCGCCGAGCAGGAGCTCGCCGGCGCATCGCACGAGGCCGCGCGGCACCGGGCTCTGGAGGCCGAGTGGGACGTGTGGCACGAGGTCCGCAGAGAATGGGTCGAGTGGTCGGCCGCTCGACTCCGGGTGGAGGAGACGGAGCGGTTCGTGGATGCGCTGGAAGCGCTCGTCGGGACCGCGATGCAGCTTGCGGAGAGCGGCGAGCTCGCGCGCACCGAAGCGGTGCTGTTCTCCGTGGAGCTGGCGCAGCGCAGGAACCGGCTCGGGCGGCTGCGCGGAGACGTCGCCGCCGGGGAACAGCGTCTGCGCACACACCTCGGGCTCGCTCCCGAGGCGCCCGTCACGTTCGTTCCCTCGCTCGCGCTCGGTGTCGGGAGCGCGCACGGAGCGGCGGTGGGGGAGCGCAACCCGACGCTCGCCCGGTTGCGCGAGGAGTACGAGGTCGCCGAGCAGGCTCTGCGGCGCGAGATCCGGAAGCAGTACCCCGATCTCGTGATCGGGCCTCAGTACGAGTACGACGAGGGACAGTCGCGGGTCGGGTTCCTGGGCGCGATCCCCGTCCCGTTCCTGAACGCGAACCGCCGCGCGATCGCGGAGGCCCGTGTAGATCGGGAGATCGCGCGAGCCGTCTACGAGACCGAGTACGAGGTGCTCGTCGGACGCCGCGCGGCCGCGGCGGCCAGGGCCGGCTCGCTCGCGGAGCAGCGAGCGGACATCGAGTCCGTGCTCGTCCCGTTGATCGACCGCCAGCTCGACGACGCCATGCGCCTCATGCAACTCGGCGAGGGTAAGGGCCTCGTCGTGCTCGAGAGCTTCACGCGCGCCCACCAGACCAAGCTCGACCTGATCGAGACCCGTTCGGCCGAAGCCCTGGTTCGTGCGGAGCTCGAATACCTGACCGGTCCGCCCGCGAGGGAAGAGACTCCATGAACCGAACCATCCCCTGTCTGGCCGCAGCGCTCGTCGCCTGCACACCTCCGGCCGGTCCGCCCGCCGATCCCGAGCAGCAAGAGCCGGCGGCCACGACCAACCGGATCGACATCCCTGCGACCGTCCGGAGCAACCTCGGGATCACCTTCGCGAAGGTGGAGGCTCGACGCGTCGCCCAGACGATTCGCGTCCCGGGAGCCTTCGAGTTGCGGCCCCTCGCGCGCCACGAGTACCGCATGGCCTTGCCCGGCCGGGTCGAGCTCCTGGTCGACCAGTACGACACCGTCGAGTCCGGCCAGCCCTTGTTCCGGTTCCAGTCGCCCGCGTGGCCCGAGCTCCTGCACGAGATCATCGTCGGCGAGCAGGAGATCGAGACGGCGCTGGCGAAGATCGAGCTCGCGAACGCGAAGACGGTCGAGGCCGAGCGGAAGCTCGCGCTCGTTCGGGGTCGGATCGAAGGCCTGACGCGGGCGGACTTCAAGGATGCGGACCTCGAGGCGCAGGCCGCCGAGCTCGAGGCGAGCCTGCCCAGACTCGGCGCCGAGCTGCGGCTCTCCGAGACAGGCCTCTCCAATGCGAGGCGGACGCGCGAGCACGCATTGCACCGCGCGGCGACGGCCGCTGCGATCCCGGATGGGCAGCTCGAGGAGGAGGTCGAGGGCGGGGTGCCGCGGTACGCGACGATCGACTGGATCGACGTTCGCGCGACGAAGTCCGGGATCGTCGAGCGGCTGGCCGTCACCGATGGCGCGTTCGTCGAGCCGCCCACCATCGTGCTCTCGATCGTCGACCCCGATGAGGTTCGCTTTCGCGCGCTCGCGCTCCAGGCGGATCTGCGCGAGCTCTCCGGCGCCGCCGAAGCGCGTATCGTCCCCCCGCGTTCGTCCGGAGTGAAGATCGGCGAAGGTGTCGACGCGTCGCTGATGCTGGGCCTGGAGGCCCATCCGGAGGAGCGAACGCTGACGTTGCTCGCCACGCCTCGGGCATCCGCACCGTGGATCCGACCCGGGGTCTCGGCGTTTCTCGAGGTCGTCGTCGATTCCACCGCCGCCCCGGCCCTCGCGGTTCCGCGCTCCGCCATCGTGCAGGACGGCCTGTCACACGTGTTCTTCCGGCGCGACCCGAAGGATCCCAACCGGGCCATTCGCGTCGAGGCGGACATGGGCGTCAGCGACGGCCGCTGGGTCGTGCTCGAGAGCGGAGTCGTCCGCGGCGACGAGGTCGTCCTCGACGGCGCCTACGAGCTGAAGCTCGCGACCGTCCAGTCCGGGCTCGGTCCGCGCACGGGGCACGTTCACGCCGATGGCACCTCACACGGTGCTCACTGAGGACCGGCCGTGCTCAAGAACCTCATCCGCTTTTCGATCGACCACGCGGCACTCGTGCTGGTGCTCGCCGGAGTGCTGCTCGGCGTCGCGGTCTTCCGCCTGCCGCGAACGCCCGTCGACGTCTTCCCGGAGCTGAACGCACCCACTGTCGTCGTGATGGCCGAGGCGCCGGGCCTCGCTGCGGACGAGGTCGAGCTCTACGTGACGCTGCAGATCGAGGCCGCCGTGAACGGCATTCCCGGCGTTCGCCGCGTCCGGACCTCGAGCGCCATCGGGCTCGCGATCGCGTACATCGAGTTCGAGTGGGGGAAGGACATCTACCGGGCGCGGCAGCTCGTCGCGGAGCGGCTCGACTCGGTGCGCGAGGAGCTGCCGAGGAACACGCACGCGGAGATGACCCCGATCACCTCGATCACCGGGGAGATCATGCTGCTCGCGGTCTCCTCACCGAACGGCACCCAGAGCGACCTCGACCTGCGCTCCTACGCCGAGTTCGATCTCCGGAACAAGCTGCTCGCGATCCCAGGCGTGGCCCAGGTGTCGGTCATCGGCGGCGACCTGCCCGAGTACCAGGTCCTGGTCGAGCAGGAGAAGCTGCGCCTCTACGGCCTCACGGTGCACGACGTCGTCGTTGCGGCCGGGGCCGCCCACAGCACGCTCTCCGCCGGCTACCTCCCCGACGTCGACAACCTCGAGCTGCCCATCCGCCAGAGCGGTCGCGTGCGATCGGTGGAAGACATCGCCGGAGCGATGGTGAAGATCCACGGCGGGGCGCCGGTTACGATCGGCGAGGTCGCCGACGTCCGGTTGGGGCCGGCACCGAAGCGGGGCACGGGTTCGGACGGTGGGAACCCGGCGGTCGTCATGACCCTGCAGAAGGCCCCCGGCACGAACACGCTCGCGATCACACGCGAGGTGGACGCGCTGCTCGACGCGCTCGAGCCGTCGATGCCGACGGGCGTGAACGTCAATCGGCAGATCTTCCGGCAGGCGGACTTCATCGACCTCGCCGTACACAACGTCGTCGTGGCCCTGCGCGACGCGGCGATCATCGTCGCCGTCATCCTCGCGCTGTTCCTGCTCAACCTGCGCACGACGCTGGTGACGCTCACGGCGCTCCCCCTCTCTCTCGCCGCCGGTCTGCTGGTGCTCGACGCGCTCGGGGAGACGATCAACGTGATGACCCTCGGCGGGCTGGCGATCGCGGTCGGCAGCCTGGTCGACGACGCGATCATCGACGTGGAGAACGTCTTCCGAAGGCTCCGGCAGAACGCGAGCCTGCCCGCGGGCGAGCGTCGGGAGAAGCGCAGGGTCATCTACGACGCGAGCAACGAGATCCGCCCGGCGATGGTCTTCGCGACGATCATCATCGCGCTCGTCTTCTTTCCACTGATGTTCCTGGAGGGGATCGAGGGGCGCTTCTTCCGGCCGCTGGGCATCGCCTTCGTCGTCTCGATCCTCGCGTCGCTGGTCGTTGCGCTGACGGTCACGCCCGCGCTGTGCCGATTCCTGCTGCACGCGGAGCCCACCGCGCGCGAGGCGCAGGACGGGTTCCTGGTCCGGGCCCTGAAGCGGATCTACGAGCCGATGGTCCGCTTCGCGTTGCGTCATCGCGGGCTCGTGCTCGGCACGGCCGGCGTGGCGACGGGCCTGACCGTCTGGCTCGGCGCGACCTTCGGCACCTCGTTCCTCCCTGAGTTCAACGAGGGCACCTTCACGATCGGCCTCTTTGCGCCTCCGGGAACGTCGCTCGGGGCCAGTGACCGGATGGCTTCCGCGATCGAGTCGCGGATCCTCGCCATCGAGGGCGTGCGCAGCGTGACGCGCCGCACGGGGCGCGCGGAGCGCGACGAACACGCGGAGCCCGTGAGCAACTCCGAGATCGAGGTCACCGTCCTGCCGGGCGCGAGGAAGGAGGAGGTGCGGGCGCGCATCACCCGCGTGCTCGAGGATGTCCCCGGAATCACCACGAACGTCGGCCAGCCCATCCAGCACAGGCTCAGCCACATCCTGTCCGGGACGCCGGCGGCGATCGCGATCAGCGTGTACGGGGACGACCTCGAGGGACTGCGCAGCATCGCGCGGGAGATCGAGGGCGAGCTCGTGGCGCTCCCTGGCACACGCGATGTCGCGGCCAACCGGGAGGTGATGATCCAGTCCCTGCCGATCGTGTACCGGCCGGCGGACCTCGCCGCCTATGGCCTCACTCCACTGTCTGCCGGTAGTCAGGTGCGCGATGCCGTGTTCGGTGTGACGGTCGCGGAGGTGAACGAGGGCGTGCGCCGCTACGGGCTTGCCGTCCGTCTCCATCCGGACGAGCGCGACGACGTCGACGACCTGCGGCGCCTCATCCTGCGCGGGCAGGGAGGAGCGCTCGTGCGTCTGGAAGAGGTCGCGGACATCGGCCCCGAGCTGGCCTCGAACCTGATCGCGCGCGAGAACTCGCAGCGCAAGGCGGTGGTCTCGCTCAACGTCGACGAGGGTGCGAACCTCGGTCACCTCGTCGAGCAGGTCCGGCGCAGGGTCGACCCGATCGTCGAGCGCTACGGCTACCGTGCGAACTACGGGGGGCAGTTCGAGGCGCAGCAGTCCGCGAGCCGCGCGATCCTCGTCTTCAGCGGCGTGGTGCTCCTGGTCATGCTCGTGCTGTTGCACCTCGCGATCGGCTCCCTGCGGGTCTCCTTGCTCGTGCTCGTCAACCTGCCGCTGGCCCTCATCGGCGGAGTCCTCGCGATCTTCATCTACGAGTCGGCGGATCTCGTCCACAACGTCGCCGGCCTGTTCGGTGGGGGGGGATACGTCGCACCTGTGCTCTCGATCGCGAGTCTGGTCGGGTTCATCACGCTGTTCGGAATCGCCGTGCGCAACGGGATCCTGCTCGTGAACCACTACCGCTACCTGATCGAAGTGGAAGGGCGTCCGGTCTTCGACGCCATCGTTCGAGGCTCGATGGAGCGCCTGGTGCCGATCCTGATGACCGCCCTCACCGCCGCGCTGGCGCTCGTTCCCATCGTCATCGAGGGCGATCAGCCCGGCAACGAGATCCTCGCGCCGCTCTCGGTCGTCATTCTCGGCGGCCTCTTGACGTCTACCTTCCTGAATCTCGTACTCGTTCCCGCAGGCTACGCGGCGATCCACTCCGTCCGCGAGCCGGAGGACCTCACGTGACCCCTCACCCGGAGCTCTCGATGAAGCGCGCACCTCTTCTCCTCGCCGGATTCACCGCAGCGGCGCTGTTCGCCGCCTGCGGCAGCGGCGACGGATCACGAGCCTCCGACTCTTCCTCCACGGAGACTGAACGCGAGTCCGAGGACAGCGAGGATCACTCGCACGACGAGGACTCGCTCGGCACGGTCGAGATCGGCGACCTCTCGGTCGAGCTCGCGCAGGGGCACGGTGCGATCACCGGCGGTTCGGAGGGCCACCTCGTCGTCAAGCTGCCGTACTCCGACAGCGGATCGACCGTCGTGCGCGCCTGGATCGGAACCGAGGACCGGACGCTCAGCTACGTCGGGAAGGGCGAGTACGCGCCCTCGCACGACGACTACGACGTGCACGCGACCGCGCCGGACCCGTTGCCGGCGGACGCGCGCTGGTGGATCGAGATCGCGAAGCCGGACGGGACGAAGGTCGTGGGATCGGCGCAGCCGATCCTGGAGTAGCGCCGCCGGGCCATGTGGAGCACACGCGCTCTCCTCTACGCGGCCATCTACTTCCCGATGCTCGCCGGGTCGTGCATCCCGGGGCACAACCGGAGGCTCGTGGGCGAGAGCGGGCCGCTCTGTCTCCTCTTCGCGGTGGCGTTCGTCTACGTCGGGATGTGGCAGGACCACGAAAGGCGGAGTTCCGACACGGGTGCGCGTGTGCTCCGCTGGCCCCCGCTCGAGGGAGAGGTCTGGTGGCTCGCGTGCGTGGGGGTCGTGCTCACCGTGTTCGCGACCCTCCCGCTGGAGCGGATGGAGCTCGACGCGTTCGTCTGGGCCGGAGCGCTCGTCGTCTACCTGCGCTTCGCACCGAGTATCGCAGACAGCCTCCGGTGGAATTTCGGCCGGCGCGGCACGCGCTCCCTGTTCGAGCTCGGCGGGTTCTTCCTGGGCCTCGTCTTCATCAGCACGCTCCGGCCGGTCGAGGACGGGGCCGCGGGGGTCCTCCGTTACCTGCCGGTCCTGGCGGTTCCCGTCGGAGTGGGCTGGGGCCTCCACTCGCTCCAGCGCTGGATCCGCACCTCCTACCTCGACGGCGACCTCCTGGTCCTCGGCCGCTCGCTCTCCCTCTCGACGACCACTCCTCACCTCCTCGTCGCGGGAGCCTCCATCACGAGCGGTCTCTTCGGCGGGCCGCCGATGATGATCCTGGTCCTCGTCGCGCTCGGTCTGATGACCACCCGCCCGGGGGGAGAGCCGGTGCACCGGGAGTCGACCGACGCCGCGCGCTTGCTCGCGCCGCTCCTGCTCCCGCTCCTGGGCTGCGTCGCGTTGCACGCGTTCGATCCACCTCCGGTCGCGAATGGGGTCGTCGCCAGTCACGCCACGGTCGGTCTCTACCTCAGGGCTATGGAGCTCGGCCTGCCCTGGCTCGCGCTCGTAGTGGCGTGGGTGCTCGACCGACGCCGTGGCGAAAAGGGATTCCTCCCCTCGCTCGTGATCGGAGCGGCTGTGCTCCTCGCGCTGGCTCTCGGTGCGCCGGGATTCCACCGGGAGCTGATCGAGGCGAGCGGGCTGGCGGTGGAATGGACGACCGTGTCGTGGAGCTTCGAGCCGAGTGGGGCCGTGACGTGGTGGAGCCTGGATGCGGGAGCCACGCTCACCGCCCAGGCCTGGTTCACCTTGCTGCTCACGTCGTGGATCGCGCTCCGGGCCTGGCTCACGCGGCCTCGCGGGAGGCCGCCGCTCGCTCCGCTCCTGGTCGCCGCAGTCGCGACTCTGCTCATCGGAGCCTGGGCGACTCCGCGCTTCGGGACGGCGGGTGTGGCCTGGGCCGCGTCCGCGAGCGTGGTCGCCGCGTGCTTCACGGAGGTCGTGTGTGCGAGGCTCGCGCGGCGTCGTCCGGCGGCCTAGAGCGTCCAGGCGAAACGCGTCGCGCCGATCGGGTCGGCCCCGTGTTCGGTGGCGAAGCCCAGGGCCAGGACCTCGGGCGCTTCGGCGCCGCCCGGTTTCACGGTGACCTCGACCTTCAGGTAGCGCCCCGCGGGCGGTTTCCGCGCCCACGCGCTCCACTCCGCGAGATCGGATGACGACGCGAAGCGGAACGACGCCGTCGCCTCGCCCGGGAGCCGGACGTCGCAGGCGAGGTGACGCAGCTCGGGGAACGCGTCGCGGTCGAAGACCCAGGTCCCGCGGCCCTCGGCCTCGGGAGCGAGGTGCAGCCGCCAGGCATCGTTCAGGAAGCGGTCGACGGCGCTGCGACCGCACAGGACGAAGAAGCGGTCGAGGTCCTCGTCGTAGGCCATCCCGTAGAAGCCCCCGCGACGCGACGGCGAGTCGGCCGCGTCCGTGCGCGTCCAGCGCGCCTCGGCAGGATCGTACGTCCACAGGTCGTCGTTGCGCACGGAGCGCTGGTCCTGCACGCCGCCGAAGAGGACGAAGCGACCGCGCTTCGAGTCGTGGGCGAAGGCGGAGCGAACGCGCGGCGACGGGGCCTCGCCGACGTCCTTGACGACGATCGTGTTCCCCTCGACGTCCCAGTGGGCGGTGACGTCCTGGAAGAGGTTCTCGTCGTTCACACGAACGGCGCCGCCGAAGAGGATCACGTTCCCCGTGTCGGGGTCGTGGCCGATCATCGGGGACGAGCCCGGGTCGTAGCGGAACCGCGGACCCGCCTCGAACTCCACCTTCGGCCAGGGGAACGCGTCCCAGCGATCGGCGTCCGGGTCGTAGGCGAACACCCTCGGCCTGCGGAGGAGGAGGAAGCGTCGCAGCCCCGGGTGGTAGAGGGTCGCCCGGTTCGCGAGCTCGGGCAGCGGATCGCCCGACGGATGCCGTTCTTCCCAGCGCTCCTCCTCGACGTGGAACACCCACGTGTCGTCGAACTTCGGCGCCTCGTCCACGTCGTTCTGCCATCCGCCCGGGTAGAGGACGATCCCGTGGTCGGGGCTGTAGGCGGCGAACTGGTGGCAGCGCGGCGAGGGTGCGGGGCCGTCGACTGCGACGCGGCGCCAGGTCGCGAGGTCGGTCCGGTAGATCCAGGTGTCGTCGGTGTTCGCCCAGGGCCAGACGTGCGTGTCGCGCGTCTCGCCGCCGTAGACGAACACCCGGTGGTTGCCGAGGTAGACCGTCGGGTGCGTCGTGCGCGCGAGCGGGCGGAGGTCGGGGCGATCGCGACGCCACTGTCCCTCCGTCCAGCGCAAGCGGCCGTCGCGAACGGCGAGGTGATCGCGCACTCCGAGCCTCCAGTCGGACGCGTTCTCCAGCACCGGTTGCCGCACGACGCCGACCCACGTCTTGATCTCGTGGAGCGCGTCCCCGCTCCGCACCGAGAGGACGTGCTCTCCCGGTTGGAGAGGGGGGGCGTGGCGTTCCGCGAGCTCGTCCGTGGTCAGGGCGCGGGAGAGGACGCGCAGGTCGTCGACGACGCAGGCGAGACCGCCGGCCTCGAGGCCGCGTTCGAGCGTCGACTCCCCGTCCTCGCGCCGCCTTCCTCGCGCCTCGCCGTCGACCACGAGTCGCAGCGCGGCGAGCTCGGGCCCGTCGGCCACGACGCCCACGTGGTGCCATCGACCGGCTTCGAGCGGGGTCCCGGAGCGCAGGGTCGTGCCCTCGATGCGAAGGAGCGCGTGGCCCTCGCGGTCCCGCACGAGCTCGAAGGCACCCGGTGCGTGCAAAACCCTTTCGGCGGAGCCCGAGGGAGCCGAGTCCGGCCGGATCCAGAAGTCGACGGTCCAGGGGCCCTCGAGCCGTCCTGTCTCGAGGGCCAGTGTCTCCCCGGCGGCGAGCGCACGACCCGCGCCGAAGCGGCCCGCGACGGAGCCCTCGTGGAACGGTCGGTAGAGGCGCGTTCCGTGCGCGAGTCCGGACTCGCCCCAGGGCACGACGATCGCCGCTCCGTCCGCGCTCGGCCGCGGCACGGGCGGAAGTCCGTCCCAGGCGTAGGTGAGGTCCGCGGCGCCGCGCGGAGGCGTGAACGTGACCTCCGGTGGTTCGAGCCGGAAGGCCGGCTCGCCGCCCACGGGCGGATGCGCGCAGGCGGCGAGCAGCAGGCCGCAGATCGTGAGGGTGAGGGGCATCGAGCCGAAGAGTATAGGTGGAACGGCTTGGTAGGCTCTCCGCCCATGATGCGTGAGCTCTCGATCGGTGTCGGCCTCGCAGGCCTTCTGCTCTCCGCGTGCACGGAGCGCGGACCGTCGCCGGAGCGGCCGAACATCGTGCTCTTCGTCGTCGACACGCTGCGCGCGGACGCGATCCTGGATCCGGCGGAGCTCGTCGACACGCCGGCCGTCGACGCGCTGATCGCGGACGGAGTCTCGTTCACGCGCGCGTTCTCCCACGCGCCGATGACCCTGCCCTCGCACACCGCGCTGTTCTCGTCGCGGCACCCCTTCGAGACGGGGATCGTGAACAACGGGGACCGCGTCGATCCCGAGCTGCCGCTGTTGCACGAGAGGCTGGAGGAGCTGGGCTGGGCGACGCGGGCCGTGGTGAGCCTGGGGACGCTGGCGCCGAGACAGGGCCTCGACCGCGGCTTCGGGCGCTACGAGAAGGCCTACGACCGCTGGATGGTGGCGGCACCGGCCGTGACCGAAGCCGTCGAGGCCGAGCTCGACGAGCTCGCGGCGGACCAGCCGTTCTTCCTCTTCGCGCACTACAGCGATCCGCACCTGCCGTACAACGCCCACGGAACCGTCGAGCGGACGGCCGAGATCGAGCTGAACGGCGAGGTCCTGGACGTGGCCTCCACGTCCGACATGACGATGTGGAAGCGGACGCTCGACTTCCGTGCCGGAAGGAATGTCCTCGCGCTGCGCTCGGAGGACCACTTCTACGTTCGGACCTTCGAGTACAAGGGAGAGGGGACGACGGTCGAGTGGGAGGTGGGGGAGGAGCTCCAGTCGACGAAGGAGGCCCGGATCGCACTCGTTCGCGAGGAAGCGGGGCAGGGAACCGTCCAGCTCTGGCTCCACGACGTGCCGAACAGGGCGGCGATCCGGGAGCGGTACGTGCTCGAGGTCGAGGCGGCCGATCGCAGCGTGGGGAGGGTGCTCGACGGTCTGCGCGAGCGCGGCCTCTACGACGACGCCCTGATCGTCTTCACGTCGGATCACGGCGAGGGTCTGGGAGACCACTCCCACACCGGGCACGTCCAGAACCTCTACGACGAGCAGCTCCACGTTCCGCTGGTGATCAAGCTCCCGTCCCGCGACCGGCGCATCGACGCGCTGCGCGCACGGCACGAGGAGCTGATGCTCCACGTCGATCTCGCGCCGACGTTGCTCGACCTCGTCGGCGCGGCTGCGCTCCCCGGCCAGCGCGGCCGCTCACTGCTCTCCTCGGAGCCCGGTTCGAACGACCGGGTCCTGATCGCGGAGACGCACAAGCCGGAAGCGAGTCGCAACCTGATCTGCCTGCGCGATCTGGCGTTCAAGATGGTCTACGACGTCGACTCCGACAGTTTCGAGCTGTACGACCTGGCCAAAGACCGCGGTGAGCTGCGCGACGTCTTCGAAGAGCAGCGCGACGCGCGGCCGGAGTGGATCGAAGATCTGCGCGGGATCGCGGCTGCATGGAAGGCCCTGGCGGCGCGCGAGGGAACGAAGCTCGATCCGGACACGGAAGCTCGCCTCGAAGCGCTGGGCTACTGATAGGATTTCTGATTCGCCGATGAGCTTCGAAGGACGACGCCCGGAGATCGAGTACCCCTGTGCGTGGGACTACCAGATCATCGGCATGGAGGAGCAGGAGCTGCGCATCGCGGTCACGGGGATCGTGGGGAACGTCGACCACGTGCTCACGCTCGCCAATCGCAGCCGGAAGGGTCGATACTGCTCCGTGCATCTCACGATCGAGGTCGCGGACGAGGAGCACCGGCTGGCGCTCTTCGAGGCGCTCCGGCAGCACGAGGCCGTGCGCTACGTCCTCTAGGACTCCTAGGCCCGGTCAGCTGGAGAGAGCCGCCGCGACCTGCGCGGCCAGTGCCTCGCCCTCGCCCGCCTCGAGCGATCCGGACTCCCACCCGATCCCGAGTCCCTTGCCGTCGATCTTCGGGATGAGGTGGAAGTGGACGTGGAGCACGGCCTGGTGCGCACCGGCGCCGTTGTTCTGCAAGACGTTGTACTCCGTCGCGCCGGTCGCCTCGAGGACGGCCCGGGCGATGCGCGGCAGCACGCGCCCGATCGCGGCGGCCTGCTCGTCGGAGAGCTCGTGGAGCAGCGCGACACGTTCCTTCGGGATCACGAGCGTGTGGCCCGCCGAGAGCGGACCGACGTCGAGGAACGCGAGCACGTGCTCGTCCTCGTAGACACGGTGACAGGGAATCTCGCCGTCGAGGATCTTGCCGAAGACGGTCTTCTCGCCGTTCATCCAGGCAAGTCTACTCGACTCCCAAGTCGCTCCCAAAAACGTGCCCGTGCCCGTGCCCGTGCCCGAATCGCTCCGAATCGGTTGTGAAACCGAATCGGGTTCCGCTTTCGATTGGGTCACGCGCTGCCCGGCAAGAAGCATCGGGCACGGGCACGGGCACGGGCACCAAACCCGGATACACGCGAAGCACCCCTACGGCTCGAACTCCACTCCAACCACGTTCGTCACTCTCCGCTCCCCCGGAATCAGCGCCGTCCAGTCGAGGTGCATCCCCGCCATCATCGCGAACTCCCCCGGAGCACCCACCAGCCTCACCACGGCGCGCCCGTTCTTGTTGAGCATCCCGACCGAGCCCGGAACCAGGCAGGGAACGGGGTTCCCCAGCGTGCACTGGAAGAACGGGTCGAAGTTGAGCGGGATGTGGGTGTCCTCGAGGACCAGGCCCGGCGTCGTGCCGGAGGCGCTCGCGAGGAGCAGGTAGAACCGCCCCCCCGAGAGGTCGCCGGCGTCGATCGTGAACGGGAGGTCGATCTCCGACGAGGTCCGGACCGAATCGAACCCGGCGATCAGGCCGTCGTGGGGGGCGACGCGCAGGCCGAGGTGGGGGTAGAGCGTGATCGCGCTCACGCCGTCGTCGACCACGACCTTCAGGGTCTCCTTGCCCGGATCCCGCCCGGCCTGGACCCGGAAGGAATAGGTCCCGTCGCCGCGGTCGACGACCGGGTCGATCGTCGTGAGCGGTGTCGCAGGACCTCCCACGCGCTCGATCGACAGCGCGGCTCCGCCCGAGTCGAGCGGATTCCCGTCGACGTCCACGAGCTCGACCACGACCGTCGTGCTCGCCTTCCCCGTCGCAGGGAGCACGGTGACTTCCGGCCGAACGCGCGAGAGCAGGTGGTCGGGACGGCCAACGAGTCCGGCCCGCCAGGCATCGTACTTGCCCTGGAGGACCTCGACGGCGTCCACGTTCAGGGTGCCCGGCGTCACGTTGAGGTTCATGTAGTAGTCACCGTTCGCGCAGCCGACGTTGCTCGCGCAGACGCCGTCCGTGTCACCGATGCGGGCGAGCACGATGAACGCGACGAGCGCGGAGGTCTTGAAGCTCGGCGGGGGAGTGCCGCACTGGGTGGGCTTGTTGAACTTGCACGAGCACCGGCCGTCTCCTCCGAGTGCGCGAGCGTCCTCCATCGCTGCCATCACGCGCTGGCCCAGGTCGCCCTTCGCGGTGAGGAGCTTCAACACCGCCTGGGCCACGACCTTCTTCCCGGTCAGGACGTTGCCCTGGACCGAGTAGAAGAGCGTGCCCGAGACGCCCGCGACGTGGTGCTTCCCGTTGCCCGCCTGGGAGCCGGTGAAGGCGATCGGGCTGTTGAAGGCGTCGACGATTCCGTACTGGCGCGCCTGGTGCGCGCCGTCCGTGGCTGCCAAAGTCGCGAGGATCTCGGCCGGTGTCCGGCTCTGCTTGAACCCCTTCCAGATCTCACGGCGGTTCTTGCCCGACTGGTCGATCTGTGACTGGGCGGCGCCGCCACCCAGCCCGACGCGGACGACCGCGAGCTCGTTGCGCAGGTTGATGCCCGTGAGACAGGTGGCCGACGCCACGCAGACCTCCCCCGTCGCCGTGTCGACCGCGACGATGGACCAGGTCGACCTGGCCGGTGCCGTGACGACGGCGGCGACGAGCACCGTGGCGAGGGTCCGGCGGAATCGAATCGTGGCTCTCATGCCTCCAATGATAGAGGAGGTCAGCCTCGGCCGCCGGGATCGGCTCGCTCGCTAGAATCCCGCCGTGCGCGGCCGCGTTCCCCACGCCCTCCTCGGTCTCTACCTCGCCACCTGCCTCCTGGCCCTGGTCTGGCCGGGGTACGTTTGGGCCGGCAACCGCGTGGAGCCGTTCGTGGCGGGCCTCCCGTTCTCCTTCGCGTGGGTCGTGGGCTGGGTGATCGCGACGTTCCTCGCGCTCGCCCTCTTCCACTGGACCACGGGAGGGGAGCGCGATGACTGACTCCGCGATCATCCTCTCGATCGCCGTCGGGTACCTCGTGCTCTCGCTCGTGGTCGGCCTCTCTGCCGGCGGCCGAGCGAGCCGGACCGCGACGGGCTACGTCGCGGGAGACCGCGCGCTCGGCACGCTCCTGATGTACTTCATCACGGGAGCCACGATCTTCAGCGCGTTCGCGTTCCTGGGCGGCCCGGGCAAGTCGTACTCCGGCGGAGCAGCGGCGTTCGCCATCCTCGCCTACGGAACCCTCGGCTTCATTCCGTTCTACTTCCTCGGGCCGCGAGCCGCGCGCGTCGGCAGGGCCTACGGATTCGTCACGCAGGCCGAGATGGTCTCGACGCGCTTCGACACGCGTGCGATCGCGGGCGTGATGGCGGTCACCAGCGCGCTCGCGTTCGTTCCGTACCTCGCACTGCAGATGAAGGGGGCGGGCTACGTCCTGTTCGAGATGACGGGTGGGGACCTCCCGCGCTGGGCGGGATCGGCGATCGTCTACTCGGTCGTTCTCGCCTACGTCCTCAAGAGCGGCGTCATGGGCGTCGGCTGGACGAACACGCTGCAGGGCATCCTGATGATGGCGCTCGCCTGGGGATTCGGCCTCTACCTCCCGGGCAAGATCTACGGCAGCGTCGGGGAGATGTTCCGGCAGATCGAGGAGGTGCGACCCGAGCTCCTGCGCGCTCCGGGGCCCAGCGGGGGTGAGCCGGCGAGCTGGCTCGGATACACGACCTCGGTGGTCGCGACTGCGCTCGGCTTCTCGTTCTGGCCGCACCTGTTCATGAAGGCGTTCACTGCGAAGAGCGTGGTGACGTTGCGACGGACGGTCGTGCTCTACCCGACCTTCCAGCTCTTCCTGGTGCCGCTCCTGATCCTGGGGTTCGCGGGAGTCCTGTTCGAGTCGCACCCGGCCGCGGCGGATCAGATCCTGCCGCACATCCTGATGCGGATCGACGCGTCGCCGGTTCTCATCGGGCTCTTCTGCGCGGGTGCGCTGGCCGCTTCCATGTCGTCGGGCGACGCGATCCTGCACGCCTGTGCGTCGATCCTCGTGCGCGATGGGTACGGGAGGGCGCTCTCGCGCGAGCTCGATCCCGGGCGGCAGCGATTTGCGATCCGCGCAACCGTGGTCGTCGTCCTCGTCGCCTCCTACGTCTTCGCGCAGGTCTCCACCGAGGACCTCGTCGGTCTGCTCTTCAACTACGCCTACGTCCCCGTCGTGCAGTTCGCACCGGGCGTCGTCGCAGCGCTCTATTGGTCCCGCGCGACCGGTCGCGGCGTGCTCGCGGGGCTCGTCATGGGGACGGCGCTCTCGCTCATCTTCCAGGTCTGGCCGGAGCTGAAGCCGCTGGACCTCCACACGGCGCTCTACGGGCTCTTCCTGAACGCGACGATCGTGGTGGCCCTGTCGCGCCGGTCCGCCGGGGGCGAGGCCGAGCGCTTCCTCTCGATCGCCGCGGGCAGCGACGGGTCGGGGGCGTCCGGGGCGTAGACTGGGCGCCTCGATGCAACATCCGATCCTCGCGCTCGTCCTGATCCCGCTCCTCGCCTGCCGCGAGATCCCTCCGACTTCCGGGACACCGCTTCGTCCCGGAGAGAGCGTGGAGATCGGCGTCGTTCGCGAGCACAACGGGTGGTCGTTGCGGCGAGCGGATCTCGTCTCGTCGGGCGAGCGGCTGGCGCGGGACGTGGGCTCCCTGATCGGAACCGACGGCGCGAAGCCGGTCGGCGTGCTGATGCTCGACACCGTGAACCGGACCGCGCTCCCCGCGGGGAGCTTCGCGCCGATCCGCGCCCAGCTCGCGCGCGAGCTCCAGACCGCCGGCGTGCGGCGGGGCATCCGATTCCTGCGCCCGGGCGATCCGGGCGCGACGAAGGCTCCGTTCGTGATGGAGTCCGAGGTCCGCGGGCTCGCGCGCAAGGACCTCTACTTCGTCTTCGATTTCCGCCTGTCCAAGCGCTGAGTCCGCCCAAACGGTTTTCCTTGCTCCGCGTCAGCGAGGCCGAAGGCCTCGCCCGGCGCGGAGTCGCGCCGTGCCGCCCGCAGGGCATCCTTGGCGCGCGCTGATGCGCGCCAAGTCACCCTGGTCGTCAGAACTTCCAGCGGAACTCGAGCCGGATCCCCGCCAGGTCCTCTTCGCTGCGCATGTGACCGAGGATCGCGTCCGCGCGGATGATGAAGCGATGGCTGATGGGGTACTGCACGCGCACACCGGCCGCGAGCTCGGTCCCCCCGATCATCGTGTTCTTGCTGCCGTGCTCGCGCTGACCCGCGATCTCGAACACGACCTGCTTGTCGAGGTTGAAGAGGTACTCGAGCCCGAGCGCGCCGCCGTAAGCGTCGTGACCGGTATCGGTCAGCTTGGGGAACCCGGTCAGGCCATCGGTCTCGAAGTTGATCCCCGTGTTCTTCAGGACGCCCCCGGCCGCGCCGGCGCGGGCGAGCGATTGGGGGCGGTTGAAACCGACGAACAGGTTAGCGTAGGGGATCAGCGTCGAGGGCTTGCTCGTGATGAGGGAGTTCTCGATCAGGAGCAGGAAGCCGTCCGCGGTCTTCGACGAGGCGTCCTGCCCGAAGTTCCAGATCCCGCGCACGGAGTTCGAAACGTAGGACCCGTAGCGTCGCGTGAAGGCGACGGTCACGTTGTGGTAGTCGAGGTCGCCGTTACCGGTTTGCGCGCCGTCCGCGATGTTCGTGAAACCGTAGCCGGCTTCCCAGTAGCCCTCGTTCGCGTCGATGAAGGTGTTGACGCCGAGGATCGCGACGTCGCTCTCCTCCGTGCCCGGGGCCGCACCCGACGTGACGTCGTCGAAGGCCGCGAAGAACGTCACGTCGTAGTTCGAGATGTTCAGCGCCTTGCTGTTCTTGGCCGGGATCGTGAAGGCGAAGCCCTTGAAGGCATCCTCGATCCAGACGCCGTTCTGCACGAGCAGGGGGATGAACCCGAAGGCGAAGGGCAGGTCCCAGGTGCTCTCGCGCCCGGTGAAGCCCGTCATCAACGCGCCCAGGTCACCCTCGAAGAAGGCGGCGTCGAGGTTCCCGTCGAGCTCGACGTCGCCGTCGAACTTGCCCTTGTCGTCGACGGCGTCACCGTCGCTGTCGCCGCGCAGCTGCCAGCGGGAGAAGTCACCGCCCTTCTCGAAGGGTCGCGTGATCAGGTGGATGCGCTCGGTCGCCGTCAGCTTGATGTCGATGTCCAGCGTGAGCTGGGTCGCGATCGAGCCGACCTCTTCGTTCGCGGCGACCTGGTTGCCGCGGTCGTTCTGCCCGTAGGCCACCCGCCAGTCCCCGAACACCATGAGCCAGGGCCAGATCAGGTTCTTCTCGCCGAGCGTGTCGATCCCCGGCTGGAAGGGGCCCTGCACGTAGAGCTGGCGGCCGAGCTCGAGCAGCGGGCGCTGCGTCGTCACGGGGTACTTGCCGCCGTAGATCTCCCACTGCTCCTCCGGATCGAAGGGCCTCGCGCCGGCGGGGTCGGGGCGGAAGCCGCTCCCGTCGTAGTCGACGACGTGCACCTCCGGGGAGTGCTTGATGTCCTCTCCGTCCGTGGACGGATCGGTGGGGAGCGCCGATCCGGCCGTCGTCAACGGTGCGGCGACGAGGAGGATCGCGAGGAGGTGCTTCATGTGGTGTCTCATCTTCAGCTCCTCAGCGGACCTCGAATTCGACCGTGTAGGGATGGATGTCGATCATGCGCTCGATCATCCGTCGCTCCATCTCCTCCGTCGCGCCGACGAAGTCCATGAAGTACATGGGCTCCGCGCGGCTGCGCAGTCGCACCGACAGCTTGTAGGTGCCGCGCTTCTTCATCCGGTCGGACGGAACCGAGTACTTCGCCTTCTTCATGCCGAGCGGCGGGATGCTCCGCTGCTCCATGCGCACGAACGGCGGGTGGTTCATCACGCTGTTGGGCGTCGCTCCGGGTCGGATGAACGGGCGCTGGTCGACGTCGAAGTTGACGGGCAAGTACATCTCGCGGTCCGTGCCCTTGACGTTCGTCGTCAGGAACTTCGCCTGCAAGTTGAAGAGCTGGTTATCGTGGTCGATCTTGCCCTCGCGCACGTCCCGCGAGTGCACGTCGCACATGTCGCCGTGGGAGTCGACGTAGCCCGACTCCCACGCGGTCTCACCGTCCGGATCGACCAGGGCGACGTTGAGCCAGATCTCGGGCTGCGCGCCCAGCGAGCCGGACGGCAGGTTGTGACCCTCGCAGATGTTGGTCACCTCGTAGTGGAACGAGAACGACTCGCCCACGCGCGGCGTCTTCGAGAAGAAGGGCCCGTCCATGTGCGAGCCCTTCTCCATGATCGCCCGGCGGCGTTCCTTGCGCTTGTCCAGCTCGGCGAGGTTCTCGCGGACGACGCGCCACGCGGCCTTCCGGACGCGCGGGTCGGTCCACGCGTCGGGGAACGACGTCTTCACCTCTCCGCTCGCCACCTTCTCCTCGAAGTCCCGGCTTCCCCAGCTTGCCTCCCAGTCGAAGGTCATCCAATCCTGGAGCTCGAAGTCCTTCCGCGCGGCGAGGTTGTGGGGGAAGATCCCGGGGTGCGCGATCGAGTAGCCCGGCCCGATGAAGGAGTGGTCGGTGTGCTTGCTGCCTTCCTGGATCGGATCGACGTTGTTGATCACCGCGCGTGGGGCCGTCGCGTAGCCCGAGCTCGGATCGCCCGGGACCTTGGCCATGTGGCAGTCCTGGCAAGTCGTTCCCTTGCGGAATGCCGGTGAGTCGCGGTACTGCTCGTAGACCACCTCGAGCTTGATCCCCGGGTGCACCGCCACCTGGTGGCACGAGGCGCAGAAGTCCGACTTCGAGAGACCGTCGTTGCGGATGGCCTCGCGGTGGATCGGGGTCGCGGTCTCGTCGTCGGTGTCCGTCGTCACCGCGTATTGCGGGTCCTCGATGATCGGGTCGAGGTCGGGTCCGACCGTCCCGTAGACCGGCGCGAAGATCGAGCCCTCGATGATGCGCCGCTCGCCGTTGACGCGCCCGTTGTACTCGTTGACGCGGTGGCAGACGACGCACGTCACGCCTTCGGTCGACTCCTTCGTGCGTTCCCAGAGCGGGATGTGGCGATCCTCGCCGAGGGCCGTGCCGACGGGGATGTGACACCTGACGCAGAAGGTGTTCACCGTTCCGTAGGCGAGGTTGTTCAGGGCCTGCTCGAACTTGTGGAACATCGGCGAGATCGCCGAGTAGGCGTGCGCCGAGGAGCGCCACTCGTCGAAGATCTGCCGGTGGCAGTCGGCGCACTGGAAGGCACTCGGGAACTTCTCGTTCGAGAAGAGCTCCGTGTGGGGATCCTGCGCGAGCCCGGTCGGCAACGCGTCATCGCCTCCCGCGGACGCCCTCGGGGTCAGGAACCATCCGATCAGGAGCGTCGCTGCGAGTGCGGTCGATCCCCTCACGAGAAGGGCACGAGGTGCGTTCATGGAAGGATTCCGTTGGGGGGTCATCCGGGCCGGTGAACCGGTCCCTCGGGGTGCGGTGGGGCGGAGGAGAGGCTGCGCGCGCCGGGAAGGCTCCTCCTGCGGGGTCCACCGACCCCGCTGATGCAGGAAATGCGACTTCCTGCCGGTGCCTCTCTCGACGTCCTTCTCCTCATCAGCGCGGGAGGCTAGCACAGCGCCGGAGGTCCTTCCAAGCAGCCCGCGCGTGTCGAGTTCTGTTGTAGGGACGCGAGCTCTGCCGTCGTTCAGAATCGTGCTCGCGACGGCTACAATCCGCCGCCGTTCGTCCGATACACGTCGGGGAGACGGTGACGAGCGAGGGAGGCGCCCGGCTCTCGTTGAGCGTGGGATTCCGTGATCTCGTCGATTCCCCCTTTGAGGAGCGCACGAGATGGCTGGGAACAAGATCACGGTTCTGCGCGAAGGCGAGCAGGTCACGGAGGTGGACCTCGCGGGCCAGATGGTCATCGGTCGGACGCCGCAGGCCGATCTGCAGCTCGAGGACCCGCAGATGTCCCGGGTCCACGCTGCGATCAGCAAGGAGGGGAACCGCTACTTCCTGACCGACATGAGCACGAACGGGATCGTGCTCAACGGCCAGCGCATCACCAAGCAGATGCCGACCGAGCTCTTCGACGGCTCCGTGGCGCACCTCACGACCTTCGAGCTCCGGTTCCAGATCGGCGCGGGCGAGGCCGTCCCCGAGACGCAGAGGCTCGCGACGTCGGTCGAGAAGATCGAGAAGATGTCGGCGCCGCCGCCGGCGGCACCGCTGCCCGGCGGGGTCGAGGGAGACCGGGACAAGGCACCGGTGTGGTCCGGCGGCGAGACGATCCTGACCGTCGCCGACATCATCGAGGAGACCGACGACGTCAAGACGTTCCGGCTCGTGGGCGAGCAACAGATGCTCTTCTCCTTCAAGCCCGGGCAGTTCCTCACGCTCGCGGTCGATATCGACGGGAAGGAGGTCAAGCGCTCCTACAGCATCTCCTCGAGTCCTTCGCGCCCGCACACGCTCGAGATGACCATCAAGCGCGTCCCCGACGGCCTCGTCTCCAACTGGATGAACGACAACGTCAAGCTCGGCGACAAGCTCAAGGTGAAGGGGCCCGCAGGCAAGTTCTCCTGCTTCAACTATCCCTCGCAGAAGATCCTGTTCATCGCGGCCGGCAGCGGCATCACGCCGATCATGGCGATGTCGCGCTGGATCGTCGACACGGCTGCCGACGTCGACGTCGTGATGCTGATCTCGTCGCGAACGCCGAGCGACATCATCTTCCGCAAGGAGCTCGAGCTGCTCGCCGCGCGGCACAGCGGCTTCCGCATCTATCTCACGGTCACGAAGGGCTGGCGCAGCACCGAGTCGTGGACCGGGCTGACCGGACGCAACTCCAGCGAGATGATCCGGATGGTGTGCCCGGACTTCCTCGATCGCCACGTGTTCATGTGCGGGCCGAAGCCGTTCTCCGACTCAGTCAAGGAGCAGCTCAAGGAGCTCGACTTCCCGCTCGCGAACCTGCACACGGAGAGCTTCGGATCGGGGCGCGTCGCCAAGGGTGCGAAGAAGAAGGACGAGACGGCCGACGTCCCGAGCCACTCCCAGCGACACGCGCAACCCGAGCCGGGCGCTCCGCCGCCGAGCTCCGACACTGCCGCCGGGGCCGCGCCGCCCGCGGCCGCCGAGCCCGCCGCAGCACCGGCCGCGGCCTTCTCGGTCAATTTCCAGGGCTCGGGCGTCGTCGCCCAGACGGACGGCCAGTCGCCGCTCCTCGACCTGGCCGAGGTCAACGGTGTCGACATCGACTACGCCTGCCGGGCGGGCTCGTGCCTCTCGTGCAAGGTGAAGTGCGTCTCCGGTGAGGTGAACATGAGCGAGGATGCCGAGCTCGAAGACGAAGAGCGTCAGGAGGGCTACATCCTCGCCTGCTGCAGTACGCCCACGTCGGACCTCGTGATCGAGGCGTGAACTCCATGAAGATGACCTTCGTGATCCACGAACCGAACCAACCCGAACCGAGGACGGTGCGGGTCGAGACCGGGCTCACGCTCGGTCGCCACCCGCAATGCGGCTGCGTGCTCCAGGACGCGGCCGTCTCGGCGCGCCACGCGCGCGTCGTCGATCAGGCGGGCGTCCTCTTCCTCGAGGACCTCGGCGGAACGAACCCCACCCGCGTGGACGGGCAACCCCTGGCGGAGGGGCAGCAGGCTGCGATGGTGAACGGCACGAACGTCGTGATCGGGCAGACCCGCATCGACGTGCAGGTGGAGGGAGCGCCGGCCTCGCCCGACTCGACTGCCATGGCGCCGATGGAGCCCGCGGCTCCGGCCGCCACGATGGTCGCGCCCATGGAGGTCCCGGCGGCTCCTCCGGACCCCCAGGCCACGGTCGTCGGCGGCCCGCCGCCGCCGGCCGGAGAAGCGACCGTCGTCGGGGAAGCGCCGTCGCCGCCTCCTCCTTCCGCCCCGGTGCGCGAGCCCGCGCGGACCGACCCCGAGGCCATGCACGCGGAGCCCGTTCCGGCCAGCGCGCGGCCGGCCCCGGGATCGCCGAGCGCCGGGGACCAGACGCTCGCGACGCTCGTCTACGGCGAGCAGACCTTCGATCCGAACGACCCGCACCAGGTGCTGGCGCTGGAGGCCGCGCTGCGCGCCGTCCGGCCGCGGCTCGTCTTCGCCAACGAGGCCGACCGCCGCATCGTCGACATCACCAAGGCCTCGATCACGATCGGCCGCAGCCGCTCCGTCGAGATCCAGGTCGAGCATCCCGGAGTCTCGTCGGAGCACTCCAAGCTCACCTTCGACGGTCAGCGCAACCGCTTCTTGATCGAGGATCTCGGCGGGACCAACAAGACGTACGTCAACAACGAGATGCTCACGGCCGGCAATCCGCGCGAGCTCTCCCCCGAGGCCCACCTCCGGTTCGGCCCCATCGACGCGCTCTTCGTCGTCGATTCCGACAGCGAGGGCGTGAGCATTTCCGAGAAGAAGTACGAGGCGGCGACCGAGGTCCTCGCTCGCGAGAACGCGATCCAGCCCAGCCAGCGCTCTCAGGCGCAAACGCGTGCGAAGAGCGAGAACCGTCACGTCGGCGAGATGCTGCTCGCGATGGAGATCGTGACGATCCGCCAGTGGCGACGTGCCTTCCAGCAGGGGGAGGTCCTGCTCCTGACCCAGAAACCGAAGGGCGCCCGTCCGTCGGTGGACCTGGGCGGGAAGGGGAAGCTCTACGCGCTGATCGCGGTCGCGGTTGTCGTGGTGGTGGTCGTTCTCGTGGTTGTTCTGAAGTAGGTAACAGGTCATCGCGGCGCCTGCTCAGCAAGACCCGCGAGGGGTATCGCCATGAGCGCATCGCAAGTCGTTGGAGATCTCGAACCGAGAAAGGCATCGATAGCGCCGGGTGGTGCCGCACTGCCGCACGATCCGCCGCAGTTCCGCCGTTTCATCGAGGGATCGCGCCCGATGGACCTCGAGGGGATCGATTGGGATGCGATTCCGGATCACCCGCTCGGGGACGACGTCCTGCGCGTGCTCACCTACATGCAAGACGTCGAGAGTCACACCGTGGTCTTCCCGCGAACGATTTTCTCGCGGCGCGCGGTCGACGACGAGCAGATCGGGACGTTCCTTGTTTGCTGGCTGTACGAGGAGGGCATGCACGGGCGCGCGCTCGCGAAGTTCTTGGACCGCGCGGGCTGCCCGGTGAAGCCACGCCCCCGCGGACGCACCACGCCGATGGATCACGTCAATCGCACGGTCACGACGCTGATGTCGGCCGTCTGGAAGGACTTCCTCGCGATGCACATGGCCTGGGGCGCGGTGCACGAGTGCACCACGATCCACGCTTATCGGCGGCTGGTGCAGCAGAACGACCACCCCGTCCTGAACGAGCTCCTGGAGCGCATCATCTACGACGAGTCGCGGCACTTCGCGTTCTACATGTGGCAGGCGCAGGAGCGCCTCGCGCGCCCGGGGGTCGCGCGCATCGTGCGCGCCATCATGAACGCCCTCTACGTCCCGGTCGGTGCGTCACACCAGCCTGATGCGCTGGCGCGCTGGGTGTCCGGGTTCCTGTTCGACGGCGAAGAGGGACGGGCCGCGGCGCTCCGTGTGGACAGGACCATCGCAAAGCTGCCCGGATTCGCCGACGCGACGCTGCTGGGCAAGTGGCTGGCGCGCAAGGTCTACAACTGAGTGCGCCGGAGGGCTGGGTGACCTCTTCGGGTGGTCCGACAGCTCAGGGCATGGGCACGTGATCGAGAACGCGCCCGTCGAGGTGCTCCAGGATCTCAGGCATGCTCCGCCCGGTGAGGGTCAGGCCGTGGTTCTTCAGGCCGATGACGGCGCACGCTGGATCCGGTTCGTCCCGCAGCAGATCGGCCACGGCTCGCGCTAGCTCGATCGTGCCGCACGGGAAGTTCATCTCGGTCGAGCGGATACCCTCCATCCACGCGTGCAGATGGACGATGGCGTTGATGTCCGGGTGCTCGCGGTACAGGATCCAGTGCTCGATGGCATCGACGGATACTCGGCGTGGCTCCGGGATCGGCGGCACGCTGAGAACCATCGCCGGCGCGTCGGCATCGAAGCCAGCGACCATCAGTATGTCGCGGCCGATGGTCTCGAGGTTGCCCTTGTCCACGCCGCTGGCGCTCATCCAGAATCGACGCTCATCCTTGCGCACGCTGAGATTGCCGTAGCTGAGCCCGCCGATTCCGTACAGCCGTTTGATGTGGCGGAGGTCGTTGACCGTGAGGACCTGGGCGACGGGGAAGGCGGGCGCCAGCAAGTTCAGGTCCGAGAGCCGCCGGCCGGCCGCTCGAAGCTGGTCGGAGCAGTCGTCGCCGTTCCAGAGGTCCGGCTCCAGGTCAGTCTCGAACACGTTGTCGATGATCAGGTGCGCCGAGGCCAGGGGCTCGATCCGTCGGTACACCTCGTCGAAGAACGCAGGCTCGTCGTGACCGTCGTGGAGGACCGAGTAGCAGCCCTGCTCGGGGGTGATGAAGTGGGCGATCGGGCCCATCTCGGACCTCGCCAACAGGACGACGAGGTTGGAGAGCGAGCGCACGAGAACGGGATAGCCCGTGGCCAGGACGTCGCTCGGGCGGTGCGGCCATTCGACGATGGTCGCTACAAAGGTCGCCTGCGCCCGACGGCGAAACGGGCGCGGCCGCGACGGGTCGGTGATGTTCAGGAGCAGGCGCGTGTTCGCGTCCGGTTCTTCAAGGTGCGTGTGGCCACCCTGGAGCAGGCGCCGCGCCAGACCGTCGACGAACCAGCGGAGCGTCGGTGTCGACTGGGCGCCGAGGCATGCGAAGGTCGACACCATGGAGTCCGTCACCAGGTGGCGAAGCGGGCTCGCCAGTTACTCCCGGAAGCGGCCGTTGAAGCCGGGGAACTGCTCGAGGTCGTCGCCGTACTGCTCGCGGATCTCGTCCAGGCGGAGGTCGGAGTACTCCTCGCGCAGGAAGTGTCGAGTGGCGTCCTGGACCTTCTGCTCGATCGTGTTCCACTCCCAGTGACAGTCGATGCACCAGACGCGGCCCCACTCGTCGTCGATGCGCTCGTTGAAGAACAGCTTGCCCTTCTGCCGGTAGATCGAGCTCACCGCTTTCGAGTGCGGCGAGCCGACCTTCTTCGCGAGGAGCGCGCGCTCGGCGGGCTCGCGATAGAGCTCCGTCTCGGAGGCGGACACGTGGCAGCGTTTGCAGTCCCCGGTGTTCTCGTGGGTCTCCACCGAACCGGCCGCGTAGCCGGCCTCCCGGCGCGCCACGAGGATGGGCCTGCCCTTCTCGGGGACGCCCACGGAGTGGCAGGCGTAGCAGGACTGCACGAGCTCGAGCCCGTAGCCCTTCGTCGTCTCCGGGTGGTCCCGGTGGCCGTGGCACTCGGTGCAGTTCCGGAAGCTCTCCCCGACCCGGACCTCGAAGCCGTCGTCTCCGCTCCGCACCACGTGGCAGTCGGTGCACGTGAAGGCGCGACCCGTGGTCGGGTGGAACTCGTTCAGGTGCTTGTCGTGCGAGAACCACAGGACCTCGCGCAGGGGCGACTCCGGGAACTCGGCCTCGATCGCGTCCGAGTGGCAACGCTCGCAGCTCTCCGCTTCGAAGATGCCGAGCGAGGGGTCGAGCTCGAGCGCATCTCCCAGCGCGGCCTCGCGCAGGTGCGCCGCCGAGTCCAGCAGACCCTCCAGGTCCGAGAAGCTCTCGCGGCGGATGTTCTCGTGACACGCGAGGCAGGCGTCGGCCCTGAGCTCGCCGTAGACCGCCGGGAGGTGCGAGCCGTGGTCGAAGGGCTTGCCGTCGACGC
>JAJDET010000055.1 GCA_029259655.1 Planctomycetota bacterium
AGGTGACGAGTCTCGGACGCCTGGAGTACGCGGGCACCGGTCGGTGCGCCGAAGACGTACGTCGAGTTGTGCGCGTCTCTCCCCGCAGTGCCGTACTCTCCGCGCACCGGCGGATGCCGGCGCGCGCGAAGTAGGCGCCTCCGCGCCGGTCCTTCGTGAGCCGACCGCCCTAGGCGGTGTCGGCGTGTCTCATCAGGTTTCTTCCGCCCGCCGGGAGGCATCGCGCCGGGTACCGGCGCATCCTCGGCGGAGTGACGTGGTGCCTGGCGGACGGGTCGCTTTCCACGGGTGACGATCCGCATGCGGTTGCACTCCCGGTCGCGATGCTCGCCGGGCGAAGCCCGCGAGCGAGTGCGCATTGCGACGTCCCGCACGGGTCGACGCCTCCCTGGCCACACCTCCTGCCAGAACGCTCGGGCCCGAGCCCGACACCCGGAGAACACTAGTGCGCATTCCAGACCTCGGACAGGAGAGCCGCCACGCCGACCTGCGGGGACCATCCGAGCGACCGGAGGCGCGTGGGATCCCCCACGATCTCCGGGGGGTCGTCGGGCCGTGCTCGCCCGGGATCGATCTCGGTCTCGACTTCCACGCCCGCCAGCCGCACGAGCTCTTCCAGGACCTCGGCGATCGAGGTGCCCTCGCCGCGACACACGTTGTAGACGGTCCCGGCCTCGCCCTCGCTCACCAGGTGCTCGTAGGCCGAGAGCACGTCCGACACGTGCAGGAAGTCGCGCCGCGGGAACAGGTTCCCGGTCCGGACGGGCTCGGCCGCCTCGATGGCGCGACGCAGCGAAGCCGCGAGGGCGGGCAGGACGTAGTCTTCGCTCTGGCCGCGCCCCGAGTGGTTGAAGGCGCGCGCGATGACGACCTCGACCCCGCGCTCGGAGGCCGCGCCCGCGAGCCCCTCCGCCGCGAGCTTGGAGAGCCCGTACACGCGCGTCGGCCCGACCGGCGCGTTCTCGGGAATCGGTGAGGGCGTACCGCGCGCGTAGACCTGCGCCGTGCTCGCGAGCAGCACGCGGGTCCCGGGCTCGAGGCCGGCGAGCAGGTTGCCGGTTCCGCCGACCTGGACGGCGAAGGCCTCCGTCGGGTGACGCTCGCAGTCCATCGGGTGCGCCCGCGCCGCCAGGTGGAACACGCGCTCGGGGCGCACCTCGTCGACCCGCCGTCTCACCGCGTCGGCGTCGCGGAGGTCGATTCCGCGCCAATCGATGCGCTGCAAGAGTGCGTCCTCGGGCGGCGTGCGCGACAGCCCGAAGAGCTCCGTCTCGCCCGCGTCGAGGAGCCGCGCGAGCAGCGCTCTACCGACGAAGCCCGAAGCCCCCGAGACCAGCGTCCGGACCACGACGCTACCTCGAGAGCAACTCGATGTCGGCGTCGACCATCATCCGCACGAGCTCGGCGAAGCGGACCTCGGGCTCCCAGCCGAGCTCGGCGCGCGCCTTGCTCGGGTCGCCCACGAGCAGGTCGACCTCCGCCGGCCGCATGAAACGCTCGTCCTGAACCACGTGCTGCTTCCAGTCCAGCCCGACATGGGCGAAGGCGACCTCCACGCACTCCCCCACGGTGTGGCTCTCACCGGTCGCGATGACGTAGTCGGCGGGCTCGTCCCGCTGGAGCATGGCCCACATCGCCCGCACGTAGTCTCCGGCGAAGCCCCAGTCGCGGCGCGCGTCGAGGTTGCCGAGCCGGAGCTCGTCCTTCAGGCCCAGCTTGATGGAGGCGACGGCGTGCGAGACCTTGCGCGTGACGAACTCGAGCCCGCGCCGCGGAGACTCGTGGTTGAACAGGATCCCGCTCACGGCGAACAGGTCGTAGGACTCGCGGTAGTTGACCGTGATGTAGTGGCCATAGACCTTCGCGACGCCGTAGGGGCTGCGGGGGTAGAAGGGAGTCGTCTCGGACTGCGGCGATTCGAGGACCTTGCCGAACATCTCGGAGCTGCTGGCCTGGTAGAAGCGCACGTCGCGCCGGGTGCTGCGCAGCGCCTCGAGCAGGCGCGTCACGCCCAGGCCGGTGAACTGCGCGGTCAGGACGGGCTCGGTCCAGGACGTCGGCACGAAGGACTGCGCGGCGAGGTTGTAGACCTCGTCCGGCTCCGACTCCTCGAGCACGCGTCCGAGGCTCGAGCCGTCGAGCAGGTCGCCGTGCACGAGGTGCAGGCGATCGCGCAGGTGCTCGATCCGCTCGAACCGCTCCGTGCTCGAGCGGCGCACCATGCCGTAGACCTCGTAGCCCTCGTCCAGCAGGAGCTCGGCCAGGTAGCTGCCGTCCTGTCCCGTGACGCCGGTGATCAACGCGCGCTTCGTCATCGTTCCCCGTCCCCTCAGGACGAGAAGATCAAGTATCCCCCGCCGAGCGCCGCGCAGTACACCGCGAACCACAGGAACGCACCGCGCGCCAGGAAGGCGAGCAGGATCCGCAGGGCCCCCCAGCCGACGAACGCGGCGAAGAGCACCGCCCACAGGAGGGCCGGGAACCCGTTCTCGGGCCCCCCGCCGTCACCGGCCAGGTCGGGCAGCGCGAGGACGGCGGCGCCGAGGATGGCCGGAATGCTGAGCAGGAACGACGTCCGCGCCGCGCGCTCGGGCGAGAGCCCGAGCAGGAGCCCCATGGCGATCGTCGTCCCCGAGCGGGAGACGCCGGGCAGCACGGCCAGGGCCTGGGCGAAGCCGATCGCGAGCGCGGCAGCGACGTCCAGCTCGCGGTCCGCCCCCTCGCGCGCCCGACGCCGTCGGCCCCACTCCCCGACCACGAGCATGAGGGCCGTGGCCAGGAGGCACGCGGCCGCCAGCCGCGGCTCGGAGAACGCGGCTTCCAGCTCGTCGCCGAACGCGACGCCGACGACGCCGACGGGCAACGTCGCGAGGGCCAAGAGGAGCGGCTCGCGCACCTCTCCGCGAAGCGCGTTCCGCGCGATCTCCAGGATCGCCTTGCGGTAGACGACGAACACCGCGAGGAGCGTCCCGAGGTGCAGGGCCACGTCCACCGCGAGCGGGGCGTGCTCGATCGGGAGGGCCTCCTGGGTCAGGACGAGGTGGCCGCTCGAGCTGATCGGCAGGAACTCCGTCAGGCCCTGGATCAGCGCGAGCAGGGAGAGGACGGCGAAGTCCTCCGATGTGCTGCCTTGCAGGAAGAGGCCGATCACGGGAGCTCCGTCATCGGCAGGACGGAGCCGGATCCCGCGCTGGAACCGGCGCGCGTGTTCAGAGCGCTTCCACCGCTTCCCGCGGCGGGACGTACTCGAGGTCGAAGGCCTCGGCCACGGCCGGATGCGTCACCTTCCCCAGGACGACGTTCGCGGCCGTCGCGAGAGGATCGCTCTGGCGAATCGCCTTCACCGGCCCCATCCGGGCCAGGTCCAGGGTCCACGACAGGGTCGCGTTCGTGAGCGCCATGGTGCTCGTGCGCGGGACGGCGCCGGGCATGTTGGCGACGCAGTAGTGCAGCACACCCTCGATCTCGTAGACCGGGTTGCTGTGGGTCGTGGGCCTGCACGTCTCGACGCATCCGCCCTGGTCCACGGCCACGTCCACGATCACGCTCCCGGGCTTGAGGATCGACAGGTCCTCGCGCCGGACGAGCTTGGGCGCGGTGGCGCCCGGGATGAGCACGGCTCCCACCACCAGGTCGGCATGCGCCAGATGCTCGCGAATCGCGTAGGGCGTGGAGTAGACCGTGCGACAGTTCTTCGGCATCACCTCATCGAGGTAGCGCAGGCGGTCGAGGTTGACGTCCATCATCGTGACGTCGGCGCCCAGCCCGCAGGCCATGCGCGCGGCGTTCGTGCCCACGATGCCGCCGCCCAGGACGAGCACGCGCGCGCGCTTCACGCCCGGGACACCGCCCAGGAGGATGCCCGACCCGCCGTGCGTGCGTTCGAGGTACTTGGCACCGGCCTGGATCGCCATGCGCCCGGCGACCTCGCTCATCGGGGTCAGGAGCGGCAGGGTGCGCCCGACCTCGAGCGTCTCGTAGGCCATGCAGTACGAGCCGGTCTCGATGCAGGCGTCGGTCAGCTCGCGCGACGCGGCGAGGTGGTAGTAGGTGAAGAGCGTCTGGCCCTTGCGCATGAGCGGCCACTCCTGCGCCTGGGGCTCCTTCACCTTGAGCACCATCTCGCACTCGGCGAACACGGCTCCTGCATCCGGCAGCACGCTGGCTCCGGCGGCCACGTAGGCCTCGTCGGCGAAGCCGCTGCCGTCGCCGCACCCCGCCTGGATCGAGACCGGGTGCCCGGCGTGGACGAGCCGATCGGCGCCCGCGGGAGTGAGGGCGACCCGATTCTCGTCGGGCTTGATCTCGGTGACGACTCCGATGTTCATGGCGGGAGCGGCGGAGGGCCGCCGTGCGGGGGGGGTGGGCCGGCGAAAGGGGCGGGGATTCTACCGTCGCCTCGCTTTCTTCGTCATCCGGCGGGGCCCCGGGGCTCGCCGACCATCGATGTAGCTCTTCCTGTCCTCGGGGGCTCTCACCCATCTTGAAGTGAAAGCCCGTGTGCTCGAAGTGCCGAGCCGCGACGTCTGACAAGGACGACGCCACCTGGTGAAGACCGATCCGCCTCTGGCCTGCCTGTCAGGCAGTTTTCGTTGCGGCGACGAAGCCCAGCCCGACCTCCAGGAGGCGCTGGGCAGGCAGCCCTCGTACTGACAAGCGTCGTCCGGACTGCACCCGAGCACCAGGAAGGGCCCCGGAAGACCTCTGGGCCCCCACCCGCGACTTCCACACGCGGACCGGCGGTGAGTCAGGAGCCCCTGCCCCCGGGCGGCCTTTACCGGGCCCCGGTCTCGGGCTAACCTCCGCGCCCGCGGTTCGACCGCACGGGCCATTAGCTCAGCTGGCTAGAGCGCTACGTTGACATCGTAGAGGTCAGTGGTTCGAGTCCACTATGGCCCACCAGTACCGCAAGGTACCGGCGACGACGGCGCCGATATCGGCGGGTCGCGCTCTCACTCGAGGCGCCGACGCGCGTAGCTCCTCCCTGATGCGGGAAGGGTCTCCGCGCAACCCGAGCCACCGAACCGAGAACGCCATGATCGCAGCACTACCGCTCCTGTTCCTGCAACTCGCGAACACGCCGCCGCAGGAGATGGACACCTTGCGTCGGCGCCTCACCCCCGAGGTCCGCGTCGTCCAGGAGGTAGCACCGAGCATCGTCCACATCACGACGGAGGGGCCGCAGCAGACCTTCCGGAACATCTTCGGGCAGGTCTACCAGAACCGGGCGACCGGCAGCGGCTCGGGCGTGGTGATCGACGAGGAGGGCTACATCGTCACGAACTACCACGTCGTGAAACACGCCGAGAACGGCAAGATCCGGGTCTACTTCGACCCGACCTTCCAGACCGAGCAGGAGTTCTACGAGGCCCAGCTGATCTCCGCCGAACCCCAGGAGGACCTCGCCCTGCTCAAGATCGACGGCGACGAGCCCTTCTCTCCCGTGCGGCTGGGAAGGAGCTCCGACCTCATGATCGCGGAGCGCGTGCTGGCCATCGGGAGCCCCTACGGCCAGACCCACACCGTGAGCCAGGGGATCATCTCCGGCCTGCACCGCGACGTGCGGGTGAACGACCGCGGAACCGAGCTCTCCTTCGAGGACCTGATCCAGACCGACGCGGCCATCAACCCCGGCAACTCGGGCGGTGCGCTGGTCAACATCAACGGCGAGCTGATCGGGATCAACACGGTCATGAACACGCAGGCCGAGAACATCGGCTTCGCGATCCCCGTCGACCGCGTCCGGCGGGTGCTCCAGGACCGGCTCCTGTCGCCCTCCCTGGCGCGCGCGTGGCTCGGGTTCGACGTCGACCTCGAGACGCTCGCCGTCGAGCGGGTACTGCCGGGCAGCCCGGCCGCGCTGGCCGACGTGAAGGTCGGGGACAGGGTCGTCCGGATCGACGACAAGGAGATCACCGACGCCAACGCCTACCGCTTCGCGCGGCTCGAGATCCGGCCCTACCACAGCGTGCGTATCGGGCTCGAGCGCGGGAGCGAGGACATTCAGGTGGAGCTGGACTCCTGGGACCGGATCCGAGGCCTGCTCTTCGCTCGCATGGGGCTCGAGGTCGAGGAGCTCAAGATCACGGTCGGCTGGTTCACCCAGAGCCGGCTGCGCGCCGTCTCCGTCCGCGAGGGTGGACCTGCGGACGGGCTGGGCATGCAGGAGGGGGACATCATCGAGTCCCTGACCCTCGCCGGCGGGCGCTATTACCAGCCCCGGAACCCCGCCGACCTGGCGATCCTCGTCAACCGGCTGGAGCCGGGCGAGAAGCTGGAGCTCGACCTCTGGCGCGACCTGGACGGGGACCAGCGCTTCGAGCGCGACGCCGGGTACAGCGAGCTCTTCCAGGGTCCGCTCGAGCTCGACTGAACCGGGCCCGGAACTCCCGGGGAGGCTCGCCACCGGGGCCGCTATACTCCTCGACTCGATTCTCCCCGGTGTAGGTCCGCGAGAGCCTACCAGCCACCCCCGACCGGGGACGACATAGTGAGGATCGGGCTCCGCGCGGAGCTCGGCCCCCGTCACCGTCCGGCACCCATCGGCCCCTTCGGCACCCCTCCCCACGGATGCAAGCGCTGATCCAGTTCACGGAGCGTTTCGGGAACATGATCTCCCGGACGTTCCTGACGATTCTCTACTTCCTCGTCCTGGGCCCGTTCGCCATCGTCTACCAGCTGGTCGCCGACCCGCTCCACGTTCGCCGCCGCAAGGCCGGCAACTGGAGCCAGTGGCAGGCCGACAACGAGACGCTCAGCGCCGCTCGGAGGCAGGACTGATGCGGATCCTCGGGCTCTCCTACTACTACCACGACTCCTCGGCCGCCCTGGTCGACGACGGCGTCCTGGTCGCCGCCGCCGAGGAGGAGCGCTTCAGTCGCGTGAAGCACGACTCGGGCTTCCCGACGCTCGCCATCGAGTTCGTCCTGAAGATGGGCGGGTGCACGATCGACGACGTCGACTACGTCGTCTTCTACGAGAAGCCGTTCGTCAAGTTCGAGCGCATGCTGCTCTCGGCCATGGCGACCTTCCCGCGCTCGGCGGCCGTCTTCCGCGAGTCGATGCAGCGCTGGGTCACCGACAAACTGTGGATCAAGTCGATGATGAAGAAGGAGCTCGGCGTGCCGAGCTCCAAGCTCGTCTTCGCCGACCACCACATGTCGCACGCGGCCTCGAGCTTCTACACGTCGCCCTTCGAGGAGTCCGCGATCCTCACCGTCGACGGGGCAGGCGAGTGGAGCACCGCGACCTACGGCGTCGGCCGCGGGAACAAGATCGAGATCATCAAGGAGCTGCGCTTCCCCCACTCGCTCGGGCTCCTGTATTCGGCCTTCACGGCCTACTGCGGGTTCGAGATCAACGAGGGCGAGTACAAGCTGATGGGCATGCACCCCTACGGCAAGCCCACGATGTGCGACAAGATCTACGAGCTGATCGACGTCGCCGAGGACGGCAGCCTGTGGCACGACATGCGGTACTTCTCGTACCACTTCTCGCGCGACACGACCCTGTCCGATGCTTTCGGCGAGCACTTCGGACGTCCGCCGCGGGACCCGAAGAAGAGCGACAAGTCGCTGGATCCTTTCTACTGCGACATCGCGGCGAGCATCCAGCGGGTCACGGAAGAGATCCTGCTCAAGATGACCTCCTGGCTCCACAAGGAGACCGGGATGAAGAACCTGTGCATGGCCGGCGGTGTCGCGCTCAACTCGGTCGCCAACTACAAGATCCTGCGCAACAGCCCCTTCGACAACCTCTACATCCATCCGGCGCCCGGTGACGACGGCGGTGCGGTCGGCGCGGCCTACTGGGCCTACAACCACCTGCTCGACCAGCCGCGCGGTCCGGCACTGCAGCACGCGTATCTCGGGAGCGAGTACTCCGACGAGCAGATCCAGGCCTTCCTCGACAAGAACGACATCGCCTACGAGAAGATCGAGGACGACGAGGAGTTCTTCGGATACGCGGCACAGGCGCTGGCCGACGGACAGGTCTGCGGCTGGTTCCGCGGTCGCTTCGAGTGGGGCCCGCGCGCGCTCGGTGCGCGCTCCATCATCGCCGATCCGCGCAAGCCGGAGATGAAGGAGAAGCTCAACGAGAAGATCAAGTTCCGCGAGGCCTTCCGGCCGTTCGCGCCGTCGGTCCTCGAGGAGCGGGCGAACGAGTTCTTCGACTTCCCGGAGGCGGCCGACTGGTGGCCCGGGCGCTTCATGCTCTATGTCTGCCCCGTGCGCGAGGAGAAGCGCTCCGTGCTCCCGGCGATCACGCACGAGGACGGCTCCGGGCGCCTGCAGACCGTCTACAAGGAAACCAACCCGGCCTACCACCGCGTGATCGAGCGGTTCGGCGAGCTCACGGGCGTGCCCGTGGTCATGAACACGTCGTTCAACCTCAAGGGCGAGCCCATCGTCGAGGACCCGAGCCACGCGTTCAACACGTTCAGCCTGTCCGGGATGGACCTCCTGTTCCTGAACAACTACGTCGTCCACGCCGACGCGAAGAAGAAGATCGCGGAGACGCGCTTCACGCTGCGTCACGAGGGTGACTCGGTAACGGCAATGGTGAGCTAGTGCGCGCTGTCAACGTCTGCCTGTCGATCCTGGTCAGCCTCGCGATCGCGCTCCTCGTCTTCGAAGGCGGGCTGCGCCTGATCGGCAAGGGGCCGAAGGACACGCTCAACCAGTTCGACCCGGCTCTCGGGTGGTCGAAGAAGCCCGACTACCGGCTCGTGCGCGTCGGGAAGGAGTTCTCGGTCACCTTCGAGACCAACGGGCTCGGCCTGCGCGACGACCCGATGGACTCGCCCGCGAAGCCTCCCGGTACCTACCGGGTCATCGCACTCGGGGACTCCTTCACGCTGGGGTACACGGTCGATCGCGACGAGCTCTTCGTGGACCTGCTCGAGCAGCGCTGGCGGGCAGAGGGGCGCAACGTCGAGATCATCAACACCGGGACCGAGGGCTACTCCACCGACCAGGAGGTCGCGTGGCTGCTCGAGCACGGCGCCGACTTCGACCCCGACCTGGTCGTCCTCCTGCCCTACGACAACGACGTCTTCTGGTGCGGGCAGCAGAGCTACACGTCGTTCAAGAAGCCCATGTTCACCAAGGGCGGATCCCTCGTCACCAAGGGGGACCTTCCGAACACGAGCGGCGGCTGGCGGCGGACGACGGCGATCGGTCGATTGGTCTCGGGCGCGCCCGAGGTTCCGATGTTCACGACCTCCGGCGGGAAGCGTCTTCCCGGAGACTTTGCACCCCTGTTCCTCGATCCGCCCTCGATCATCGGGGATGCGCCGGAGCGAGTCATCGGAGCGCTCGAGGCTCTCGAAGCCGAATGCAAGGAGCTCGGGTCCGCGCTGATCATCGCGCCGATCCCCTCGAACGCCTCGGTCGATCCGGACTTCCGCGATCGCTTCGGAAGCGACGTACTCGGCGCGGGATCGGGCGAGTGGCACCCGGACGTCGTCTTCGAGTCCTACCTGGCCGCGGCCGGAAGGGTGGAGATCGACGCCGCGGACGCCCGCGGCGCCATGCAGGCCGCGCACGAGAAGAAGGCTTGCTACCACGACTTCTTCGGCCCGGACCGGGAGTGGCACTTCAACGCGGCGGGGAACCAGGCGTTCGCGGACTTCCTGTACACAGCACTCGATCCCTACCTCCCCGCGAAGCAGCAAGACGCGGCACCCATCGAGCCCTCGGCGGCTCCGGGCGAGGGGGGTGGAATTCCCTTCTGGATGGTCCTCTACGCGATCCTCTGGACCGGGTTGACCGCGCTCTACTTCGGCCACTACGACGACGAGGCGTTCTGGCTCCCGCCGTTGAAGGTCGGGCTGATCCTGGCCTTCGTCTTCGGGATCTTCATGGGCGTCGACGCAGGGGTCGGCTGGCTCTCCGAGAAGAGCCCCGTCCTGGCCAGCTTCGTGCTCGCCACGCTGGTGGTCTGCGTCCTGGGCTTCGTGGCCTACAAGATGGGCAGCCGCATCGCGACCATGGCCGAGCTCATCAAGGCCTTCGCCCTGCGCGGTCATTGGTACCTGATGCCGATGGTCGTGATACTCTTGACGATAGGGAGTCTGCTCGTCGTGGCGGCCAGCAGCCCCCTCGTCGCACCTTTCATCTACACTCTCTTCTGATCGCCGCACCGAGACGCCCGTAGGGGGCCGCAGATGGGTAAGTTCTTCCGTGAGTACTGGGTCTGGATCGTGGTGCCCTTCGTGCTCGTGATCGGTGCCGTGGCCGTGCTCGTCTTCAGCGGAGGCGACGACACGGTCTCCCCCTTCACCTACGAGGTCTTCTGATATGGGGCGCTTCCTCAAGGAGAACTGGGTCTGGATCGTCCTCCCGATGGTCCTCGCCATCGCCGTCCTCGTCTTCCTGATCTTCTTCTTCGAAGGCGACGACGTAGCGCCGTTCATCTACCACGTCGGCGTGAGCAGCGCGGAGACGCTCGCTCAGTCCTCGCCGACGGTCTGAGACCCGGCGCGGGCGGCTACACCGTCGGGGCGTAGCCGAAGCGCTCGGACGACGCTCGCTCGATCCACTCGGCGTAGCGGCCCGGATAGGGCGGCTCGAGCAGGTCCCCCGGCTCGAGGTACTGGTAGATCCGGTCGTACCCCTTCACCTCGGTGTAAGAGACCCGCCGGTTGACGTGCCAGGGTCGCAGGTCGTCGGGGTGCTCGATCCCCGCGGCGCCCAGGATCTCGAGCAACGCGTCCAGGGTCTCCTCGTGGAACTCCTGGACACGCTGGGCCTTGTCCTCCACGACCAGCCCCCGCTCCAGCCCCGCGTCCTGCGTGGCCACGCCGACGGGGCACACGTTCGCATTGCAGCGCCGAGCCTGGATGCAGCCGAGCGCGAACATGAACGCCCGTGCCGCGCTGCACAGATCCGCGCCGATCGCCAGCCGCGCCGCCATGTGGAACCCTGTCAGGATCTTGCCTGCGGCGATCACCTTCACCTCGCGCCTGAGATCGAAACCCACGAGCGCGTTGTGCACCAGGATCAGGCCGTCGGTCAGCGGCGTCCCGACCGAGTCCGAGAACTCGAGCGGTGCCGCGCCCGTTCCGCCCTCGCCGCCGTCGACCGTGATGAAGTCCGGCACGAGGCCCGTCTCGCGCATGGCGCGGCAGAGACCGAGGAACTCCTCCGGTCCGCCCAGGCAGAGCTTGATGCCGGCGGGCTTCCCCCCCGAGAGCTCGCGCAGCTCGGCGAGCAGCTCGAGCATCCCGCGCGGACCCTCGAAGGCCGAGTGAGCCGGGGGCGAGATGACGTCCTGGTCCAGCGGGACGCCCCGGATCTCGGCGATCTCGGGCGTGATCTTGGCCGCGGGCAGGATGCCGCCGTGCCCCGGCTTCGCGCCCTGGGAGAGCTTGAGCTCGATCATCTTCACGTTCTCGTGGTTCGCCCGATCCGCGAACCGCTCGCGTGAGAAGCGCCCGTCCTTCTCCCGACAGCCGAAGTACCCCGTCCCGACCTGCCACACGAGGTCACCGCCCGGCTCCAGGTGGTGCGGGCTGACCGAGCCCTCCCCCGTGTTGTGGAAGAAGCAGCCGCCCTTCGCCCCGCCGTTCAGCGCGCGGATCGCCGCACCGGAGAGCGCGCCGAAGCTCATGGCCGAGACGTTCAGGAGCGACGCCGAGTAAGGCTGCGCGCAGCGCCCTTCCCCGATCGTGATGCGCGGGGGCTCACCCACGGCCGGCCGGGCCGCCAGCGAGTGATTGATCCACTCGTACCCCGGCTTGTAGACGTCGATCTGGGTCCCGAACGGCATTGTCTGGAGCTCGCGCTTGGCGCGGCTGTACGCGAGCGAACGAAGGTTCCGGTCGAAGGGCGTGCCGTCCGTGTTGGACTCGATGAAGTACTGGTTGATCTCCGGCCGGATCATCTCGAGCAGGTAGCGGAAGTGCCCGATCACGGGGAAGTTCCGGAGCACGGCCCGCCCTTCCTGGAGGTAGTCCCGGAGCCCCAGGAGGAACAAGGGCACCAGGAACACGAGGCTCCAGAGAGCCGGCGGCCAGAGGAGCGCAAGGCCGCCCACGGCGAGAAAGCCGGCCGCCAATGCAGCGAAGAACACGTGAGCCATTCGAGGTCCTCCATCCGGCGTGGCGCCGGCGCGATCAGTCTGGCGGTAGCCCACCGAGACTCAACCCCGGAGGGGCGATACACTGCACCCGAGACCGTCCGATGCGCCGTTTCGCCGACGAGAGCTGGGCCTGGATGGGGATCGTCGCCCCCGTGGTCCTCGTGGTGGGCTTCCTCTTCTTTCAGGCCCTCCTCGCGAACGAGGGCCCACAGGTGATTTGCCCCTTCTAGCGTCGCTTCCCCGGCTCGCCCTCTGTGCTCTCCTCGCCATCGCACCGGCGTCCTGCGGGAGCGAGGGCGCGCGCGACGTGCGATTGGTCGAGCTCGCAAGCGATCCGGCTCGTGTCTCCTTCTCCCCCGCGGCGGGTCGAGAGATCCGGCCGCGCGTCTTCCTGCGCGGAGGGGACCTCGACGCCTGGTCGCCGCTGGAGAACCTCGAGCGTCCGGCGACGGAGTCGGACCGCGAGGCCTTCGAGCGCGGCGCCCGGGCCGAGCGCGGCGTGCTCGAGCTCGACGGCGTCTCGGGGGCCTGGGGCACGCTCGTCGAGGACGTCGAGCCGGGCACGCTCGTGCGCTTCTCCGCGCTGGCGGACCTCGAAGGGGTCTTGCCCGGCCACGGCCGGAAGCAGGCTCGCCTCCGCTTGCTCGAGCTGCGCCGGCGGCCGGCGCGCTTCGCCTACGCGGACCTCGTCGACGCGCTGATCCTCGAGACGAGCGGACCGGCGCTCTACGGCGACGGGCAGCCTCGCGAGAGCGCGCTGTTCGTGCGCATCGGTCCGGACACGCGCGCCCTGGCCTTGATCCTCGAGCTCGACCTGCGCCCGGTGCAACAGGGTGTGCGCGCAGTCTGGACGGACGTGCTGCTCGCGGAGGCCGCACCCGTCGACCTCTTGCGCGCGTCCTGCCGTGACCCGAACGAGGAACAAGGCGTTCTCCAGGGCCCGCTGACGATCGGCGAGGTCATGCGCCCGGGATTCGCGCTGCTCCCTGACGAGGAAGTTCGCATCCGCACCCGAGTGCCCGAGGGCGAGAGCCGGTTCGAGGTCTGGCTCGGGTTGATCCCGCAGGACTTCGCACCGGAGGGTTCGACGGCACTCCTCTCGGTCACGGTCGCCGCACCGGATCGCACCCTGCTGCTGGTCGAAGAGGAGCTCGAGAGCCGCTCGGCAACCGAGGGGCGCTGGATGCGCGCGGTCGCGGACGTGCCGGCCGGCTTCCGCGGCCGTGAAGTGGAGCTCCGCCTGCGCGCGAACACGTGGCCCGCGAGACCCCTCATCGCGGCCTTCGGGGACCCCCGCATCGTTCCGGCGAAGCGCGAGCGACCGGGACCCAACGTCGTCCTGATCTCGATCGACACCCTGCGCGCCGACCGAATAGGCACCTACGGTGGGAACCCGAGCGTGACGCCCCGCCTCGACGCCCTGGCCGAGACGGCGCTCGTCTTCGATCGAGCCTGGTCGACCGCTCCCTACACGCTCCCCTCGCACGTCAGCCTGCTCACGGGCCAGCTCCCGGGCGTGCACGGGGTCCAGCGCCCCGGTCACCGGATCGACACGGTTCGCAGCCACCTCCTGTCCGAGCTCCTCCACGAGCGCGGCTGGAGGACGGGCGCCTTCACCGGCGGCGGCTTCGTCGACCCGGTGTTCGGCTTTGCTCGCGGCTTCGAGCGCTACGGAACCGTCGATCCGCTGCTCGACCTCGAGTCGCCCGGGGTCGAGACGGCGTTCGTCAACCGCCCCCACCGCGACCTCGCGCTGCTCCGGGACAACGCGATGCACTCGGTGGTCGAGTGGATCGAGCGGAACGCCGACGCCTCCTTCCTGCTCTTCTTCCACACCTTCCAGGTCCACCAGTTCCACCCCCCGGCCGAGCACATGCTCGAGCTCGGGTTCGAGCCGGAGTCCGCCGCGGACGCGGCCCTGCACAGACTGCGAAACACGCGCGCGACGCCGTCCGACGAGGAACGGCGGCGGCTCTTCGAGCTCTACGACGGCACGCTGCGCTGCGCCGACGAGGCCATCGGTCTCCTGCTCGACACGCTCGAGCGGCTGGGGCTCGAGCGCGACACGATCGTCGTGGTCACCGCCGATCACGGCGAGGAGATCGGAGAGCACGGCACCATCGGGCACGGACGCTCCCTGTACGAGGAGCTCCTGCGGGTCCCGCTCATCGTGCGAATCCCCGGACGCACCGCGCTCCGCTCGAGCGACCTCGTGTCGATCGCCGACGTCGCGCCGACGATCCTCGACGCGCTCGACATCCCGGTTCCCGCGGGCGTGCAGGGCAGGAGCTTGCTCGGCGAGCTCGAGCCGCGCCCCCTCTTCGCGCAGGTCGACAACCTGATCTCCGGTCTGGCCCTGCGCGACGGCGACACGAAGACGATCGTCGGGCTGCGCCGTCCGGACCCCGACGACTGGGCGGAGGACGCGGTGGAGCTCTCCTTCGATCTGGACGCCGACCCACGCGAGCTCGCGCCGATGCCCGTCGGGGAAGAGCGGACGGAGCGCGTGCTCGAGTTCGGCCGTGCGCTCCTCGGTCTGAGGGACTCCCTGGGCGGCGATTCGGGCGCCGTGCTTCCGCTGGACGACGCGACGCGCGGCCACCTCGAGGACCTGGGCTACGTGATCGACGAGTAGCCGGCGTTCACTCGGAGAGGTTGAGCCCGAAGCGGCGCGCGAGGTCGAAGCCCCCGCAGGCCTCGGCAACCAGGACGGGGAGCGACACGTCGTCGTCGATCGCGATCCGGAACAGCTGGTGCGGGTCCGTCTCCGGGCTGTTCGCAGCCGCGTGCGTGTTCACCGCGAACGCATACCCCGAGCGCTCCGCCGCCGCCCGCGAACCCTCGTCGTAGTCCCAGCGGCGGCCGAACGGATAGGCCAGCGTCGTGCCTCGCGTGCCGAGCTCGCGCTCCATGGATGCGGCGGCCCCCTCGATCTCGGCGTACGCGCCGTCCGCGTCGAGCCGGGAGAGGATCGGGTGCGAGACCGTGTGGCAGCCGAGCTCCCAGCCCGCGTCGCGCAGGCGGCGCGCGTCGTCCCAGGTCATGTAGATCCGATCGCAGAGCGCGCGCTCGTCGCCGCCGGCTTCGCGGAAGAGCTCGTCCACGACGCGGTCGCGGTCCTCGGGCTCGGCGTCGTACTTGAGCACTCGCTTGAGCCGGTACTCGAGCGCGTCTGCCTCCTCGAGCGCTCGGCGGAGCCCCTCGCAGGCCGTGGAGTCGTTCGAGCGCAGGAGATAGCTCCGCGCGAAGTCCTCCACGTCTCCGCGGCCCAGGAGCCAGAAGTACTTGTGCGACCAGTTCACACGGCGCTCGTCGAGGGGCCGCGTCTCGAGGAAGATCGTGGCGGGCACCGAGAGTTCCCTGAGCAGCGGCAGGAGGTGAGTCGCGTTGTCCCGGTAGCCGTCGTCCATCGACAGCGCGACGAGACTCCGGCCGTTCGCCCCGGATCGCAGCTCCAGGGCGGCGTCGCCGATCGTCCGGAGGTCGAAGCGACGTTTCAGGAACCCGAGCACCCGGGTGAGGGTCTCTCCCCTCATCTTCATGTCGGCGGGCAACCCCTCGTTCACGTCGGGTGCGTCGACGCAGTGCCCGAAGAGGATCACGAGCCGCCGCGGCATCATCCGGTCGACGAGTCGCCAGAGCCCCGTGTGGAACAGGAGGCCGGCGTAGGCGGCGCGCAGGAGCTCCTTGAGTCGGTGCTTCATCCGATCGGATCGTCGTCCCGGTCGCCGTCGGTCAGGTACCAGCGCCGGGCGTCCCCCGCGACGTCGAGCACGGGATGGGACTCGGCCAGGTGGTACGTGTACACGTAGAGGTGGTTGGCCGGTTTGGGCGGGAGGAAGCCCGCCGCACCCAGCGTCTCCGCCCACCAGGACCCGTCGACCGCGGTCGCGCGCGCGCACGATGCACCGCGACGTTCCAGCTCGTCGAGCGCCGTCGCCATGCACGCAGCGACGTCCTCTTCCTCGGGCGCGAGCAGGTCGACCACCCAGCCGACCCCGTCGCGCGGCTCCTGCAAGACGACGTAGCCCCGTAGCCGTCCTCCGCGGTAGATCCCGAACGGCCGATGGAGCCCGGAGGGTGCGCGGAGGTAGCGCCACTCCAGGAACTCCGGATCGCGGCGCGCCATGAGGTCGAAGCGCGGCTCGACGGCGCGCGAGAGCTCGGTCGTCTCCTCGGGGAAGCGCTCCAGGGGACGCGCCTCGAAGTCTCCGCCGGCCCGTTCTGCGGCGGCGGCCCGGCGCGAGCCACAGCGCCTGACGGCGAGCGGCAGGAGGAGCGCGGCGAGTCGACCGTCGCGAAACCGCTCGGCGCGGGCGCGAGCAGCCGTGTCGAAGAAGAACGTGAGCGGTCGGATCTTCCCGACGGAGTTCCAGCCGAGCTTCAGGAACACGGACCACGAGCGCCGGTTGGGATAGCCCCAGTTCATCGGCCAGCCGAGCTTTCGGGTCTCTTCCTCGCAGTGTTTCGCCACGCGGCTCGCGATGCCGCGCTTGCGCCACTCCGGGTCGGTCATCACGTCGCCCTGCTGCCCGCAGGAGGCCGCGGTCGAGTCGTCTCCGCGCACCAGGAAGCGTCGCGGCGAGTACGAGAACCCGCAGACGGGCTGCCCGTCGGGGGCGCGGAGGAGGACGCCGACGGATCCGCCGTGGGGGCTCTGGTCGTAGCGCCACTCGAGATCGGCCTTCTCCACGGCCTTGTCGAAGCACCGGTTGAAGAGCTCGACCTGGACGTCGCGGTCTTCGGGCCCGGTGGATCGGAGCTCGAGGTCGTCGTTCGCGGTCGTCGCCGGGTCCGCCATCGGCGGAGAAAGTAACCGCCGGGGGCCCCGTACCACTGCTCGCAGCCGTCGAAACGCATGTGCCCGCACTGCGCTCTCGTCGCGGACGAGGGGTCGGATGGGGGTCGTGGTGCCCGTAGTCGCGTATCGCACCCGGGCTGACGAGCCGCATGCGCTTCGGCCCCCAGCCTCGCGATGCTCGCCCGGCGAAGCCCGCGAGCGAGTACGCTTTGCGACGTCCCCCACCGACGTCCCGCATGTCGACGCCTCGCTTGCGCGGGCTTCGCCGCGCAAGCATCGCGAAGGCATTCCGACCCCCCGACACCCGCAACCCGTGGAAAGCAACCCGTCCGAGGGCACCACGACACCCACCGGTGAAGCCGCGGTACCCGCGGCGATGCCTCCGGCGGGCGGAAGAAACCTCATGAAACACGCCGACACCGCCTAGGGCGGTCGGCTCACGAGCGGGAGCGCATGACGCGCTCCGCTCGCGGCATCGCGCCCGCGCGAGACGACGGCTTGACCGCGGAGTACGAGGTCCGCGGTGCCTCGCAGTTGCGTGTCGCACGCGGGGTGACGAACCTCGGGCGCTCGCGGTGAGTCGTGCGCGTTTCTCTCGCGGTCGCGTACTCTCCGCGCACGGGCGGACGCCCGCGCGCGCGAGGAAGGCGCCCCAGCGCCGGTCCCTCGTGAGCCGACCGCCCTAG
>JAJDET010000056.1 GCA_029259655.1 Planctomycetota bacterium
CCCCCCACTGGCGTCCCGACACCTGCGTACGCGGCGTTCGGCCTTCTTCTCGTGGCCGTCGCCGCATGCGGTCGTGAAGAACCGGCCGTCTCGCGCGCGCTTCACGAGCTGGAGCGGATGGCGTTCGTTCCGCCGGGCACTTGCACGCTCCCGGGATACTCGCCGCCGCACAACGAGTTCGGCGTCGATCGCCCGCTGCTCGTCGATCTCTACGAGACGACGGTGGGGGACTGGCGGCACTACTTCGGCGAGTCCGGCCGCGCCCCCGGAACAGGCGAGGACCCCTCTCCGGACTCGTGGCCGGCCTGTTTCAACCAGCTCGAGGCCGAGGAGCTCGCCCTGCGCCGCGGCGTGCGACTGCCGACGGCGAGCGAGTGGCTCTATTGCGCGATCGGGCCGCGCGCCCACCCCTACCCCTGGGGCAGCCGCTTCCAGACCTCCGTGGCGAACACGCTCGAGCTCGCGCTCCAGCGCCCGGCGGCCGTGGGGACCTTCGAGGGCGGGCGCGGGCCTTTCGGCTGCTACGACCAGCTGGGGAACGTCTGGGAGTGGGTCGCGGACCGCGTACCGGGACGCACCGACTCCGCCACCGTGCCCGGGATGCGGGGTGCGTCGTCGGTCCTGGGCGGCAGCTTTCTCTACCGCGCGATGCCCACGTTCGGGCTCCCGGGCGACGCGGCGGTCCTGCAAGCCGACTTCAATGCGCTCTCCCTCGCGCGCGAGACGCGTGCCAGCGACGTCGGTGCCCGTTTCGCAGCGGATGCCGAGGACTACTTCTGGCGCATGGCGGGCGAGTGGGGCTCGGACGCCCAGGCCCGCCGCCGCCTGACAGCGGTGGGGGAGCGGTTCGGCCCCGACGCTCGCGCGCTGCTCGAGGAGCTCGCGGCACGCGAGGGGGCCCCGGACGCGCTGGGCTGGCTCGCGGAAGGCGCCGGCCGGTGAGGCCGCCGTGGAGCGAGTTCCGCGCCGCGCTGGACGCAGCGGGGTTCCGGCCCTCGCGCCGCCTCGGTCAGAACTTCCTCCTGGACGACAACATGGTGCGCGCGATCGCGCGCGACGCGGAGCTCGCGGCCGGCGACTTCGCGCTCGAGGTGGGCGCGGGCTGCGGTTTCCTCACCGCCGAGCTCGCGAGCCTCGGCGTCGAGCTCCTGTCGGTCGAGATCGATCCACGCCTGCTCGAGATCTCGCGGCGCTTCCTCGCCCCGTTCGAGAACGTCGCGTTCCACGGCGGGGACGTCCTCGACGGCAAGCATGCCCTGGCGCCCGAGGTCCTGGCGTGCCTGGACGAGCGCGGGGCTCCCTGGCACGCCGTCGGCAACCTGCCCTACGCGGTGGCGTCTCCGCTCCTGTGCGTGCTGACCCGCCTCGCATGCCCACCGCAGAGCATCACGGCGCTGGTCCAGACGGAGGTGGCGGAGCGCGTCGTCGCCGCCCCGGGCTCGAAGCGTCGCGGGACCCTCTCGGCCCGGATCGAGCCGATCTACGAGAGCGAGATCCTGCGCAGCGTGCCGGCCCAGCTCTTCTGGCCCCGGCCGCGCGTGGAGAGCGCCGTCGTGCGCCTCGTGCTGCGCGCCGAGCCCCCGGGTCGCGAGGAGCTCGCGCGGCTCGACTCGCTCGTGGATCGCCTCTTCTCGACCCGTCGCAAGGGGCTCCGGGCGATCCTCGCCCGCGAGCTCCGGGAGCCCGATCGGGCCGAGGCCCTGCTCGAGCGCCTCGGGCTCGACCCCCGGGCCCGTCCCGAGGCGCTCACCCAGCACGACCTCGGGCTCCTCGCCGGGTCTCCGGAATGGGCCGGGCAACATCCGGCCCGGGACCTCCGTAAGGGCCGATGAACCCACTCGGGGGCCCCTAGTTGCTTGTCTCGGCCCGTGAGGGTGTTATATTTTTCCATCTCGGGCCTGCGGCGCGGCGCGACTCATCGGCGGGTCACGGAGAAGCTTGCCACGGCGGCCAAAGCGCTCCGCGTGCACCTGGGACCCCTTCCAGCTCCTATCTACCGGCTCGTTCCGGCCGGGTGGGGCCTGGGAGCCCGTATCCCGGGGTCCCCTCCGGGTCCGATCTCCCGCTCCGCCGCCCTGCCGAATCCCGGCTGTCCCCGCCGGGTCCGTGCCGAGCCCGTAAGTACGCCCTTCAGAAACGCCCCGTCTCGACCTAACGAATTCCCCCGCCGCCCGACTCTTCCCCTTTTCCCCGGGAAGAAACGTCCCCCCGCGTCCCCGGTTCCCCTGTGTCTCCGTCCAGTACGAGACCCGCGGGTGCGGTGACGACCTCCGAGCCTACTTGCAGAACCAGGATTTTCGACAGCTCGTGGAGACCGTGAAGCTCCGCGTCCCGATCGAGGACGCGGTTCGCGAACGTGTCGGAGAGCTCAAGCGCGCTGGAGCGCTGTGGGTCGCTTGCTGCCCCTTCCACGACGAGAAGACGCCCTCGTTCAAGGTCGATCCGCGTCGCGGCACCTGGCACTGCTACGGCTCCTGCGGGACGGGCGGCGATGTCCTGAGCTTCGTCGAGCAGTTCGACGGGGTCGCCTTCTCGGATGCACTGGAGCTCCTGGCAGCGCAGGCCGGGGTCGAGCTCCCCGGCAACTGGCGCTCGGGGCGCGGCGGCGACGACGGCGAGCGGTACCAGGCTCTGTACGCGGTGCTGGAGCAGGCGCAGGAGGCTTTCCGCCGGTGCCTGAACGGACCGACGGGGCAACGCGCGCTCTCCTACCTCCAGCGGCGCGGGATCACGGCCGAGACGGCGGACGCCTTCGGGCTGGGGTTCGTACCGGAACAGGGGAGCCCGCTCACCGAGCTGGCGCGGCGTTCGGGCAAGGAAGCGCTCGAGGCCTCGGTGGCGGCCGGGCTGGTCCGCCAGTCCGAGGGACGCACCTACGACTTCTTCCGCGGTCGGCTGATGATCCCGATCCGCGACCCGCGCGGACGCACCGTCGGCTTCGGGGGTCGCAAGCTCTCCGACGACTCGGAGGGGCCCAAGTACGTGAACACGTCGGAAACGCCCGTGTTCAAGAAGGGGCGGCTGGTCTACGGGCTCGACCGCGCCATGGAAGGTGCACGGCGCGAGCGGCACCTGATCCTGGTCGAGGGCTACACGGACGTGATGGCCGCGCACCAGGTCGGGGTCCGGAACGTCGTGGCCGTGCTCGGGACCTCCACGACCGAGGAGCACGCCGCCCTGGTGCGCCGCACGGGCGCCCGGCGCGTGACCCTGGTCTTCGACGGGGACGAGGCCGGTCGCAAGGCCAGCCTGCGAGCCCTGGCCGGGCTGCTCGCCCTTCCGATCGAGATCGACGTGCTGCGCCTGCCGTCGGGCGCGGATCCGTGCGACCTCCTGCTCGAGCGCGGTGCGGACGCGTTTCGCGAGCTCGTCGGCGCGGCCGAGCCCTGGCTCGACTTCGCGGTGGGCGGCCTCGCGGGCCGGAGCGACGTGGCGCTCTCCGAGGGCGTCGACGAGATCCTGCGCCTGATCCAGGCGCTGCCCAAGCCGGTTCACCGCGAGGCGTCGATCGCCTCGCTGGCCGAGCGCCTCGAGCTCCCCGCCGAAGCCGTGCGCCAGCAGTCGCACGGGCTCGGTCGGCGCGGGGCACCGACGCCGCCGGAGCCCACCCGCAAGCCGGCGCCCGTCCGCCCCGAGGAGCTGGACCTCGTGGGCCGGCTCGAGCTCGAGGCCTTCGGCGACCTGACCGGCGCCGTCCTCCTGGACAACAGCGTGATCCCTATCGTGCACGAGTGGTTCGGGCGCAGTCCCGACCCCGAGATCGCCGAGATCCTGCGCATCGTCCTGGAGCTGTACGAGACTACCGACGACGAGGCCCCGATCGATGCGTCGCGGGTCCTGACCGAGCTCGGGGAACATCCTGCGCGCGATCGCGTCGTTCCTCTGGCCGAGCGCGCCGGGCGGGCCGAGACGACCTTCCAGGTCGCCGAGGGCGCGGCACGGCGCTTGAAACAGATCGCCGCGGAACGCGCGATCGCCGAGACGAAGACCATCTACGAAAGTGCCCCCGACGACGAGGCTCGGTCGAGGGCTCTCCTGGACATCTGGAAGACCGCCCGCGAACGGGCCGGTGCTGGCGCAAGAGGAGCTTGAACAAAGAGGCAACCATGTCCGAACGGATCGAGGAAACCATCAAGCTCTTGGTCGACGAAGGCCGCCGGAAGGGGTTTCTCTCCTACACGGAGATGAGCCGCCTGATGGAGGACCAGTTCATTCCTCCGGACAGCATGGACCAGGTGTTCATGGCGCTCGAGGACCACGGGATCGAGGTGGTCGACGAGGGTGATGCCACCATCACTCCGCTGCCGGAGAAGCCCGCGCCGGTGGGCAAGCCGGCGCGCGTGCCCGCGACCGAGCTCGTTCGCGGGGTCATGCCGGAGAAGATCGACGACCCGGTGCGGATGTACCTGACCCAGATGGGGGAGATCCCGCTGCTCACGCGGGAACAGGAGATCTTCCTCGCCAAGACGATCGAGATCACGCGCAAGCGCTTCCGGAAGAAGTGCATGGGCAGCGGCCTGTGCATGGAGACCTCGCTCGCGACCCTCGAGTGCGTACAGCGCGGCGAGCTCGCGTTCGACCGCACGCTCAAGGTCAACCCGAACCCCAAGCCCGACGACGACCCGAAGATCGTCGAGACGCTCGGCAAGCCGTTCCTCGCCCGGCGCCTGCCCGTCAACGTCTCGACGATCCAGCGGCTCATCGGACGCATCCGCGAGGAGTACAGGCCGCTCCTCGACCCGAAGATCACGAAGGCGAAGCACTCCGAGCAGCTGGCCAAGATCCAGAACCTGCGCCGGAAGCTCGTGATCCTGATCGAGGAGTGTCACCTCCAGGTCAAGAAGGTGCGCCCCTACATCGAGGAGCTCGAGGAGCACTACCGCGAGACGCGCTCGATCGAGCGGCGGTACGCAGCTCTGAAAGGGAACGGCAAGCAGAAGACCGCGGCCGGTCGCGAGCTCGCGGAGAGGCTCCAGGAGCTCGAGCTCATCTCGCTCGAGCCCGCCCCGCGCCTCAAGCGCCGCATCGACCAGATCCGGCTCCATCACGAGGAGTACGAGGAGGCCAAGCGCCAGCTCTCGAGCGGCAACCTGCGCCTCGTCGTCTCGATCGCGAAGAAGTACCGGAACCGCGGGCTCTCGTTCCTCGACCTCATCCAGGAGGGCAACACCGGCCTGATGAAGGCCGTGGAGAAGTACGAGTACCGTCGCGGCTACAAGTTCTCGACCTATGCCACGTGGTGGATCCGCCAGGCCATCACGCGCTCGATCGCCGACCAGGCGCGGACGATCCGCATCCCGGTCCACATGATCGAGACGATGAGCAAGCTCCGGAACGTCACCAAGAAGCTGATCCAGGCCAAGGACCGGGAGCCCTCCGTCGAGGAGGTGGCCGAGGCCACTGGAATCACGGTCGACGAGGCCAAGCGCGTCCTGAAGATCAGCAAGCACCCGATCAGCCTGGACCGGCCCATCGGGGAGTCCGACGACAGCTATTTCGGCGACTTCATCGAGGACGAGTCGGCCGAGAGCCCCGTCATGGCCGCCGGCCACGAGATGCTGAAGGAGCGCATCAACGAGGTGCTCTCGACCCTGACCTTCCGCGAGCGGGAGATCATCAAGCTCCGGTATGGGATCGGGGACGGATACACCTACACCCTCGAGGAGGTCGGCCGGATCTTCCGGGTGACCCGCGAGCGGGTCCGCCAGATCGAGGCCAAGGCGGTCCGCAAGCTCCGCCACCCCGTTCGTGCGCGTCAGCTCGCCACTTTCCTCGACGGCTCGGTCCCCGAGGACAAGCTCGAGGCCGAGGCGATCGGCCCGCTGAACTGAGCGAAGGGTCCCCCCGCCCTTTCTGCGGGGGGCACTCGCCGCTACACTCTCCGGCTCGAATGGCGCTCGGTCAGGGGAGCATGCACGACGTACTTCGCGCGCTGCGGGGCATCCAAGATCTCGATCTCGACATATTCCGCGTGAGCCGAGAGCTCAAGCGGTTGCCGTCGGAGCGAGCCCAGAGGCGCGCGGAGATCGACTCGAAGATCGCTCGCTGCGAGGACGTCGAGAAAGAGCTCTCGACGCTTCGCACGAAGATCAAGGAGATCGAGGACGACACGACCATCCAGCGCCAGCGGATGCGGAAGGTCGAGACCGAGTCGAACAAGACGCGCGGCGACGCGGCCCTGCTGGCGGCCTTCCAGCACGAGCGCCAGTCGCTCCGGCGCTCGATCAGCGAAGCGGAGGAGGAGGGCCTCCGGTTCGTCGAGCAGGCCGACGAGCTCGAGAGCCGGGCGACGGCCCTGCGCGCGGAGGTCGCTGCGGAGGAGGCGACCTTCGCCGAGCTCTCCGGAAACGTCGATCGCGAGGTGGGCGATGCGTCGAAGAAGCTCGAGGCGCTGCAGGCCGAGCGCAAGGCGCGCCTCGGCGCGGATGTCGAGGCCGACGTCCTCACGACCTACGAGCGCCTCCTGCAGGCCCGCGAGGGCATCGCGCTCGCGATGCTCGAGGGCCGCACCTGTCAGGAGTGCTTCATGGAGGTCCCGCCCAACGTCTTCGTGAAGCTCTCGCGCGGCATCGACCTGATCCAGTGCCCGAGCTGCGATCGGATCCTCTACCTGCCCGACGCGTGAGTCGTCGCGGTGCGCCCGCCCTGGCGCGTGCCCCGGCTGCCGAGCTCGGCCGCGAGGCGCTCGCGCACCTCGTTCTTGTGCACCTGCCAGTTCGGCGCCAGGCGTTCGGCCGCCGGCGCGTCGCCCGTCAGGCGATGGAGCACTTGATCGGGCGCGAGTCGCTCGACGAAGTCTGCGAGCCACTCGACGTAGGTGTCGACGTCCAGGACCTCGAGCTCGCCTGCGTTCCATGCCTTCTCGAGCTGGGTGCGGCGCAGGACCATCAGGTTGTGGACCTTGACGCCGGTGACGCCGCTCCGGGCCAGCGCGTCCGCCGTACGGCGTGCTCCGTCGCGACCGTCGCCGGGGAGGCCCAGGATCGCGTGGCCGACGACGCCTAGCCCGGCCGCGTGCGCGCGCTCCACGGCGTCCTCGAAGTCGGCCACGGTGTGGAAGCGGCGGATCTCTTCCAGGACCCGGTCCGAGGCGGCTTCGAGGCCGAGCTCGACCCAGACCGGCACTCGCTCGGCGAGCCGGGAGAGCTCGGAGAGGGCCCAGTCGGGGAGGGTGTCGGGCCGCGTCGCGACGCTCACGCACACGACCGGATCCCCGAGGTGCGGCTGGACCACGGCCAGCACCTCGCGCAGCCGTTCCTGCTCCACGTAGGTGTTCGAGTAGGACTGGAAGTAGGCGATCACGCCCGCTCCCGTGTCCCGGCGCGAGACGCGGGCGATCCCCGCCTCGAGCTGGGCTGCGAGCGCGGCTCCGGTGCGCAGCGCTCCCGTCCCCGACCCCTCGACGTCGCAGTAGACGCAGCCGCCGAAGCCCTTCGCGCCGTCCCGGTTGGGACAGGTCGACCCGGCGTCGAGGGCGACCCGGTGCACCGGACGGCCGAAGGTCTCGAGGAGCCAGGGGCGCAGCGTGTTGAACGGGAGATCTTCCGGCACGACCGGCGAGGATAGCAGGGGCCGTCGACGCCCGCGTAGACTTGCCCGGCCGTGGACATCCAGCCCATCGTCATCGGCACCGCCGGCCACATCGACCACGGCAAGTCGACCCTGGTCAAGGCGCTGACCGACATCGACCCGGACCGGCTCAAGGAGGAGCAGGAGCGCGGGCTGACGATCGACCTCGGCTTCGCGCGTCTGCCGCTCGCGGACGGCCGCCTGGTCGGAATCATCGACGTGCCCGGCCACGAGCGCTTCATCCGGAACATGGTGGCCGGCGCGACGGGGATCGACCTCGTCGTGCTGGTCGTCGCTGCCGACGACGGCGTGATGCCGCAGACGCGCGAGCACCTTGCGATCATGGAGCTCCTCGGCGTCTCGCGCGGTTTCGTCGCGCTGACCAAGATCGACGCGGTCGATGAAGACGTCGCCGAGCTCGCGATGGAGGACGTGGCCGAGCTCGTGGAAGGGACGTTCCTGGAGGGCGCGCCGGTGCTCCCGGTCTCCGCCATCACCGGAACGGGCCTCGACGAGTTTCGCGCGCAGCTCCTCGAGATGGCGGGCGCCACGCCGCCGCGCTCCTCCGAGGGCGTCTTTCGCATGCCGATCCAGCGCGTCTTCACGGTGCGCGGCTTCGGGACCGTGGTCACCGGCATTCCGGTCGCCGGCGAGGTGGCGGTGGGCGACGCGATCGAGGTCGTCCCGGGCGCCCTGCGCGGCAAGGTGCGGGGGATCCAGGCCTACGGACAGACGACCGATCGAGCGCGAGCGGGCCACTCGAGCGCCCTCAACCTGACCGACGTCGAGCACGAGCGCGTCGAGCGCGGGCAGGTCGCGGCGACGCCGAGCTTCTTCTCCCCCGTGCGCATGGTCGGGGCGCGGCTCACGGCGCTCGAGTCGATCTCGCGACCGATCGAGAACCGGATCGCGGTCCGGCTCCACACGGGGACGGCCGACGTCCCCGGCGAGCTGATCCTGCTCGACGCCGAGGAGCTCGGTCCCGGCGCGACCGGGCTCGTCCAGGTGCGGCTCGCCGAGCCGGTCGTGTGCGCGCCCGGCGACCGCTTCGTGTTGCGCCTGCTCTCGCCGGCAATCACGCTCGGGGGCGGCGTCGTCCTCGAGGAGAGCCGCTACCGGCTCAAGCGCTTTCGCGGCTTCGTCCTCGACGAGCTGGCACACCAGGAGGAGAGCCTCGGCACGCCCGCTGCGCTGCTCGAGTCCATCCTCGCGCGGCGCGGTACGGAGTCGTTCGCGCCCGACGAGCTCACGACCGCGATCAAGCGCTCGCGCGCGGAGGTCAACCGTTTCCTCGACGAGCTCGTGGCCGACGGCCGCGTGGTCTCGCCGGGCGAGTCGGGCCGCTACCTGCACGTCGACCGGCTCGAGGCCTCGTTGACGAAGCTGCGCGGTACCGTCGACGCCTGGTTCGCCGAGAACCCCATGCGCCGGGTCGTGGACGTGCGCGAGCTGCGCGCAGCGACGGGCTTCGAGGCGTCCTTCCTCCAGTCGCTGCTGGAGGAGCTGCGCGACACGGGCGAGGTCGAGCTCCAGTCCGGCGGGCGCGTGCGGCCGCTCTCGCGGGCGAGCGAGCTAGCGCCCGAGGTCCACGCCCTGGCCGAGGCGGTCCTGGCGAGGCTCGAGCAGGCGCCGTTCCAGCCGCCGCCGCGCGCGGACCTCCCGGCCGCACTGGGGCGCGAGAAGAGCGAGGTCGACCCGGTGCTCGACCACCTCGTCGACGAGGAGCGCGTGGTCCACGTGGGGGGGGATCTGTATCTCGCGGCGTCGGCGGTCGAGCGCGCCCGCGAGGCCCTGGTCGCGAGCTTCGAGCGTCACGGTCATCTCGAGATCCCGGAGCTGCGCGACGAGCTGGGGACGACGCGGAAGTTCTTGATCCCGCTGCTCGAGTACTTCGACGCCCGCGGAGTCACCATTCGCCAGGGAGCGCATCGGGTCCTGCGGAAGCGCTAGAAGGCTCTGCGACTCTGTCCGAGGCTCGTGTGCCCCGGGGAACCCGAGCGTTACGCGAGCGAAGCGCGAAGCGAAGCAGGGCACGCCCACGGCTCCTCTGCCCCGCACCGGCACGGGCATTGCACTTGCCCCGCTCGAACGCGTGCGCCAACCGAGGACGAGGTATGTGGAAGACGATCTCGACCGCGGGCGTCGCATGCGCGAGCGCCGTGGTCCTGTGCGGTTTGGGATGGGCCCACGGGGGAACCTACAACGGACCGCGTGACACGGTCCCGCCCGGTGGGGGCGGCGGAGGAGGCGGGGGCGGGGGCCCGGTCGGGCCAGTGGGTCCGGGCGGACCGGACGGCGTCTCACCCCAACCTCCGGGCGGCGACGGCCCCGCCGGGGAGTGGACGGGCGGCGATCCTAGGAACCCGGGCCCGGTGGACGGAACCGTCACCGGCGCCGGCCATGGGATCACCGGCCCCGACTACTCCCTCTGGAGCTACTGGTGGGACTTCAACAAGGACCCGTTCCTGAACCTCAAGGACCGGCTCCACTCGGTCGGCACCGAGACCGGGGGCCCCGACTTCAACCTCGGGATGGGCGAACGCATCCCGAGCCGCGACATCTACCGCCCGAGCCCGCGCCAGATCCGCGACGAGGCCGTGCCCGCCCTGCTGGCCGCACTCGAGAGTGAGACGAACAACGACATCGTGACCGGCTGCCTCGTCGCGTTGGCGAAGATCGGCGACGCGCGCAAGGAGTCCGGGCAGTCGGAGTTCCAGGCGATCATCGCGGGCTTCCTCGACGACTCGAACCAGGAGATCCGGGAGACCGCCGCGCTCGCGCTCGGGATCCTCGGGCACGACGATTCCGCGGAGGTGCTCGAGGGGCTCTTGCTCGACACGGATGTCGGGCGACGCGCCGCCGGCAAGGCGAGCGTCGCGACACGCACGCGCGCCTTCGCCGCCTACGGGCTCGGAATGGTCGGCGAACGAACCGGCGACGAGGCTCTCCGTCGCAGAATCGTCGAGGTGCTGGCGCGGGCGAGCGACGAGGGCTCGTCGATGCAGGACGTCGGGGTAGCCTGCGTCCTGGCCATGGGACTCGTGCCGCTCGACGGCATCGGGACCCTCGACGGGGGACCCACGAGCGGCCGCGCGGGGCAGGTCGGCTGGCTCCTCGAGTGCTTCCGCGACGAGAGGGCCGACCTCCTCGCGCGCTCCCACGCTCCGCGCAGCGCAGTCCGCCTGCTCGACCGTTCCGACCACGCGCTGCGCGAGTCCCTCGCCGCCGAGCTCGTCGCGCTGCTCTCGAAGCGGACGCGCGACGAGGAGGTCTTGCGCCAGAGCGCCGTGCTCGCGCTGGGCGGGCTGGGCAACTGCGACGAGGGCGGCGTCGACGCCGACGTTCGCGACGTCCTCGTGCGCACGATCGACAAGGCGCCCGACGCGCAGACCAAGGCCTTCGCGCGGCTGGCACTCGGTCAGGTCGGAGCGCGCCCGGGCGACGGCGATCCGACTGCGGGACGGAAGCAGGTGCAGAAGGAGCTCTTCCGCTCGCTCGGGCGCGGGACGGGGTCGGCCCGTCGCTGGTCCGCCATGGGCCTCGCCGTCATGGGCCACGCGATGAGCGAGCAAGGCAATCCCTCGCAGGACGTCCTGCGTGCGCTGCGCGATGCGTTCGAGGAAGCGAAGAGCCCGGAGGACGTCGGAGCGCTCGCGATCGCCGTGGGACTCGTCGGCGACCTCGACTCGCAGGCAGTCTTCCTCTCGAAGCTCAAACGCTCGCGCGTCGACGAGGCGCGCGGCATGGTGGCGCTCGGCCTCGGGTTGCTCGGGGAGCTGCGCTCGGCGGAGCCGATCGCAGAGGTCGTGCGCGAGAGCCAGTATCGCCCCGAGCTCTTGAAGCAGGCGGCGATCGCACTGGGCCTCCTGGGCGACAAGACGATCGTTCCGGACCTGCTCGAGATGCTGAAGAACGCTCGATCGCTCGCCTCACAGGCCTCGATCGTCTCCGCGCTCGGCTTCATCGGCGATGCGCGCTCGATCGCTCCCCTGATCGAGATGCTCGGGGACCGCACGCTGACCGAAACTGCGCGCGGCTTCGCGGCCGTGGCCCTGGGCGTCGTTGCCGATTCGACCCCGCTGCCCTGGAAGACCTCGTTCTCGGTCGACGTCAACTACCGGGCGGCCCCGGACACCCTGAACGCCAACAGCGCCGGGACCGGACTGCTCAATATCCTCTGAGCCTCGCCTTCACTCGGTCGAACCGCGCCGCCGCTTCACCTCGGAGCGGCGGCGCGTCTCGTCCAGGCGGCGCCGCTTCGAGGCCCGGGTCGGCTTCGTCGGGACGCGCTTCTTCTCCGGTCGCAGCGCCTCCCGCAGCGTCTCGGCAAGGCGCTCGCGGGCGTCGGCGAGGTTGCGGGCGCGCTCGCGGTGGCGCGATGCGCGAACGAGGAGCTCGCCCTCGGCTGTGAGCCGGCGTGCCAGGCGGCGAAAGAGGATCGACTTGCGGCGCTCGCCCAGCGCCCGGCTCTTCGCCACGGAGAAGCGTAGCTCGATCTTGGTCGCGACCTTGTTCACGTTCTGGCCGCCTGGACCGCTGCTCCGGACGGCGCGGGCCCTGAGCTCGTCGGGCGGGATCACGAGGTTCGCGTTGATGCGCAGCGGCTCCACGGGACGGTCCTCGCTCCGACGGTACGCCTCTCGGAGGTCTCCCGCGAGAGCTTGCACGCGTCGCGAAGATCCGCTGGGATCCACTCGTGGCCCGACTCGCGCTGTACTTCTTCCTGCTCGCGGCTGGAGTTCTCACGACCTTCCTCCCGCCGCGCGGTCCGATCGGGGAGGATTCGGGGGAGCTCTCCCCGCGTCGCGCGGCGGAACACCTCGCGCTGATCGCCGCCGCGTCGCGGCCCGCGGGCTCCGCGCACAACACGCGCGTGCGTGAGCACATCGTGAGCGCGGTCCGCGCGCTCGAGCTCGAGCCCGAGGTCCAGGCCGTCACTCGCGGCGGAGTCCCCGTGAAGAACGTCCTCGCCCGCCTGTCCGGGCGGGACGGTGGCCCGGTGATCCTGTTCGCGGTCCACTACGACTCGCGCCCCGAGACGCCGGGGGCCGGGGACGACGGGGCGGCGGTCGCGGCCATGCTGGAGGTCTTGCGCGTGCTCCGGAGCTCACCGCAGCTCTCGCGCGACGTCTTGTTCCTGTTCTCGGACGCCGAGGAGCTGGGACTCCTCGGAGCCGAGGCGTTCGTCGAGGAGCACCCGGCGGCGTCCGAGGTCGCGCTCGTCTTCAACTTCGACGCGATCGGGAACGCCGGCCCGCCGGTCCTGTTCGAGACGGGCCCGGCGAACGCGTGGGCCGTGGCGGAGTTCGCGCGAGCCTGTGCGCACCCGGTCGGGAGCTCGCTCGGCAAGGCGGTCTACGACCGCATGCCCAACGACACCGACTTCAGCCCCTTTCGCGACCGAGGGCTCGCGGGGCTCAACTTCGCGTTGTGCTGCGGCTCGACCGTCTACCACCAGCCGAGCGACACGCTGGAGCGGCTCTCGCGGGCGAGCCTCGTCCACATCGGCGCGAACGCCCTCGAGATCGCGCGGCACTTCGGCGAGCTCGAGCTGCCGGGAAGCACCCATGGAGACGCGGTCTTCTTCACGCTGCTCGGCTACGTCTTCGTGCACTATTCGACGGCGTTCTCGCTCCCGATCGCGCTCCTCGCGGGCCTCGGTTGCGTCGCGCTCGTCGGCTACAGGATCCGGCGAGAGGGCTGGCGTGCGCGAGAGCTCGCGCTCGCCGCCGGGAAGCTCGCGCTCGTCGTCGCCGCGGCCGGGCTCGCGGTCGGTTATGGGGTGAGTGCCCTAGGCGCGCTCGCTCACGCGATCGTCGAGCTCGCCGGTGCGAGCCGGGAAGCGGGCGGCAACGCGCTCAGCGGTACGCTCGCGTACCTCGCGCTCGCGTGCGGCACGGGCTGGTTTCTGGCGGCGAGCGCCGGAAAGACCGAGCGCGGGCGCCGGCAAGTGTGCGCGGTCGCCCTCCTCGTTACTTGCGCGCTCTGCGTACCTATTGCGAGTAGCGCACCCGGGGCGAGCCACGTCCTCGTCCTGCCCACCCTCGGGGGGCTCCTGTCCATGCTGGCCCTGGAGAGCGCCGTCCCGGACAAGAAGACCCGTCCCTGGCCCGCCCTGGCCCGAACGCTCGGGGCACTGCCCCTCCTCCTCCTGTGCATACCCAGCCTGCACCTCGTCTTCATGATCGCGTCCCGTGCCCGGGTCGAAGCGAACCTGGGTCTGGCGCTCGTCCTGGCGATGCTCTGGACGCCCCTCCTGGTGGATATCGGGAGCGCCGGGCGGACGGCTCCACGCGGGAGGATGCTCGCGCTCCTGGTGCCCATCCTGCTCCTGGGCCTCGCGGGGGGGGTGGCCCGCGCGATGGGGTCCTGAGGCCCCCTCGTAAGGCTTTCGCACGGAGCGCAGCTTGTCAGGGTTCCGGTCAAGCCCCATCATCCGGTCCTCCGAGAAGCGCCGCGGCCTTCGGGCCAGGAGAAACCTCGGAGTGATCTGCACCATGGTGAGAATCTGCACCCGCGGCCCGCGCGCCGCCCTCTTCGCCCTCGTCGCCGCCTCTCTTGCGGGAGCGGTCCACGCGGCCGGCTCCGCCGACCTCGAGTGGCTCGACTGTGCTCCGGGCAGCGGCTCGGGAGCGCCCGTGCTCAGCGCCCAGGGCGCCCTGCGCGCCGGTGGCTCCGTCGTCGTCTCCGTGAACGCGGGACCGGGCCAGTTCTGCGCGCTCTTCGTCGGGACCGATGCCGCGCTGCCCGGTGTCCCGGTCGCCGGTGGCGAGCTCGTGGTCTCGGGCGCCGTCAGCGGCTACAAGCTCCCGCTCGATCTCGCCGGCGACACGGTGGTGTCCTTCCCGGTCACGCTGGTTCCGCGGTCGGCCTACCTCCAGGTCGTCACGGTGGACGGGGCCGGCACTTTCCGTCTGTCGAACACCATCGGCGCGAACCGGGGTCACCAGTGGATCGCGGACACGCGGTCGGTGAGCTGGTCCTCGCGCACGGGTCACGGTGCCGCCGTCCTCGGCAATGCCATGTACCTCATCGGTGGGAGGTCCTTGACGAGCCCGAGCTCGCTCAACGACGTCCACCGTTTCGACGGCCAGAAGTGGACCCGGTTGCTCGCGAGCGACGCCGGCGCCCAGAATCGCTTCTCGCCGCGCGACGAAGCCGGAGTCGTCGCCCACGCGGGGCGTCTCTGGGTCGGCTTCGGCTCGGCGAGCGGGCAGGACCTGAGCGACCTCTGGTCCTCGGCCAACGGGACCAGCTGGACGCGCGAGACGGCGAACGCCTCCGCCCAGGGGGGACCGGGTCCGCGCAACAACCTCGAGATGGCCTCCTTCGCGGGCAAGCTCTGGGTCGTCGGCGGCTTCCACAAGGCCAGCCCGACCCAGAAGCCGACGCAGCTCTTCCTGAACGAGGTGTGGTCCTACGACACCTCCCAGAAGACGTGGGTCCGGCGCGTTGCTCCGTGGCAGGGGCGCGAGGAGCACACGCTCGTCGTCCACGCGGGGCGCATGTACGTCGTGGGCGGTCGGTCGGTCGTCGACGACTCCGTGCCCTACAACTACATCCAGTTCTCCGACGTCTGGTCGACGGGCGACGGCGTGAACTGGCGGCTCGAGACGCAGGACGCCGGGTTCCTGCCGATGATGGAGCACGCCACGGTCTCCTTCGAGGGCGCGCTGCGCCTCTTCGGCGGCTTCCTGAACACCTACAACTACCAGTGGCGCTCTGCGGACGGGGCGAACTGGTCGGTGCCGCTGGAGCTGGGCGGGCCGGGCTACAACTTCGGCAACAAGCCGATCGCCTCGGCCGCGAAGGACGCGATGCCCGACATCGTCCGCTACGACTCCGTGGGGCTCGTCTTCCAGAACCGCGTGTGGTCGCTCGGCGGCTACGGCGTCAACACGCCCTACAACGCGGTTCTCTACAGCGACTGAGCCGCGTCGATCGCGTCCAGCCAGCGCATCGCGCCGAGCAGGCCGAGGCGTGCGCACCAGCCCATGTTCCAGGGCTCCCGGTCCGTCGTGTTCTCCGGTAGATCGCCGGCCGAGTGGTAGAAGTTGTCGTAGTCGACGGACACGACGTCGCGGTCGCTCCACGACTCTCCGGGCATGCCCGGGGTCCGGGGATGCAGAGCGGCCCTGTCCCAGGCGCTGGTGAAGATCGTCACAGCCGGACGTGAGTCGGTGCGGAAGGTCTCCGACCCGCTGAAGACGTAGGAGTCCGTCCCGCCCAGGCTCTTGTTCGTCGCCCAGCGCGGGGGGAATCCGGGCTCGCCCGCGTGATCGGTGAGGACCTCGACCAGCAGGCGGACGAAGGCCTCGTTGGCGGGGAGGTCATCGGGCTCGACGTTGAGCTGCTCCGCTCCCGAGCCGAACCCGGACTGGTCGTAGTTGACGACGCCGAGCAGCGGGCCGCCGTCGGCGGCAACGTTCTTCAGGAAGTCGCGCGTCGAGGCGATCTCGGTGCCCCAGACGGCGAAGCGCACCTCGCGCGGCGGCGCGGGGACCCGTCCTTCCTCGACGGAGAGTGCCCAGACACGAGCGATCTCCTCGACGATGGCCTCGCCGCTCCCGTTGTCGTTCGCGCCGGGTCCCCCGGAGTCCGAGTCGCCGTGTGCGCAGAACAGGAGGTAGCCGGGCGGAGCGCCCTCGCGCGCAGCGAGCGTCGCCACGACCGTGATCGAACGGCTCTCGACGATCGTGCTCTCGAGCTCGAACTCGACCTCGACCAGGCCGCCCGCGAGCACGGCTTCACGCAGGCGGGCGCCCTCGCCGCGCGAGATGCCGAACACCGGATGGGGATGACCGCGCCGAATCGCGCGCGCCTGGGGCCACGTGCCGTCCGGCGTCGTGTGGCCGTCGACGAGGTGCACGAGGAGGTCCTCGGACCTACCGCGACGCGTCGGGCTCCGTTCGGTGAGCAGGCAGGCATCCGGCTCGGGCTCGAGCACGACCCGTGCGCGCCCGCGTGCGCTGGGTGAGAACCCGAAGGGCCAGGCGTGCTCGAGCGTGAAGGCCTCGCCGTCGATGTGCGCTCGAACGGAGAACGAGTCCTCCTCGTGGCACCAGCGCTCGGGCCCGATCACTCGCTCCACGGAGAGGCCCATGGCTCTGAACACGCGGGTCCGGAGCTCCACCGCCCGCTCGCCGGAGCGCGTTCCGCCCATCCGCGGGCCGAGGCGCACCAGCTCGTGTACCCGCGCGGTCATGCGCTGCTCGTCGACCAGCCGGGCGAGCTCGACCTCGCCGGTCCGGTCGGGGCTCGGCGGAGCGGGGTGCTTGCAGCCCCCTCCCACGGAGGCCCAGATCGCGAGGAGCGCCAGGAGTCGTCGGGACATGGGGCCGCAGATGGTGCGACCGGGGCCCGTTCCCAGGGCCCCCGAGTTCGAATTTTTCACCGGTTCCACACGGAAGGGCCTCCGGTCCGGAGAGGGCCCCGGCCGATAGGGGATTCGCGTCCTGCGCGTCGGGGCCGTCCCCACTCCCCTCACGCCAATCGGCCCTCGTGGCCGACGCCAAACCGTCCGGACAAGATGCTGGAAAGCGATCCCAAGCCGCTGAGCGACGACCCCGAAGAAGCTCCTACCACGGTTCCCATGGATACCGCGGAAGAGGAGGGGAATCGGCCCGCCGCAAACGCGCGTGTCTCTTCGCCGACCGAGGCTCTCACCGACGAATTCGGGGGAGAGGTCGAGGCCGAGGACTTCCTCGGGCTCGAGGGCGAGGTCGAAGCGCTCAAGGCCGAGAGCTCTGAAGAGAGCGCAGTCGCCGACGCTCTCGATGACGACGACAACCTGGACCTGGCCGAAGGCTGGTTGCTCGAGCTCGAGGACGAAGGGCCCTCCGCGGGTCCGGTGACGCTCGACGAGGAGCCGGACACACCGACGGCTGCCGACGGGGGGACCGAGGAGTACGACGAGTACGAGGACGAGGAGTACGACGAGTACCACGACGAGAACGAGGAGTACGAAGACGAGGTACCCGTCCGGCAGGGCGTCTCGCGCCGCCTCGTTGCGGCCTGCTTCCTGGCCGGTATCGCCGGAACCGCCGTCATGGTGGTGCTCGAGAGCGACGACGCTCCCGAGGCGGACCTCTCGGCGCGTCTCGACACGTCTCCGGTCGATGCGACCCAGACGAACACAGGCGGGACGGGCCCCGGCTCGACGACCACGTCCGACCCCCTCGCCGGGGACACCAGCGGTACGGACAGCACCTCGCTCGACATGCTCGACGGCCTTCTGGCGACGACCCCCGGGCCGACGGCCTCGGGCGTCCCCGAGATCGCACCGGCGATCGACGTCGCATTCCCGGACATCTCGGGAATCACGAACATCACGCCCCAGGGCGACGGCTTCCCCGGCATCCCGGCTCAAGGACCCACGACGCAGTCCCAGACGACCCTGGTAAACCAGCTCACGGGCGACGGTGCGACCGGTGAGACGCCGGACTACATGGGATTCGAGTCGGCCGAGACCGGGCTGATCTGGACCGGCATCGAAGTGCCTATGGACGCGGTCCAGAGGCCGGGTCGGCTACTCACGCCTGCGGTCGGTCCGATTCGCGCCACGATGCACTCGGGCGAGATCTTCGAGGGAGTCCTCTACGCCGTGGGCGGCAACCGGGTCTGGATCGAGATCGGCCCCGGCCGGGTCGGAATCGACGGCACCCAGGTGGCCGGGATCGAACGGCTGATGGAGGAGGCCGGCAGGGCCGACGACATCGAGGTCCTCCCCGGACAGCGGGTCCGGGTCCGGACGGCCGGTGGAGTGCTCTACGGCAAGGTCAAGAGCCGCGACGGCGACCGGGTCACGATGGTGACCGACAAGGGGGGCAGGATCACCCTGGTCGCCCCGATCATCGAGCCCATCGGGCGCGTTTCGGGCCTCGTCCTGAAACCCTGAGCTCGAGCCCTCGCCGGGCTTGACGCTGGAGGGGGGGTGGCCTACCTTCAAAACTCGAGAACCCGGGGTGTGGCTCAGCTTGGTAGAGCGCTGCGTTCGGGACGCAGAGGTCGGAGGTTCAAATCCTCTCACCCCGACCAACGGGCGCGCTCTCCAGAGCACTCGTAGAACGCCGGAGCCCTCCTCCGGCCACGAGCCAGGCGTTCCCGCGGTCTCTCGGCTCGTTCCCCGACAGCCTCGATAGCCCCGAACGAGGGGCGCGCGACTCCGCTCGCGGGCGTAGGGGACAACGACGTAACGATCACACGCTCGACGTGATGCTCGACCGGAACCCTACCGGCGAGCGCGCGATCCCTCTCTCCTGCTCCGCGCCGCCAGGCGTGCGTGGAGCCTCCGACCGATCCGGGCGGCTCCCGGACGAAGAAAAGGACCCTGTCCGTGGCTGACCAAGAGCCCTCCACCGAACGCCAGTCGATTCCCTTCGGGGCGATGGAGCGACCGTCCTCGAGCGATGGACGCGAGCGATCTGCCGCGGTCGAGTCGGGCAAGGACGGTGCCGGTCGCGAACGCCCGCGCCGGCGACGTCGGAGCCGACGCACCAAGGTGGGCGGCGGCGAAGCGGCCCCGTCCAAACCGGGCGAAGGACGCGGCGGCGGTCAGGGGAGCGGCGGCGGCGGCGCCGCCGGCGGCCGGAACGGAGGCCGCGATGGGGCCGCGAACGGTTCGAAGCCCAGGCAAGGTCGTCGCAGGCGCGGCGCGCGCGGTGGTGCGGACGCGGGGCAACGCCGGCAGCCGAGCCCCGACGCGGCGACGAGCGAGGCCGAGGGGCTCCTGCTCATCGAGCACGCCTCCCACGGGCACTTGCGCGACCGCGAGCGCTCCTGGCTGCCCGACCGCGGAGACGTCCACGTGAGCCCCCGCCTGACGCAACGCTACGGATTGCGCAGCGGCTCGATCGTCAAGGGACCGTGCGGACGCGGCAACGGACGACACAAGCGCGAGCTCCTCGACGTGACCACGGTCGACGGAAAACCGCCGATGGAGGTGTCCGCGCTCCCCGAGTTCAAGACGCTCGTCACGATCGACCCCGACTTCCACTACGCCGTCGGCGACATGACCGGCGACCTGTCGCTGCGCATCCTCGACCTCCTGTGTCCCGTCGGCCGCGGCCAGCGCGGTCTGATCGTCGCTCCGCCGCGCAGCGGCAAGACGATCCTGATGCAGAAGTTCGCTCTTGCGATCGAGGAGCACTACGAGGACGTGCACCCGATCGTGCTCCTGGTGGACGAGCGTCCCGAGGAAGCGACCGAGTGGACACGCACGATGAAGCGCGGAGACGTGTTCGTCAGCACCAACGACGAACCGGCGAAGAACCACGTCGAGCTGTGCGAGGCCGTCTGGATGCGCTGCCGCCGACTCGTGGAGATGGGCGAGGACGTCGTGCTCGTGCTCGACTCGATCACCCGCATGGCCCGGGCCTACAACCACGTCCACGGGAACAGCGGCAAGACCATGTCCGGCGGTATCGACTCGCGCGCCATGGAACGTCCGAAGCAGTTCTTCGGCTCCGCGCGGAACACCGAGGCAGCCGGGTCGCTGACGATCCTCGGGACGACCCTGGTCGAGACGGGGAGCCGGATGGACCAGGTCATCTTCGAGGAGTTCAAGGGAACCGGGAACATGGAGCTCGTCCTCTCGCGCAAGCTCGCCGACCGTCGGGTCTTCCCGGCGATCGACATCGAGCGCTCCGGAACGCGCAAGGAAGAGAAGCTCATGAGGAGCGATCGCCTGAGGCTCGTCCACACCCTGCGGCGCGTCCTGACGCGCATGCACTTCGCCGAGGCGATGGAGCTCCTGCTCACGCGCCTCGACGAGAGTGCGACCAACGACGACTTCCTGAAGCGCTTCGAGATCGATCCGGACGAGTGAACGCCGCATCCGGCGACAGGGCTCCCGGTCACCTCTTGGCGCTCGTCGTCCTCGTGGCGGTGCCGTTGGGGCTCCGTCTGTGGCCCATCGAGCACGGCTTTCCGGAGACCGGATACGTCCCGGACACGCACGTCGTGCGGAACGCGCTGGGCATGGCCCGCGACAAGACGCCCGTGCCGCCGTCCGGTCGCTACTCGACCTATCCGTACCTGCTCTCCTACCTCCTGGTCCCCGTCTACGCCGGCGAGTACGTGCTCGGTCGGGCGAGCGGGGAGTGGGCCGGAACCGGGCAGTTCGGCAACCGCCTCCTCGAGGATCCCTGGCTGGCCCACCTGCCGGCCCGGATCCTCGTCGCGCTCCTGTGCGCCCTGACGCCGCTGGTCGTCTTCCGCGCGACGCGCGCGGCAGGGCTCGGTCGGGGCGCGTGGGTCGCGGCCTGGCTCGTCGGGACCGGGCTCTTGCACGTGCACTTCTCGGTGCAGGAGCGACCCTGGGGACCGCTGGTCCTCTTCTTCGCGCTCGCGGCCTGGCCGGCAGCGCGGTACACGACGGATCCACGCCGCAGGTTCCTCGTGCTGTCGGGGCTCGCGGCCGGGCTCGCGCTCGCGACGCACCAGGCCGGCGTCGCGGCGCTCGGCATCCCCGGTCTGGCGTGGCTCCTCGGTGGGCACGGTTGGAGCGGGAAGGCGCTGCGCGCCCGGATCGTCGACGGCGTCGCCTGCGTCGGGTTCGCCCTGGTCCTGGGGGTCCTCGTCGGACACCCGTACCTCCTGGTGCACGGAGCACCGGAAGCGGCCTCGTTCGACGACGCGCCCGACGTCGATCTCTCGATCGGCGGCCAGGCGATCGTGTTCGACGTGCGCCTGGCCTCGCTCGCGCGGCTCTCGAAGGCGCTCGTGGGCTACGACCCGGTGCTCGTCGTGCTGGCGCTGCTCGGTCTCGCGGGTGCGCTGGCGCGGCGCGGGACGCGGCCGGTTGCCGTGTTCACCCTGGTCTGGCTCGCGTTCTTCCTCACGAACCAGAACGATCACGTGCGCTATCTCCTGCCCGCGGCGGTGCTCCTCGCCTGGCCGGCGGGCATGGCGGCGGAGCTCTTGCTCGCGCGCAAGCTCGGCGTGGTCCTGCTCGTTCCGCTGCTCGCGTTTCCCCTCGTGCAGGCCCTGCGCCTCGGATTCGTGCTGCGGCAGGACGACACGCGCGCGTTCGCCGCGGAGTACCTGGTCGAGCTCTCCGGTGGGGCGGGTGAGGCGCGCGTCGCGATCGATCGCTACGGGCCGATCGTGCCGCTCGACCGCGCGAGCCTCGAGCGCGTGGCCGCCTGGCGCGACCTCGGCTCGCGCGAGCGACACCGGCTCGCGTATCTCGAGGCCGACCTCGAACCGCCCGGCGGATGGGGGATCGACGCGATCCCGGTGCAGGACGTCTTCCGCTTCTGGGACCGGCGGCGCACCTACGCGGTCGCGCCCGAGCTCTCGCTCGACCTGGACGACGCGGGCGCCGTCCTGCGCGCACTCGGCGCGACGCACGTGTTGCTCGTGGACCGCCGCCCCGGTGACGCGATCCCGCCGCCGCTCGTCGACCCGGAGCCCGCGCTCGACGGCTCGAAGAAGCCGCGCCCGCTCGTGATCGGGACGGCCGTTCTCACCTTCGACCCCGCCGGCGAAGGCGGTCCTCCCCGCGAGGCCCTCCTGCCGACGGACATGGACTTTCCGCTGACCGCGATCTGGCAGGTCGAGC
>JAJDET010000057.1 GCA_029259655.1 Planctomycetota bacterium
CGAGCTCGAGCTCATGCTCGCGCCCCTGGGAGTGGAGCTCGTCCAGCCCCACGAGATCGGCGGGACTCCCGACGTCGTCGAGGATCAGCCGACCTTCGCCGGAAACGCCGTCACGAAGGCCGTCTCCGCGGCGCGCGCCGCGGGGCTCGTCGCGCTGGCGGACGACTCGGGGCTCGAGGTCGAGGCGCTCGACGGAGCGCCCGGTGTGCGCTCGGCCCGGTTCGCCGGCGAGCCCTGCGACGACGAGCGGAACAACGACAAGCTCCTGAGTGACCTGGCGAGCGTCCCCCCCGAGCGCCGCGGCGCGCGGTTCATGTGCGCGCTCGCGCTCGCCGATCCGAACGGAGAGGTCTTGCTGGAGGTCCAGGGCGAGGCCCGAGGTAGGATCCTCCCCGAGCGTCGGGGCACCCGGGACTTCGGCTACGACCCGCTCTTCCTCTTCACGGAGGAGGGCCACGCGGAGACGGGGAAGAGTTTCGCCGAGCTCTCCGACGAGGCGAAGGCCAGGGTCTCCCACCGCGGCCGGGCCGTACGGCGCCTCGCGGCCGAGATCCCCAGGCTCCTCCCCGAGCTCACCTGAGAGCGGCACCCGTGGACACCCAGCACATCCGCAACTTCTCGATCGTCGCGCACATCGACCACGGGAAGTCGACGCTCGCGGATCGCATGCTGGAGCTGACCGGCGCCGTCGAGCAGCGCGACATGCGCGACCAGGTCCTGGACGACATGGAGCTGGAGCGCGAGCGCGGGATCACGATCAAGGCGCGGGCCGTCACGATCTGGCACGAGTACCGAGGAGAGCGATACCAGCTCAACCTGATCGACACGCCGGGACACGTCGACTTCCACTACGAGGTCGAGAAGAGCCTCCAGGCCTGCGAGGGTGCCCTCCTCCTCGTGGACGCGGCGCAAGGTGTCGCGGCTCAGACCGTGGCGAACGCCTACCTCGCGATCGAGGGCGACCTCACGGTCCTCCCGGTGCTGAACAAGATCGACCTCGTTCACGCCCGACCGGACGAGGTCGCGGAGGAGATCGAGCACTCGATAGGCATCGACGCCACGGGAGCGATGGCGATCTCGGCCAAGACCGGCAAGGGCGTCAGCGAGGTTCTCGACGCGGTGATTCGCGAGATCCCTCCCCCGGCGGGAGACCCGGACGCTCCGCTGCGCGCGCTGATCTTCGACGCGATCTACGACGAGTACCGAGGGATCATCGTCTACTTGCGAGTCGTGGACGGCCGGATCGAGCGGGGCGAGCGGATCCGGATGATGGGGACCGACAAGACCTACGACGCGGTCGAGGTCGGGTGCTTCACGCCCAAGATGAAGTCGACGGGGGCGCTGTCCGCAGGCGAGGTCGGCTACTTCATCTCCAACATCAAGCGCCTCGGCGACGTGAAGGTCGGCGACACGATGACCCACTTCAGGGGTCCCGAGGTCGAGATGCTGCCGGGCTATCGCGAACCCACTCACATGGTGTTCGCGGACTTCTATCCGACGGCCGCAGGCGACTTCGAGGGTCTCCGCGAGGCCCTCGAGACGCTCTCCCTCTCGGATTCCTCGTTCTCGTACGAACCCGTGACGTCCGATGCCCTGGGGTTCGGCTTTCGCTGTGGGTTCCTGGGTCTACTCCACATGGAGATCGTGCAACAGCGTCTCGAGCGCGAGCACGACATGGACATGATCCAGACGGCTCCGACGGTGACCTACAAGATCCGCATGGAGGACGGGACGGAGGACGAGATCCACTCGCCGGGCCAGCTCCCCTCTCCCGACAAGTACGAGGGGCTGCTCGAGCCCATCGCGCGCGCCACTCTCCTCATCCCGGCCGAGTACGTCGGCGCGCTGATGCAGATCTGCGCCGACCATCGCGGAACGTACGTGCGACAGGAGTACCTCTCGACGACGCGCGTGCAGTTGACCTACGACATCCCGCTGGCGGAGATCATCTACGACTTCTACGACAAGCTGAAGTCGAGCACGCGCGGCTACGGAACGCTGAACTACGAGATCGTGGACTTCCGAGAGGACGACCTGGTCAAGCTCGTGATCCTGGTCAATCGCGAGGAAGTCGACGCACTCTCCTCGATCGCGCACCGCGAACAGGCGGAACAACGCGGGCGTTCGATCATCAAGAAGCTTCGCAAGGAGATCCCCCGACACATGTTCGAGGTCTCCCTGCAGGCAGCGGTCGGTGCCCGCATCATCGCGCGCGAGAACATCGCCGCGCTCCGGAAGGACGTCACGGCCAAGTGCTACGGCGGGGACATCACTCGCAAGCGCAAGCTGCTCGAGAAGCAGAAGGCGGGCAAGCGGCGCATGAGGCAGATCGGGAACGTCGAGATCCCCCAGAAGGCGTTCCTCTCGGTGCTGGGGAGTGCTGCCGAGGGCAAGTGAGCACGCCGAGGCTCGAGACCGGCCATCCCTGGCGCGAGAACATCGAGGCCATGACGATGGCGATCGTCGTCGCCCTCCTGCTCAAGGTCTTCATCGTCGAGGCCTACAAGATCCCGTCGGGATCCATGCAACCGACCCTGATCGGGATCGACGAACCCGGGACGCTGATCGAAGACCGCATCCTGGTCGACAAGCTGTCCCTCGTGTTCCGCGATCCGAAGCGGTGGGAGATCGTCGTCTTCCGCTATCCCCTCGACCGCTCGAAGACCTTCGTGAAGCGGATCGTCGGGATGCCCGGTGAGCACTTCAAGATCGAGCTCGGGGACCTCTGGCAGCGCGAGACCGAGACCGACCGCTGGAAGGTCCTGCGGCGCCCGCGGGCCGTGCAGCGCTCGGCCTGGAAGCGGCTGGGCCGCGGCGAGCCGGACGAGCCGGGCTGGAGCACGACCTCGGCCGGGTGGAGCGTCGCCGGCGACACGATCACGGCCGCAGGCACGGGACGCGCGGGGTTCCGCCCGGGTCGGGGCTCGATCATGGACACCTACGACGACGGCTACCCGGAGGCCATCCTCGCCCTGGGCGCCATCCCGCGTGTGCACCAGGGCTCGGGCATGAACCCGGTCGGGGACCTCCGAATCGAGGGCACGATCCGGGCTGGAGAGGGCTGCGAGGCCCTCCTCCTCGAGCTCACCGAGGGCGGGCGCTCGTACGTGTTCCGGATACCGGGCCCCGCGGCGGACTCCTCGGAAGCCCCCACCATCCGCCTCTCGGAGGGGAGCTTCCGCCCGAGCGAGACGGCCGGCGCCGAGTCGCCCTACCACCTGCCCGCCGAGCGAGGAGCGCGCTTCGCCGCGCAGAACCTCGACGACCTGCTCGAGCTCGAGATCGATGGAGAGGTCGTCTGCTCGCTGGAGGTGCCTCCGGGAGTCGACCAGACCTCGAGCGTCTCGCTCGAGGTCCACGGCGAAGGTGCAGAGCTGGAGGACCTCCTGGTCTCGCGCGACATCTTCTACACGTCGGACCGGGCCAAGGTGTGGCAGACGCGCGTGCCCGAGGAGAGCTACTTCGTGCTCGGTGACAACACGCAGAGCTCCGCGGACAGCCGCGAGTGGAGCTTGATGTCCTACAGGGTCGAGGACCCCGAGAGCGGGCAGTCACGCCTCTTGCGCGCCGGACACGAGCGAGAGAACGGAAACCCCTACATCGATGCCGGACACCCCGAGGGCCCCTTGCTCTGGGTTCGCGACGAGTGGGGTGAGCGCTATTCCTTCCCGCTCCGGGACGCGCCGCGTGTGAAGACCGAGAACGCGCCCTTCGTACCCCGCGATCTGATCCTGGGGCGCGCAGTGGCCGTGTTCTGGCCGGTTACGCCCTGGCACGGCGTCTACCGCTTCGGATGGGTGCGGTAGCACGGCATACTCCCGCCCGACATGCCTCCGACGAAGCCCCGCGGACACCCCTGGCGCGAGAACCTGGAGACGCTCACGGGCGCGATCGTCCTGGCACTGCTCTTCAAGGCGTTCCTGGTCGAGATCAGCAGGATCCCGAGCCCGTCGATGCAGCCGACCCTGATGGGTTCCGACGGGATCTTCGACCGCATCCTCGTCGACAAGCTCTCCTATCGGTTCCGGGCGCCCGAGCGCTGGGAGATCGCGGTGTTCCGGCATCCCCTGCAGCGCTCGCGCAACATGGTCAAGCGCGTCGTCGGAATGCCGGGCGAGGAGATACGGATCGAGAACGGCGACCTGTGGGTGCGCCGGGATGCGAAGTCGAGCTGGGAGATCCCCCGCCGACCGCGAGCGGTCCAGCAGGAGATGTGGAAGGCGATCGACCGGAAGGACCCGCGACTCTCGAGCTGGCGCGTTCGCGGAGAGACGTCGGATTGGGAGCTCGCGGGCCGCGACATCACGGCTCGCGGTAGCGGTCGCGCCCGCTTCCGGCCGGACGACGAGACGGTCCTGAACGAATACAAGCACGGCTACCCGGACGTCATCCGCCCGGACTCGAGCTGGCCGGTCCCCGCCGGCGCCGAGGGAAAGGACGAACGAGCGGTCGGAGATCTCCGCATCACGTGCGAGGTCCGGGTCGAGTCCGACTGCGAAGAGATCTCGGCGCACGTCGCCGAGGGCCCCTACGTGTATCGGTTCGTCGTCCCCGGACCGGCCGCCGGCGAGGAGGCCGTCCCCGTGATCGAGGTCTGGATGGAGACCGAGCTCCTGTCGAAAGGCGGAGAGCCGATCGCCCGTGCGGTGGCGGATCCCCTGCACCTCGACGGGGGCGACAGCTTCGACCTCGGCGCCCAGAACCTCGACGATCGTCTGACGCTCGAGATCGACGGCGAGTGGGTCGCCGAGCTCGACATCGATCCCGTGGCTGACGCGAGCTCGTTCGTCGAGCTGGTGCAGGAGGGAGCGGGGGCTCGGTTCGCCGACATCCAGGTCCACCGCGACGTCCACTACCTCGAGCAAGCAACCCTGGGGAGACCGACGCTCATCCCCGAGGATCACTTCTACATGATGGGCGACAACACGCAGGGCTCCGCGGACAGCCGCGAGTGGACCGCCGCGACCTACGAGGTCCCGCTCGAAGGCGGGGGGACGAGGGTCGTGCGCGGCAACTTCTACGGGCTCCAGAACCCGAGCGAGGGGTACGACCGCTCCGGCAAGCCGACGGCCTTCTTCCGGGACGAGTGGGGGGAGCGGCACCTCCTCCCCGCGGACCTGCCGGCCACCCACAACGCCAGCTCGACGGTTCCCCGGACCCTGATCCGAGGCCGAGCGCTGGCCGTCTTCTGGCCGTTGAAGCCCTGGAACGGCGTCTGGCGCCTGGCCTGGCTCCACTAGGCAGCGCGGGTCTATCCACAACGGTTCCGTCTGCTGCGGGCCGATCTCGCGCGAGGACCGGCTATCGGAAATTGCTCGCACGTCCAGACCCCGGCTCCAGGCTCGGACGGGCCCGCACGCGCAATGTCTTGCACAGAGCGCCGTTAGCAGGATTGGGAATCTACTCCCCGCCGCGCGGGCCGACGCTCGAGACGCGATGCCGGCGATCGAGCGCACGCTGTATCGGCGCCCCGCCCCGTTCTCCACCGTTTCTCCACAATGCTCAGGGGCGAGGACAGCGCCCGAACGCCCCCGCGACCCGACGATTCACGGATGCTGGAGCGCTCCTCGCGAGTCCGGCCCGGCACCGTAGACTGCCCGACCCATGCCTCAGGAGCCCACGAGCCGCCACGACTCGCTGCTGGAGGTGGAAGGCCTCGTGAAGGCGTTCCGCGGCCGACGCGTCGTGGACGGAGTCGCCTTCCACGTGGAGGCGGGCGAGATCGTGGGCCTCCTCGGCCCGAACGGCGCCGGAAAGACGACCAGCTTCCGCATGACGGTCGGGCTGGAGACGCCGGACGCCGGTCGCATCTTCCTCGCGGGCGAGGAGTGCACGAGCCTCCCGATGTTCAAGCGCGCGCGCCTCGGCATGGGCTATCTCCCCCAGGAGCCGAGCGTGTTCCGGCGCATGACCGTCCGCGACAACCTGCTCGCCGTGCTCGAGGCCATGCCCTACAGCCGCAAGGAGCGCAAACACCGCGCGGAAGAGCTGATGGACGAGCTCGACATCGGACGCCTCGCCGACAACACGGCCGACACCCTGTCGGGAGGAGAGCGGCGTCGCCTGGAGATCAGCCGTGCGCTCGCCACCGATCCGGCCGCCTTGCTCCTGGACGAACCGTTCGCGGGAGTCGCTCCCATCGCCGTCCAGGAGATCCAGGAGATCATCGAGGAGCTGCGCAGCCGAAACATCGGGATCCTGATCACGGATCACAACGTCCGCGAGACGCTCCAGAGCACGGACCGCGCGTACATCATCCACCAGGGCCACATCCTCAGGGAAGGGACGGCCGAGGAGCTCGTCGCGGACCCGCGCGTGCGGGAGGTCTACCTCGGGAACAGCTTCGAGGCCCCGATCCAGGGCGTGACGTCCCAGGAAGAGCTGGAGCTCGTCGAAGAGGACTTTCCGGCGCCTGCCGAGATCGAGCGGGAGTAGGCGCGGGGGTCCCGCGACCTTGTCGGGTCGAGCGGGCACCGATATCATCTTCGCCCCTTTCGGCTCCCCTCCCCTGCCATGAACATCGTCGCCTGTATCAAGCGCGTCCCGCTCACGGAGACGCAGGCCAAGGTCTCCGCGGACGGAACGAGCCTCGACGCCACGGGTGTCGAGTACATGACGTCCTTCTACGACGAGATCGCCGTCGAAGAGGCCGTCCGCACCAAGGAGAAGTCGGGCGGCGAGGTGACCATCCTGACGATCGGCTCGGCCGGGTCGTCGAAGGAGATGCGCGAGTGCATCGCGAAGGGTGGTGACAAGGGTCTCATCCTCGTCGACGAGGACTGGATGGCGCGCGATTGCCGCTCGACCGCCAAGGCGCTCGCCGCGAAGATCCGGGAGCTCGGGGCGGACCTCGTGTTCACCGGGCGCCTCGCCACGGATCGCGACAACGCAGCCGTCGGACCGATGCTCGCCACGCTCCTGGACTGGGCGTGCGTCACGGACGTGATCGAGGTCGAGATCGGGGACGGAAAGGGAACCGCGGTTCGCGAATCCGAAGGCGGCGTCGAGAACTACGAGTTCACGCTGCCGGCCGTGATCTGCTGCCAGAAGGACCTGAACGAACCGCGCTACGCCGGACTCAAGGGCATCATGGCGGCGAAGAAGAAGCCGCTCGACGAGGCTCCGCTGGAGGCCGAGGCGAGCCAGGCCGAGGTCGTCCGTCTGGAGCTCCCCCCGGCGCGCCCAGAGGGACGGATCGTCGGTGAAGGTCCCGACGCAGTCGACGCCCTCATGGATGCCCTGCGCAACGAGGCGAAGGTCCTCTAGGAGTCGAGCGAGATGACCACCGTCGTTGCTTTCGTCGAGCAGGGGAATGGAACACCGCGTGCGGCCGGGCTCGAGACGCTCGGCGCCGCTCACGCGACCGGTGCGGACGTCGTGGCCGTCGTGGCCGGTCCGGGCGCGAGCGAGGCCGCGAGCGCTCTCGGCGCCTACGGCGCGAAGCGCGTCGTCGTGTTGACCGGAGCCGACGAGCACAGCCCGGACCGCCTCGCGCGGGACGTCGCGCGCGTCGTCGGCGAGCAGGACGGGAACGCCTTCCTGGCCGCGGCGACCGCCTCCGGACGCGACCTCGCCCCGCGCGTGGCCGCACACCTAGACGTAACGCTCTTCAGCGACTGCACGAAGCTCGAGGCCTCCGGCGACGAGTTCACGATCGAGCGCCCGTGGCTCGCCGGGAAGCTCATCGCGACTCTGCGCTCGAAGGCCGCCGTGACGTGCGCGACCCTGCGACGCAACGTCTTTTCGCCGGTCGAGAGCGGCGGTACGGCGGAGGTCGTCGAGGCGACGTCGTCGACCGACTTCCACGCGATCCTGCGCTCCATCGGCGAGAGCACCGCCGGCAAGCTCGACGTGAGCGAGGCCGCGGTCGTCGTGTCGGGTGGACGCGGACTCAAGGAGCCCGAGAACTTCTCCCTGGTCGAGGACCTCGCAGCCGCGTTCGGGAACGCGGCGGTCGGCGCGAGCCGGGCCGTCGTCGACGCCGGATGGCGTCCGCACTCCGAGCAGGTGGGTCAGACCGGGAAGACCGTCTCCCCGCAGCTCTACGTTGCGATCGGGATCTCGGGCGCGATCCAGCACCTGGCCGGGATGAAGACCGCGAAGGTGATCGTCGCCATCAACAAGGACGCGAGCGCTCCGATCTTCAAGGTCGCCGACTACGGCATCGTCGGGGACGCCTTCGAGGTCGTCCCGCGGTTCGCCGAAGCGGTCCGCGCCGCGCGCGCCGAGGGTTGAGTAGAGCGCGCTCGTTCGCACTCCTGGCGCTGGCAGCCGCCTGCGCCCCCCCACAAGATCGGAACGGGCTCGAGCGCGTCCTCGTCGCCGTCACGGACGCCACGCACGCGGCGCACCTCTCCTGTTACGGCAACCCGGAGCCGACGACTCCGCTGATCGACGAGGTCGCGGCGAGCGGTGTGCGCTTCTCGCGCGCGTTCTCCAACAACACGTGGACGCTCCCGTCGACGGCTTCCCTGATGACGGGACGCCTCCAGGAATCCCACGGGGCGGTGACCAACCGTCACATGCTCCCGCGGGACGAGCGGACGCTCGCCCTGGCCTTCTCGGGAGCCGGGTACCGGACGGTGGCCTTCGTGCAGATGGGCTACGCCTCGGGTGAGTTCGGCATGGACCGCGGGTTCGACGAGTTCCACTACTACGGCGAGTCGGGAGAGAAGGGCCGCGGCATCCTCCCCGACGCGCAGGGCTGGCTCTCGGCGCATGCGGACGAGCCCTGGTTCGTCTACGTGCACCTGCGGCGTCCCCACTCCCCCTACCGGCCTACCGACCGCTCGCTCGCACCGCTCGAGACCGGCTGCCCCCTCGCCGGCGAATCCCGCGACGAGGAGTTCGCCTTCGCGGACCTCTTCGGAGCTCGCGAGCTCCCGGAAGACGAGCTCGCTCACGTCCGCCACCTCTACCAGGGCAACGTGAGCATGGCGGACAGCCTGTTGCGCCCGATCGTCGTCGCCGCTCGCAAGCAGGGGGCGCTGATCGTGCTGACCTCCGACCACGGCGAGGCCCTCGGCCAGCACGGTGTCTTCGGTCACGGCGGGCACCTCTACGCCGAGTCGATCGATATCCCGCTGGTCTTCTCCTGGCCCGGCGCAGAACCCCGCGTCGACGACGGTCCCGCGTCGACGATCGACGTGTTCCCGACGCTCCTCGAACTGTGCGGGATCGATGCCGCCGGAGGCGCTGTGGATCCGGACGGGACCTCGCTCGTCCCGCGCCTCCACGGACGGGAGGCTAAGGATTCCGGGCCCGTGATGATCAGCGCGCGGTACACGCCGTCGCTCCTGCCGAGGATCGGCGTGATCGACGGTGACTGGAAGCTCGTGTGGGACGGGCCCGACGCGGTAGCGCTCTACGACCGCCGCGGCGATCCGGAAGACACGCGCGACAGGAGTGCGGAGGAGCCGGAGGTCACGGCGCGGCTCGCCGCGAGAGCCGGGGACTGGCGACGGCGCCACGCCGAGGCTGCGGGCCGCGGGATCCTGCTCGACGAGGTGGACCCCGCCGTCGAGGCGGACCTGCGCGCGATCGGCTACGGCGGCGAGTGAGCCGACGGCCGGCTACCAGCGGTGGTAGGCCGGGTGACCCTCGCGCACGGCCACGAACGTGCCGCGGCAGGTCGCGGTGACCTTCTCCCCCACCGAGAGCTCGCCCTCGACGACCGCCTTCCGATCGCTCGACTCGACCACGCGCGCGCGCAGGTGGACCGGCCCGTCGGTCGGCGTCGGCGCGAGGAGCTTGATGTGGTAGTCGGCCGTCACCGTGCAAGGCGGCGTCTCGGCCTCGGTCCGGTTCATCAGGTGCCAGGCAGCGGTCCAGTTGCAGTGGCAGTCGAGGAGGGCGCCGCAGATCCCGCCGTTGAGCATGTTCTCGAACGCCTCGTGGTGGCGTTCCGGCTGCCACTCGCAGACGACCTCGTCCCCCTCGACGATGCTCTTGATACGCAGCCCTTTGGCGTTCGCCGGCCCGCAGCCGAAACAGTGGTTCTCCGGCGCATACCGGTCCTGGAGGCTCTGGCTCATCGGGAGGAGTCTACGGCGTGCGGGAAGTCACCGATGGGTCTGGAGGTACGAGGGGTCTGGTCCGATATAGTGGGGGGGACTATACTCCCCCACGCCATGGCCCACATCCAGCGAGACCGTCGGAAGCTCGTCGCGCGCATCAACCGGCTGGTCGGGCAGCTCGAAGCGGTGCGGGGTCTGCTCGAGGAGGAGGGCGACGAGGAGAAGCGCTGCTACGAGGTGATGCGGCAGCTCTCTTCGATCCGGGGAGCCCAGCGCGGCCTGATGGCCGCCTACCTGGAGGGGTTCGTGTCCGACCACATGCGCACGGCGGCCGACCGCGGGACGTTCGACGAGTTCGCGGACGAGCTGCTCGAGGTCGTCCGCTCTTTCCACAGCTGAGAATGGTAGAGCGCGCGAACACCTGCGAGCACCCGCACCGGCCGCTGGCGAAGAGCCTCGAGCACGGCGCGGGTCACCACCACGGGCACACGCACGCGCTGCACCGGCCCGAACAGCGCCGCGCGCTGGTCCTCTGCATCGTCCTGACGACGGCCATGATGATCGTCGAGATCATCGGCGGCCTGTGGACGGGGAGCCTGATGCTGCTCTCCGACGCGGTGCACATGCTGTCCCATTCGGCCGCGTTGCTCGTGAGCTACGTGGCGCTGCGCCTCGCCGACCGGCAGTACAAGGATCGCTCGCACTACGGGCTCTACCGCACGGAGATCCTGGGTGCGCTACTGAACGGGGTGGGCATCCTGGTCCTGACCGGCTGGATCGGCTGGGAGGCGATCGCACGGTTCTCGAACCCCGGTCACGTGCACGGCGGCGAGATGACGATCATCGCGGCGATGGGTCTCGTCGTGAACCTGGCGACGGCGGTCATCCTCGGTCGTTCCGGCGCCGAGGACCTGAACACGAGGAGCGCCTTCCTCCACATGCTGGGGGACACGCTGTCCTCGGTCGCGATCGTGATCGGCGGCATCGTCTTGTGGATGACGGACATCCAGTGGATCGACCCGGCGCTGAGCCTGCTCGTGGCCGCCGTGATCCTGATCTGGGGCTACCGCCTCCTGAAGGAGTCCTGCGCGATTCTGCTCGAGCTCGCCCCCAAGGGCCGCGAGCCCGAGCTCGTCCGCCGCGAGGTCCTCGCCGCCTGCCCCGCGGCGCGTGACATGCACGACCTCCACGTCTGGGAGATCACCTCCGACTACGTCTGTCTGACGGCCCACGTCGTCTGCGACGACGTCCCCCTCTCCCAGACCGAGGGCCTGCTGGACGAGATCACGGCCTTCCTCCACGACCGCTTCCACATCACGCACGTGACGCTGCAGATGGAGAGCTCGGCGACGACGTAGCTTCCGCGACTCGCGTGCATCCCTCCCCCTGTCGCGGGAGGGATGCACGCCATCGGGGGGGCGCCCGCCGGGCTACGGGATGGGGTACTCGATGACCCCGTCGATGACCGTCGCCCCGTAGCGGATCTTCGCGGCGATGTAGATGCTCTTCCCGCCGGGCCCCCAGGCGATGGCCGGGCCTCCGTCGAAGCGGAACTGGTTGAGGGTCGCCTCCGCATTGCCGTCTCCGTCGAGGTCGAGGGGAGCTCCCTCGGAGACGACGTGGCGCGTGGTCGAGAAGTCGTCGATGTCGGGGGTGTAGAAGATCGCGTAGGGACCGACGGAGCCGCGGACGGCCCAGAGATAGATCGCCGCTCCGTCGTTGTTCAGATGGGTGTGCGCCACCTCGGCGGGTGCGGCGAGGAGAACCCCGTCCACGAAGCCGCCCTCGCGCTGCACGACCTGACCCTTGTGCGCCAGGACGTTGTTGGTGGACTCGGGAGCGTCGATCTCCCCGCCGTTGATGAGCTGCCCCTTGTCGTTGGTGGCGACCCAGGTGAAGTGCTCCCAGGTCTCGCCGCCGCCCGCCGAGTCGCCGGGATACAGGGCGAACTTGCCGTCGACGTAGACCGCGAACGTCGCGGGCTGGCCCTCCGGTTTCACGCGCATGACCTGGACGTGGTGCTCGCCGCTGTCGGAGACGTCCCAGTCGTAGGCCAGGCCGAGCTTCTTGATCACCGCTCCGTCGACGGTGTTGCCGTCCCGGAAGAGCTTGGTGACGTTCTGCGCGGTGGCGTCCGAGCTGAAGTACTGGGCCGTCCCCTGGCCGCCCGTGTTCTTCACGTAGAGCACGCTCCAGGCCAGTGCGCCGTTCGGCAGCATCTCGAGGTTGCGGATGTCCGTGACGCGCCAGCTCGCGGGCAGACCCGGGGCGGTCATGCCCGCCCTCATCACGATCCCCTGGTGGGAGAGCAGCACGCGGGGTCCCGAGGGATCGTTGGCCGCGACGGCGTACGGGCGCTTGACCGTGTCTTGCGGCAGTCCGATTCCGAAGACGCGCCCGTTGAAGCCGGTCATGCCGACCTGGGAGGACTGGAGGAAGATGCTGTCCTTCTCCCAGAGGAAGGAGTCCCTGTTCCCGAGACCGTCGTCGATCGAGCCCCCAAGGCCCACGGTGCCTAGGCCGTCCTGAACGGGACCGGACACGAACGTGACGGGGCGCCCGCCGCCGCCGGGCGCGACGTCCCCCTCCTGCAGGACGAGTCGGGGATGGGTGTACTCCGGCGTGGGCGAGATCTGGGGGGAGAGGAGCAGCGCCGAGAGGAGGGGTATCAGAGCGGTCATGTCGGGGTCCTTTGGAGGCCGGGGTTCGTCGCCACCGTGAGGCACTCGAGCTCGGTGGCGTTCCTGATTGCCCGTCCTCCTCGCCCGAGAGCTCGGGCCTACGTCACGAAACGCGAGGAAAGCGGCGCCCACCGAGCCGCGCTGCCCACGGACCGCTCACAGCGTCAGGGTCAGGAGCTCTCCCGCGTGCAACTCGACCGGGACGTGGAGCGGCTCGCGCCCGCTGGTGTAGAGCACCACTTCGGACACGACGTCCGGGACGAGGAGGATCTCGGAGTTGCCCTGAGGATCGAACTCGGCCTCGCGGCGGGACCTGCGTCGCCCGCTCACCGGGGACTCGAAGAACCTCGTGAACTGCCCGTTCGACATGCGCAACCGGAGCCTCGCATCGCGAGGCGACTCGCTCGCGAAGTACACCTGTAGCCGCGCGGCATAGGAGCCGGTGACCACCATGTCCGTGTGCGGAGCCGCCGGTAGCGGAAAACTGCCTTCGAAGACACCCTCGCCGAAGAACCGCAGAGTACCCCCCTCGCCCGGCAGCAGCTCGAAGTCGAAGCGGCCGTTCGTGTCCGTCACGGTCTCGGGACCGCGGCACTCGATGGAACGGGCAGTCCCGTCCTCGTGGGCGACGCGACCGACCTCGCGCGAAGCGACGACCAGGACGCCCGCCATCGGGATCCCCCGCGACGAGACGAGTCTCCCCCCGTACTGTCCGAGCCGATCCACGGCCGGCAGTTGCAGGAGGACGTCGCGGCTGCCGGCGGGGATCGAGACGCTCTCCACGCTCAGGAGGGAACCCTCGAGGTAGGCGCACAGCCGATACTCGCGATCCAGGAGGGAGCGCATCCGGAACCGGCCCTCGGCGTTGCTGATCACGCCCTGAACGCGGTGCACGCCGAAGGCTCCCGCGGAGGCGACCGATCGCGATTCGATCAGGTCCTCGATGAAGTACCCGAGGTCGATCGGACCCGGCGAAGTCGGATCGATCAGGGACACCACGGCTCCCTCGACGGGCTGCCCATTCGCGTCCACGACTCGGCCCTCGATCGCCAGGGCCGTTCCCAGAGCAACCTCGATCCGCAGATCGGCCGGCCATGCGACGGCTCCGTCCCCTCTCGGCTCAGGGTGGACGACGACTGGCAGGGAGCCGGGGGCGACACACCGGACCTCATCGATCCTGTTGGATGACTGGAACGACATCTCGAAGCGCCCTTGCGCATCGGTGGGCACGCAGCGCCTCCCACCGAGGATCGCCGCGTTGGGGACGCCCCGACCCGATCCATCGACGACGCGGCCGCGAAGGGTCCGTCGCGACTCGAGGGCGTACTCGAGCTCGAGCTCGCAATCCCCCTCCACCTCGAGCGGTACGACTCGGGGCTCACCCCCCGGAACCAGCAGCTCCAGGCTGGCGCCCGGTGAGTGGTAGGCGTGCGCGATCTCGAAGCGCCCGTTCCGGTTGGTGAGGGTCTCGGGACGGAAGAGGACACAGTGCTCGCGCGCCAGCTGGCGTACCTCGTGCCCGGGCACGAAACGGACGCGAACTCCGAGCGCGGGAACACCGTACTCATCGAGGACCCGGCCGGAGATCGTGCGTCGTCGACCCACGACGAGGTTCAGGCCGTGGTGCGGCGGCGCTATCCTCCGGCCCATGACTGTCGTGGTGCCCTGGCATCCGGCCACGAGGAGTCCGTCGAGATCAGAGGGGACGGCAATGGCGAAGGCTCCCTCCGCGTCGGTCGAAACGGCGGAAGAAGGCGACGGTTCCGGTGCCGGTGCGAAGGCATGGTCGACGTCCGTGACGTCGTAGATCGTCCCGGGCACAGCACGAACACCGACCCCTTGCTGGGGCCGCCCTTCGATGTCGATGACTCGTCCGGACAGGATGATTCGAAGCGTCGGTTGCGGTTCCAGTCGGCTCGCCTCGGGATTGGGCGTCCGGCGACGAGACGCCATCGGACCGAGGGCAGCGAGAGTGGACGCCTGCGGCGGCTCGGGCTCCGGAGTGCTCGCATCGAGACGCGCGACGGTGCTCGTGGACGCCTCGACCAGGCGCGATCTCGAAAGGGCTGCGACCCCCACCAGGAGCGAAGTGAGCGCGATTCCTGCAGCTGCGAGTGCCGCCGTGCGAATCCCGGCCGGTCCCGGGGCCCGTGCTCTCACGCGAACTCCGAGCCCGGATTCATCTCGTTGGAAGAGCGCGATCCACGCGGCGTTCCAGGAGCGGATTCCATGCGTGCGGTCGAGGTTCCGGCGCAGGAGCTCGAGTCCGCGGCTCGTCCGCGTGTGAACGGTTCGGATCGGGACCCCAGCTCGCGCAGCGACCTCGGAGGGCGACAGCTCCTCGAGGTAGCGCAGCATCAGCGTCGAGCGATACGGCTCGTGCAAAGCGGCCATCCCAGCGACGACGCCTCGCACGATCTCGCGCAGTCTTTCGCGCCGCTCGCTCGAGCCGGCGGTGTCGATCACAGACTGCAGTCTCTCCGAGGGACTGAGGTGAGCCTCGCTCCGAAGCGTGCTGACGTTCAGCTTCCGCAGGACGGCCGACAACCACGACCCCGGCTCGCGCACCAGGCGAACGGGTCCCTCGAGCGCGGCGAGGAAAGTCTCCTGAACCAGGTCCTCGGCGCGACCCGGATCGCTGCTCAGGAGGTGAGCCAAGGACAGGAGCCGGTCTTGGTGCTTCGCCACCTCCTCGGGCGTCAGCAACGTCTCTTCCATTCACGCTAGATCTTCAGCGCCCGGACGCCCCTTCGAAACAGCCCCCGCGAAAGAACTACGCAAGAACGACGGGGTCCCGCGGGGTTCGAGAGCAGGTCGAGAATTTCTAGTCGCCCCGAAGCCGAAGCGTACGTCGGAGAATTCAGCGAATCTCGTCGCCCCATGTCGGGAAAAGCGCGCGGTGCGGCCCGAAGGGGACCCGGTCACCGCCGGGCACGGGCACAGGCACGCTCGAGGGAGCAACGGGGCACCGATCAGCGATTGCAAGGCCCCATCGATTCCGAAGGAATCGCCCGGCGTGCGGGGCGCGCCGTGCGCCGCAGGCATTCTTGGCGCGCGCCAATGCGCGCCAAGCAACCCGGGAAAGGAATCGGCCGGCGCGCGGGGCGCGCCGTGCGCCGCAGGCATTCTTGGCGCGCGCTGATGCGCGCCAAGTCATCCGTCGGCATTCACCAGCGCCGGCCTGGCCGACGCTGGTGGGCCACACTGGACTCGAACCAGTAACTTCCACGCTGTGAACATGGCACTCTACCAATTGAGTTAGTGGCCCGGCGCGGGGGGGAGACTCTAGTCGGGGAAGGAGGTCTCGGCAAGGTGCAGGGCGCGTGCGAGCCGGTCGCGGATGCGAAGTCCTGCTCGGCGGATCAGCATCCGGACGGCGTCCTCGCTCCGACCTCCCAGCCGCTCGCCCGCCTCGCGCAGCGAGAGGCCCTGGAAGTAGACCAGCTCGATGGCCCGCCGCGGCAGCTCGTCGAGGGTCTCCAGGTGCTCGTGGAGGATCTCGGCCTCCTCTTCGCGCTGCAGGATGTGCGTGGTCGAGAGGTCGCGGGAGGGCGGTTCGAAGACGACCTGTGGCTCGTCTTTCGGGCGGCGCAGCGTGAACCCGGTCTCCCGGGAGACGTCGCGCTTCGCGGCTTTGTGGAACTCCGCCTTGTCGCGGATCTTGTTCTGCAGGATCTGCGTGAGCCAGTTCAGGAAGGAGCGCTCGCCGCGGTACTCGTAGCGCGGGAAGTCCCGCGTCGCCTCACGGAAGGTCGTCTGCGTCAGGTCTTCGGGATCTTCTCGCAGGCGGAGGCGGGCTCCGATCCTGCGCCGCGCGAAGTCGAGCACGGCCGGACGGTAGCGTCCGAAGAGCGCCTCTAGCGCGGGGCGCTCGCCCTCCTGGGCAAGACGAATGAGGTCGCCGGTCTCACGCCGGCGCGACTCGAGCGTGGGGTCTCGTTGGAATCGCTTCATGGGACTCGTCCAATCTGCTGGCCTCACCTGCTTGGACGTGTACGAGCGGATCCCGTTCCCATCGACTCGAACAAAGAAAAAAAGGCACCGCTCGCTCCACACAACTCCTTAGTACACGACGGTGTCGTAGTCACGAGAGGCATCGAATCGCGATACGACGATGCGATCGTGGGGAGTATTGCCTAACGAGCTTCGGGCGAAACGCAGTGCTACGGGGTCGAAGACCCCTCGCGCACGAGCGCGAGGAGATCGTCTTCCTCGAGGATCGTGACACCGAGCTCTTCCGCCTTCTTGCGCTTCGACCCGGGCTTCTCGCCCGCGACGAGGAAGTCGGTCTTCGCGCTGACGGAGGAGACGACGCGCCCGCCGTTCGACTCGATCAGGTGCTTGGCCTCCGCACGCGAGAGGCTCGGCAAGGTTCCCGTCAGAACGAACGCTTTCCCGGTCAGCGTTCCCGCCGTGTCGGAGCTCTCGTAGCGAATCTCGACCTTGCCCTCGAACAGTCGCTCGATCAGCGCGGCGTTGCGCGCCTCGGCGAACCAGCCGCGGATACTCGCCGCGACCTCGGGGCCGATCCCGTCGAGCTCCACCAGCGACTCCTCGTCTGCGTCCCGAAGCTCGTCCAGGGAAGGGAAGTGCGACGCGAGCAAGCGGCTCGTCGCGGGCCCCACGTCCGGAATGGCGAGCCCGACCAGGAACCGGGCGAAGGGAACGCGGCGGCGCTCTTCGATCTGCCGGACGAGGTTCAGGACGCTCTTCTCCCCCCACCGTTCGAGCTCGAGGAGGCGCTCCCCATCGAGGTGGAAGAGGTCGGCGGGCGACGCGATCAGCCCCTCGCGAACGAGCTGCAGGATGAGCTTCTCGCCGAGGCGATCGATCTCGAAGGCCGTCCGACCGGCGAGGAGCCCCACGCGCCCCACGATCTGGGGTTCGCAGCCTTCCGTGTTGGGGCAGCGCCAGTACTTGCCCTCCTGCACGGCCTTCGTCTCGCACGCGGGGCAGCGCTCGGGCATCGCGAAGGACTCGCCGAAGCGCCAGCGGACTCCCGCACGCACGTCGTCGTTCTCGATCAGCTCGTCGGGAAGCGCCTCCCGCCAGCCTGCCGGCTCGGCGCCCTCCGCCGGCACGGCGACCGCCGAGACCTGCGGGATCACGTCCCCCGCCCGGTGCAGGAAGACGCGGTCGCCGGGACGCAGCCCGAGAGCCGCGACGTGGTCGGCGTTGTGCAGGGTCGTGTGACGCACGACGACACCGCCGACCTCGACCGGTTCGACGTGCGCGCGCGGCGTGAGTCGACCGTTCGGCCCGACCTGCACCTCGATCGCGAGCAGGGTGCTGGTGGCCTCGAGCGCTCTGAACTTGTGCGCGTACTGCCAGCGGACGTGCCGCGACGTGGTCCCGACCCGCTGGCGCGTGTCGAGGCGGTCGAGCTTCGCGACGACCCCGTCCATGTCGAACGGCACCTCGTCGCGCTTCGCCTCGAGCGCGTCGTGGTACTCGATGCAGGCGTCGAGCCCTCGGACCACGCGGCCGTGCCCCTCGTCCGGCAACCCCCAGCCCCGAAGCGCGGTCGCGAGCTCGGAGTAGGTCTCGAAGGAGACGCCCTCGAACCGCGGCGCATCCCAGAAGAAGAACTCGAGCGGGTAGCGCGCGACGATCGACGGGTCCTTCCGACGCAGCGCGCCCGCGGCCGCGTTGCGCGGGTTCGCGAGCGGAGCAGCGCCGTCCGCCTCGAGTCGCTCGTTGAAGCGCGCGAAGGCGTCTCGGCGAATCAGCACCTCGCCCCTCACCTCGAGCAGTGCGGGAGCGGCCCGCTCCCCCTCATCGAGCTGGAGCGGGAGGTTGCGCACGGTGCGCAGGTTCGCCGTGACGTCCTCTCCCGTCCGGCCGTCGCCGCGCGTGACGCCACGGACGAGCAAGCCGTTCTCGTAGACGAGCGAGGCCGAGACGCCGTCGAACTTCGGCTCGACGACCCACTCGACGTCGTCCCCCGACTCGAGCTTCAGGTAGCGCAGGAGGCCCTCCTCGAACTCGCGCACCTCCTCGACGGCGAAGAGGCTGTCGATCGAGAGCATCGGGACCTCGTGCCCGACCTTGGCGAACCCCTGGCCTTCGGGCAGCGGCGACCCGACACGCTGCGTCGGGCTGTCCGGGCGGACGAGCTCGGGGTGCTTCGCCTCCAGGTCGCGCAGCTCACGGAACAGGCCGTCGTACTCGGCGTCGGAGATCTCGGTGCGACCGTCGACGTAGTACAGGCGGTCGTGGTGCCGGATCTCTCGCGAGAGCTCCTCGATCCGTGCGCTCACACTCGCCATGCGCTGCCGGCGCGCCGGGTGGCGCGGCCGGAAGGAGTATAGCGACGCACGCCGTGCCGGTGCGGAGCCTCATGCGCCGTTCGCAGAGCCGGCCGAGTCCCACGGCATGGCCTGGTCGTCGGCGGACTGGTAGCCCATGTAGGGAACACGAGGTCGGACCTGGCGGTTGCCGGTGACCGGGTCCTCGCGCTCCTCGAACTGCACCTGCACGTAGGCCTTGCGGCCGACGAGGTCGTCCCGGACGACCTCGAGGACCCCGTCGGTGTCGAACCCCAGCTTCGACAACACGTGCTTGGCGCGGTGCATGCCGCGTTCTGACCAGGAGAATCCGTCCCAGGCCGCTGTGCGCCCGGAGTACTCGCCGTCGTCCACCATGAGCCTGAAGGACCACCTCGGGTCCCCCTCACGGGTGGCACGCTCGCGCACCTCCGTGATGCGACACAGGTAGGTTCCCTCGGGAACGGACACGAAACTGTCCACGTCCTCCACGCTGCTGAAGTCGATCCGCACGATCACCTCCGGTTCGGTGCCTTGTCCCCCGTGAGACGGAGGGGGCGACGTGTGGTTGCAACGTCGACCGGAGAATCAGTCGCGGAGCTCGTCGAGGGCCGCTCGCAGCGGCGCGATGGTCGTTCGCCCCGCCTCCTCGACGACCGAGTGGAGCTCGATGGCCGCCTCGAGGTTCTCCTCCAGGGTGTCCGCGACGGCGCCCTTCTCCTGAGCGGCCCGGATGCGTTCCTGTCCGAGCATCGCCAGGAAAGCCACGGGGCCGAGCGCCTCGCTCAGCCGAGCCTCTGCGCGCGACAGGGCCTCGAGGTCCCCGCCTCCCGCGAGCGCTTCGACCGCGAGCTCGCGGCAGACGCGCGCGGCCCGGACGCTCTCCTCCGCGCCGGAGAGCATTTGCCGGACGGCGTCCCGCATCCGACCCCGCCTCTCCGTGACGTCGAGCCCGGCTGCGGCGCGGTCGAGGATGTCGTCGACGGCGAGGTCGCCCTCAGCGCCCAGAGCATCCACGAACTCGGCGAACGGGGAGTGCGACATCCCGTCGATGTGCGCGCCCCCCTCGGTGCAGTTCACGACACGCGCTTCGGTCGAGCGCGCCGCGATCTGGAACCACTGGAGAAAGGTGTAGAGCGTGGCGGAGGTCGGGACCGACCCGCCGCCGATCGCGGGCACGGGCACGAGCAACTCGTCGGGGTGGCGGATCAGCTCGACCTCGTCCGTGTGCGGATCCTTCACCGGACGCACGAGCGTGAACGAGCGGCCGTCCTCGCTCGCCTCGACGCGCGCTCCGCCGTCGACGCACGAGTCGACGTAGTAGCGGCCGTCCGGGAGTGCGAGGTCCTGCCCCACGAGAGCGATCGGGTCGCAACCCATCGCGATGGCCAGGCTGAGCTCGCTGCACGCGACGGAGCCGCCCGTATCGAGCTCCGCAGTCTCGCCCATGGCTCCGAAGATCCACGTGTCGACGGCCTCGTGCGACGAGAACGTGAAGATCCTGCGCGCGGGAAACGCGTAGTGCTTCGGGTTCACGACGGCGTCGAAGACGAGCGACGAGGGCGCGGTCGTGTCGAAGCCCGCGAAGTGCCGCGGCAGGTAGAGCGGATCGGAGACGACGACCAGGTCGGGGACCACGCCGGCTGTCTGGAGGGCCGCAAGGGCGTGACTGCCCGTCATCACGAGCGCGCGTCCCGACACTTCCCGCAAGAGGTGGATGTTCTTCGCGAGCGAGGGGCCGGGCGAGACGATCACGCAGGGGCGCCCCGCGAAACTCCCGGCGAGCGCCCCGACCGTCGGGAGCTCCGCCATCCGCGCGAGGTTCGCGATCCCTTGCTTCGCCCAGATCGGAGTGTGGCGGTCGACCGTGCGACGAAACACGCCGTGCGACTGAACGGCGCCGCGCAACGCGCGTGTGAGGTCCGCGATCAATCCGTCCGGGAGCCGGGCACCGGGCTGGCGTCGAACGTTCGCGTTCGCCGGCGGATCGCCCGGAAACGCGAGGACGGCGCGGTAGAGCTCGAGCGGAGTCTCGGCCCGGACGTAGGGAGCGGGAGGCGGCGCGACACCGTGGAGCGCGGTGCCGAACTCGACGACGCGCGCCTGCCCGACGTCGAGCAGGGCCCGGTAGAGGCCGGGGTCGCCCTCGCCCGCCACGACGAGCACGTCACGCGCGTGATCCCAGCCTGGGGTGAAGAGCTCCTCGAGGGAGATCGAGGCGTCCGAGGAGTTGGACATCGTTCGAACGGCCATCCTAGTCGTAGCCCGAACCCGTTCCAGCCCGCAGCCAGCCGACAAGGCTCAGGCGCGCACCCGCATCACGACGTGCCCGTGCCCGTGCCCGAATCTCTCTGAATCGGTCCCGAATCCGAATCCTCCCGGTTCGGTTCCTGGGTGCGTTTCGACCTCGCGCTGCCCAACCGGAGCATCGGGCACGGGCACGGGCACGGGCACGTTTGGGAGAGCAACTAAGAGGCGGGAGCTCGCTCTCCGGCCAGCGTTCCCGGACCCGTCACCTCGTCGAAGACCCGCGCCATGTTCTCCCCCATCACGAGCCGGACATCGTCCTCGGAGAAGCCGCGCTCGGCGAGCTTCTGCGCCAGCACCGGATAGCGCGAGGCATCCTCCAGATCGTCGGGCCCGCGCTGGATCCCATCGAAGTCGGAGCCGATCCCGACGTGGCGAACACCAGCGACCTCGACCGCGTGGACCACGTGCTCGACGAGCCGGTCCGCGGGCATGGGCCGGGCCTCGCGCTGCATCACGGCGGACTGGAGCAGCATGCGCTCCGTCTCCGTCCCACCCCGGACCGCGAGGTAGGCCGCGCTTTCCCGCACGCGTGTTTCCTCGGCCTTCGCGTCCGCGTCGAGGAATCCCGGATGGAACACGATGCCGACGACACCGTCGCGCTCGGCGAGTGCGTGCAGCTGGGCGTCCGTGAGGTTGCGCGGATGATCGAAGAGCGCGTGACAGCCCGAGTGGCTCGCGATGACCGGCTTCTCGCTCGTCTCGAGCGCGTCGAGGAACGCGCGCTCGCCGGCGTGGGAGAGATCCACGACGATGCCGAGCCGGTTCATCTCGCGCACGACCTCGCGCCCGAACTGCGAGAGGCCGACGGGGATGCCGCTGCCGGCATCCGGCTGGCACGAGCGGATCCACGAGAGGTGGTTGTTCCAGACGAGCGTCATGACGCGCAACCCGCCCTCGAAGAAGCGGCCGAGCTTCCGGAGGTCTTCCTCGATCGCGTGCCCGCCCTCGATCCCCGGAATGCCGGCGATGAGTCCGCGCGCGCGCGAGTCCGCGAGCTCGCGACCGTTGCCGACGAGCACCATCCGGTGCGGGTGCCTCTCGGCCAGGAGGTGCGCCTCCCGGAGGAGCGCGTGGGCTCGCTGGAAGGGTCCCAGGCCGTCGGGATTCTCGGGCCCGGCCGTCTCGAGGAACGACGGGTCGATCCAGCACACGAGCACGAGGGCGAAGACCCCTCCCTCGGCGGCGCGCACGAGGTCCAGGTGCCCCGGTCCGCGTCGGCCGAGGTCGTGCCCGAGGTCGAGGGCGCGCTGGAGCGAGTCGGTATGGGCGTCGAAGACCAGTGCCGGCACGTGAGGACCCTACCGACGGGACCTCGATCTGCCAACCTGACAGCCAGGCCCGACCTTCCACCCCGGCGCTGCCAAATTGACACGAGACCCTGCGCCGAGGATCGGGCCCGAAGAGGCCCGGAGAGGCACTCCGCGTGCTGGTGAGGGTCCCCCGGACCGGCCCGGGCAGCGGCACGGCCTTTGCTCCTCCGGGGGGATCCCGAAGGGACCTCTCCATACCATGCGCCGCCTCCTCCTCGCCGACGACGACCTAGAGCTCCGCACCGGAGTCGCCGACCTGCTCGGTGACCTCGAGCTGGAGATCTTCCTGGCCGAGACCGGGATCGAGGCACTGGAAGTGGTGCGCAGGGAAGCGATTCACACGGCGCTGCTCGACTGGAACATGCCGGCCTGCTCGGGCCTCGAGGCGCTCGGGCAGATCCAGGAGATCCGACAGGGCCTGCCCTGCATTCTCTACTCGGGCAACCTCACGCCGGGCATGGAGGGCGTCGCGCTGCGAGCCGGCGCCTTCTCGGTGATGAAGAAGCCGGTGGTACCCGACCTCCTGCGCCGCGAGGTTTTGCGCGCGCTGGAGAGGTACGAGCACCTCCAGAATCTGAACTGACCAACCCGCCGCGCCGCGAGCGGGGTCCGAGAACCAAGACCCACCACTCTGAAACTCAAGAAGGCCATGGCAACGAAAACCAAGTCCAAGGTGAACATCCGCCCTCTCGGTGACCGAGTCCTCGTGCAGCGCACCGAGGCCGAGGAGAAGACCGCCGGAGGCATCCTCCTTCCCGAGTCCGCGAAGGAGAAGCCCAAGGAAGGCAAGATCATCGCCATCGGCGACGGCAAGCAGCTCGACAACGGCGAGCGCTCGACCTTCTCCGTCAAGGCCGGTGACAAGATCCTCTTCACCTCCTACGCCGGAACCGAGATCAAGTTCGACGGCGACGAATATCTCATCATGCACGAGAGCGACATTCTCGGCGTGATCAGCTGATCGACACGACGACAACAGACGGAGACCCCCATGAGCGCCAAACAGATCAGCTACGACGACGAAGCGCGTGAGCACATCCGGCAGGGAGTGCGCAAGCTCTCGCGCGCCGTCAAGGTCACGCTGGGCCCCCGCGGCCGCAACGTGATCATCGAGAAGTCCTTCGGCAGCCCGACCGTCACAAAGGACGGCGTCACGGTCACGAAGGAGATCGACCTCGAGGATCCCTACGAGAACATGGGGGCCCAGCTCGTGAAGGAAGTCGCGTCGCGCACCAACGATGGCGCGGGCGACGGCACGACCACGGCGACGGTCCTGGCCGAGGCGATCTTCGAGGAAGGCCTCAAGAACGTCACGGCGGGCGCCAACCCGGTCGCTCTGAAGCGCGGCATCGACGCCGCCGTGGCCGCGACCATCAAGAACCTCGGCAAGATGTCGAAGCCCATCTCGGGCACGTCCGACATCGCACAGGTCGGTTCGATCGCGTCGAACAACGACCCCGAGATCGGCCAGATGATCGCCGAGGCGATGGAGAAGGTCGGCAAGGACGGCGTGATCACGGTCGAGGAGGGCAAGAGCCTCCAGACCGAGGTCGACTGGGTCGAGGGCATGCAGTTCGACAAGGGCTATCTCTCCCCGCACTTCATCACCGATGCGAAGGCGATGGAGTGTGTCCTCGAGGATCCGATGATCCTGATCCACGAGAAGAAGATCTCGACGGTCAAGGACATGATCCCCGTGCTCGAGGAAGTCGCGCGCAGCGGCCGACCGCTCGTCATCATCGCCGAGGACATCGAGGGCGAGGCGCTCGCGACGCTCGTCGTGAACCGCCTGCGCGGCGCGTTCCCCTGCGTCGCCGTGAAGGCGCCCGGCTTCGGTGATCGCCGCAAGGCGATGATGGAGGACATCGGCTTCCTGACCTCCGCCAACCCGGTGTTCGAGGCCACGGGTGCGACGCTCGAAGGCGTCAAGCTCACGGACCTCGGCAGCGCCAAGAAGGTCGTCGTGACGAAAGAGAACACGACGATCATCGAAGGCGCCGGCAAGAAGGCCGCGATCCAGGGCCGGATCGAGCAGATCCGTTCCGAGATCGAGGCGACCAAGTCCGACTACGATCGCGAGAAGCTCGAAGAGCGCCTTGCGAAGCTCGCCGGTGGCGTCGCCCAGATCAACGTGGGCGCTGCGACCGAAGCCGAGATGAAGGAGAAGAAGGCGCGCGTCGAGGACGCTCTCCACGCCACGCGCGCAGCGGTCGAAGAGGGCATCGTCGCCGGCGGCGGCGTCGCGATGCTCCAGTGCCAGCCCATCATCGAGAAGCTCAAGCTCACCGGTGACGAGCGGGTCGGCGCGATGATCATCGCGCGCGCGCTCGAGGCCCCGATCCGGCAGATCGCGATAAACGCCGGCCAGGACGGAGCGATCGTCGCCCAGAACGTGCGCCAGAAGGCCAATCCTACCTGGGGCTACAACGCCGCGACCGACACCTACGAGGACCTGGTCAAGGCCGGCGTCATCGACCCCACGAAGGTCACGCGCATGGCGCTGCAGAACGCCGCCTCGGTGGCGAGCCTTCTGCTCACCACGGACGCCCTCGTGAGCGACCTTCCCGAGCGGGAAGAGGAGCACGCGGGGCACCGGCACTAGCACCCCCGGCGCGCGGCGACGCGCGCCGGGTCATTGACTGACAACAGAGAGAGACAACGCCCCCCACGGGTCCCTCCGGCGCGAGCCGGAGGGACCCGTGTTCTTTTGGGGGGATCCGTTAGGCTCGGGTCAGCCGTGAAGACGACCGCGACTCTCCTGCTGCTCCTTGTCGCCGCCGGAGCGATCCCTCCGCCGCTCTCGGTCTCCGCGACCACGCTCAAGAAGCTCACCGATCTGTCGGACGGCATCTTCGTCGGACGGGTGACGCGCGTCTTCGAGGCCGAGGCCGAGATCGAGACGGAGGTCTCGGACTCTGAGTGGAGGAAGGCCTCGTGGCGGTTCGCCGAGCTCGAGGTCGAGACCGTCCTGCGCGGAGCGCCCGCCACGTCCCGGGTCCACTTCCTGGCCCAGGGGACGTGGCTCTGCGACATCTCGACCGCGAGCGTCGGCGAGGAGGCCCTGCTCTTCCTCGAGCACCTCCCGCTGCGCGGATCGCGAGAGGAGCTCGATGCGGAGACGCGCGACCCGGTCTGGCGCATCGCACACAGCGGCCGCGGGCGGATCCCACTGCGACGCACCGAGGGACGTCGGTTCGCGACCGTCGACGTCGATTCCGTCGAGCTCCCCAAGTCGATTCCCACCCAGCCGGGCCCGGTCTCCGACTCGGACTCCGTGCGCGACGCGCCCCTGGACACCGTGGTGTCGTGGTGTCGCAAGCGGATCGCGAAGAAGGCCCTCTTCGCCCCCGCCCACCCCGAGCACGGGACGGCCGCGCAGTACGCCCTCTACCTCGCGACGCCGGACACGGGCGGCCCGCCCCGCTCACCGTCCCTGATCTGCGCCGTGTGGTCCGACGGCGACTACGTCTACAGCAAGAACGGCGTCGAGGGCGGCGCACCCTATCGGCGGGAGCGCGTCGGGACCGACGCGCTCAGGCGGCTCTCGGAGCAGCTCGACGACGCGTCGGGCGGGTGGAAGGACCTCTTGAAGCGCTTCGACGACGAGACGCTGGCCGGCATCCCGAGCTACCACCTGGTCGTCCGCGACTGGGAGACGCGCGAGCTCGTCCGCATCCCCGCCGGCACGACCGTGCGCGACCGCTCCTGGCACAAGGCCGTCGAGGCCCTGCTCGCCCTGCGCCCCTGGTTCGGAGAGCGCATCGGCGACTTCGAGATCGTGCTGCGCTGACGCCGTCCTACTCGACCGTCGTGCCCTCGATCGAGAGCTCGCCCGTCAGCTCCGCCTCGAGCTCCATCGGGATCTGAGCCTCGCCGAAGTCCACCTCGGCGCTCGCGTAGAGGTCGAGCGCGACGTCGCCGGTGAGCTCGAACGTGTGGAAGTGGCCGCGCTTCACGTCCCACAGGAGCTCGCCCTCGAAGTCCAGGAAGAGGTCGATCGCGAACTCGTCCACGTCGCCCTCGAAATCCGCCTGCTCCGCGATCTGTGCCGCCACGACGTCCGCCACGTCCATGCTGATCTCGGTCGACAGTGCGAGCCCGATGAACGCGAGCGCGACGTCACCGTCGGCGCGCATCCCCTTGAAGGTGCACTCGAGCACGGCTTCCTCGAGCGCCTCGCGCAGCGGGTCCGCGAACCCGACCGGGATGCCGTCGAAGCCCTCGATCTCGGACTCCGCAGCGCGCGTGAAGTCGAGTCCGGGGATGATGAACGAGCCGAGCTTGGTCGCGGGGACCTCCCAGCGGTCGCCGGCCTCCACGTCTTCACCGGGCAGGAGCGCGCGCAGGTCGAGGTCCTCGGCCAGGACCGCGAGCGCCTCGTCCTCGTCGCCCTCGCTGTCCTCGCCCCACTCCCGGTCGTAGCCGCCCTCTTCCTCGTTCCAGGTGAAGACGACGTCCTGGCCCTCGATCTCGTCGACGGACTCTTCCCCGGAGTCGTCGAAAGCGTCGTGGCTGAAGGTCACGGTCTCGTAGGTCCGGTGGATCTTGGTCGGCCTCCGATCCGCGACGCCCACGAAGCGGTCACGCACCTGGAGCGCGTAGCCGAACTCGCCCTCGATGTCGGTCGGGTCCACCCCCCCCATCCCCATCGGGAACTCCTGGTCGTTCATCCGCATGGACACTTCCTCCAGACCGAACGAGGCCGTGACCTCGAAGGACCTGTAGATCTCGCTCCCCTCCTCCGGGGAGTAGTCGATCACGGTCCGGACCGGAAGGAAGGCGGCGAGGGCGAACAGGGTGGTCGCGAGGAGCAGTCGGGTCTTCATCGGAGTAGGTGGGATTCGGGTGGGGTAGGGATCGTACACCGCTGATCGCGATCGCACGGGCACGTTGCGGCGGGCGGAAGGGGTGATTTTCACGCGCTCGCCCTGCCGCTCCCGGGCAGGAGCTTCGCGAGCAGGGCGTCGACCTCTTCTCGCCCCATGGGCCCCCCCACGGCCAGGCAGGGGGTATCCGGAAAGAGGCAAGCGCGGGCGGCCCGAAGGACGTCCTCGGCGGTTACGGCGGCGAGCTCCCGCGGGAGGCGCTCGAGGTGGTCCGGGGGCAGCCCGAACCGCTCGGCGCTGACGAGGTAGTTCACGCGCCGCGCCGCGCGCTCGAAGCCGAGCGCGTAGGACCCGAGCAGGTAGCTCTGCGCGAGCTCGAGCTCTTCCGCGGCGACCGGCTCCTCCCGGATCCGGCGCATCTCCTCCAGGAAGCTCACGACCGCGCGCTCGACGTTCTCCGGAGACGTGCCGATGTAGGCCGAGAACGTCCCGGGGAAGAGCCCGGCGCTCGAGTGGATGTCGGCGTGCACGCTGTAGGCGAGCCCCTGCTCGTCGCGCAGCTTCCGCGAGAGGCGGTTCGTGAAGCCCGGCCCGGTCCCGAGCACGTGATCCATCACCACGAGCGCCGGGTACATCGGATGCGAGCGCGGAATGCCGAGGTGTCCGAGGTAGACGTGCACCTGCTGGCGGTCGGCGTGGAAGGCTGCGGCACGCGGCGCGGGGTCGGGGAAGGACTCGTCCGGCGGACCGAGCTCGGCGCCCGACTTCCAGCCCGCGAGGCGACGCTCGAAGGCGCGCTTCACGGCGGCGGGATCGACGTCGCCACACACCGCGATGACCGCGCGCTCCGGACACCAGTGCTCGTCGCGGTGGGCGAGGAGCTCCACGCGCCCGATGCCCGCCACGCTCTCGGGCGTCCCGTGGGACGGCCGGCCGAGCCAGTGGTCGCCGTACACGAGCTTCCGGAAGTGACGAGCGGCCTGTATTCGATGGTCCTCGCGCTCGACGATCAGACGGTCGACGAGCCGCTGGCGCTGGCGCGCGATCTTCTCGTCGGGATAGTCGGCTTCGAGCAGGAGCTCGCAGGCGACGTCGACGAGCAGCTTCCAGGCGCTGCCCGAGATCGTCCCGGCAACCCCCGACGCGTTGCCGGCGAGGTGTCCGCCTTCCGGTTCGACGAGCTCCGCCAGCTCCTCTTCGGTGTGCCGCGTCGTTCCCTGGTCGCAGAACCGCCCGACGAGCTCGGCCGTCCCCTCGCGGCCCGGAGGGTCGTTCGCGTGGGCGCCGCGGAAGTGCACGCGGATCGCCGCGACCGGTGCGCCCTCGCGGCGATCGACGAGCAGCACGGCTCCGGAGCTCAGCTCGAAGCGCTGGACGTCGAGTCGCGGAGCGGGGATCTGGGCGAGCGTCCTCAAGTCGGTCGACACCATCCCACCACCCGGCGCCGCCGCGCCAAGAGCCGCCCTGCGCACTCCCGGATACGAGCCGGGGTCACCTTCGCGTGGCGGGCGCCGCCGTCGAGCGCCAGCCGCCAGTCCGCGTCGACGGCGAAGCTGCCGAGCTCCTCCGAGAGGTCGGAGACGGTCTCGGTCTCGTAGGCCTCGACCGCTTTCAACATCTTGCGCACGCGGAAGAGCTCCGCGCGCTCCACGTTCTCGGACGCCAGGCGTTCGAGCTCGCTGTCGATCTCGCGCGCGAGCTCGTCCTCGTCGGCCCCCTGCGCGCACTCGGCGAGGACCCAGAAGGTCCCCGTGTCGACCCAGGCCTCGTTGCTGACCGAGATCGACGTCGCGAGCCCCGAGTCGAACACGAGCCGTCGCTGCAGCCGCGACAGCCGTCCGTGGGAGAGCAGGGCCGAGATCACGTCCAGTGTGTAGTCGTCGTCCGAGCACACCGTGGCGGTGGGCCACGCCATGGCGAGACGCTTGCCGGGATCGTCCCAGGTCATCTCGATCTTCGCCTCACCGGCGGGTTCCTCGAGCACGTGCGGCATCCGCTCCTCGGCGACCGACTCGACCTCGGCCGGTTCGATCCCGCCCAGGTGGGTGCGTACCTTGCGCAGCGCGGCGTCGGATGCGATGTCGCCGGCGATCACGAGCGTCGCGTTGCCCGGCTGGTAGAAGCGGCCGTAGTGCCGCCGCATGTCGTCGACGGAGAGCGCACGGAGCGTCTCCGTGAAGCCGATGATCGGCCAGCGGTACGGGTGACGCGGGAACAGCGCCGACTGGACGCGCCGGGTCAGGACGCGCCACGGGTCGTCCTCCCCCATGGCGAGCTCCTCCAGCACGACCGAGCGCTCGGCGTCGAACTCGTCCGCGTCGAGGAGCAGGTCCTGCATCCGGTCCGCCTCGATCTCGAGCGCGGTCTCCCAGCGGTCGGAGGCGAGCTCGAACCAGTAGGCCGTGTGATCGTGGCTCGTGAACGCGTTGTTCTGACCGCCGAGCTGGGCCGTGAGCCGGTCGACCTCGCCCTTGCCCGTCGAAGGCGTGCCCTTGAACATCATGTGCTCGAGGAAGTGCGAGACGCCGGCGGTGCGCTCGGTCTCGTCGCGCGAGCCGACCTTGTAGAGCAGCAGCACGGAGACGACCGGATCGGCGTGCCGCTCGGCGAGGAGCACGCGCAGGCCGTTGCGCAGGCGGTGCTCGCGCACGAGCGCCCCACCGCGGGTCGTGGCCTCGGGCGTCGTGCGGAAGCACGCGGGGAGCGCCATGCGGGGAGCGCTCACGGCCGTCGTCTCCGGATGGGTCCACCGCGTCGATCGCCGTGCGTGCTCCCGGGTCTCCGATGCCGCGTTCCGCGCGAGCGAGGTCCCTCGAGGGCTCGCTTCTCGTTCGGGGTAGCGTCGGCGAACTCGACGAGCTGGTTCACCTCCGCGCGCGTCAGCGGCCTCCAGTGCCCGACCTTGAGTCGACGGTCGTCGATCGGCCCGATGCGCGTGCGGCGCAGGGACTTCACCTTGTGCCCCAGGCTGGCGAAGACGCGGCGCACCTCGCGGTTCTTGCCCTCGCGCAGCGTGACCACGAGCGTCGAGAGTCGGGCCGAGCGCTTCTGGACGAGCACGCGGGCGCCGCCGGTCCGACCCTCGGACAGGTGAATGCCCTCGCGGATCTTCTTCAGCGCGACGTCGTCGATCCGGCCTGCGATCTTGACGAGATACGTCTTCGGCACGCCGTAGCGCGGGTGCATGACCTTGTTGGCGAACTCGCCGTCGCTAGTGAGGAGCACGATCCCGATCGTCTCCTCGTCGAGCCGCCCCACCGTGTAGATGCGGCCCTTGTCGCGCGCGGTCACGAGGTCGACGGCGCGCGTCCGCGATTCGCGCTCCTCGTTCGTGCACACGACGCCCGCCGGCTTGTTGAGCAGGTAGTAGCGATGGCGGACGTTCTCGGGTTTGAGCGGGACGCCGTCGACCTCGACCGCCTGGCGCGCCGGATCGATCTTGGTGCCGAGTACGGTCGTGAGCTCACCGTCCACGAAGACCTTGCCCTTGGCGATCAGCTCGTCGCAGCGGCGCCGCGAGGCGATGCCGTGCTCGGCGAGGTACTTGTTCAGGCGGACCAGCTCGGTTTCAGTGCTCATCGTTCTCCTCCGTCGGTCGAGACGACGAGTGTCAGGGAATCTCCCGCGACGACGTGGGCCGGGGTGGACGCCGGCAGGAGCAGGGTGTCGCCCGACCGGAGCGTGTGCTCCCGGCCGTCGAGCTCGAGGCTCCCGCTCCCGCTCACGACGCTGTAGACGGCGAAGCGGCCGGCGGTCGAGAGCTCGGCGCGCCCGCGAACCTCGAGCACGTCGATCGCGAAGTGGTCGGTGTGGGAGAGCCGCACGCGGGACGACTCCGCCTGCGCGTCGTCGGGTTCCGAGTCGCGCACGGGCGGGCGGGGCTTCTCGCCGAACGCGGCGACCTCGAGCGCCTGCTCGAGGTGCGTCTCGCGCGGATTCCCGTCGAGCCCGACGCGCCCCCAGTCGTAGATGCGATAGGTCGTGTCGGAGTTCTGCTGCACTTCGAGCAGCGTCACGCCGGCGCCGATCGCGTGGACGGTTCCGCCCGGCACGGTGATGCAGTCGCCGGGTCGCACTTCCCAGCGCGCGAGCATCGTCTCGACGCCGGGCTCGTTCGCGTGCTCGGCGAGCTCCTCGCGGGTGACGCCGGCCTTGAGGCCGCACCACACGACCGAGCCGGGCTCCGCGGCGAGGATGTACCAGGCCTCCGTCTTGCCCTCCGAGGTTCCACCGATCCGGGCCGCCGCGGCCTTGTCCGGATGGACCTGGATCGAGAGGTTCTCGCTCGCGTCGATGTACTTGACGAGCAGCGGGAAGCGGCCCTCCGGTGTCGGTCGCGAGGCGCCGAGGAGCTCGCGGCCGTGCTCGTGGACGAGCTCGCCGAGTGTCTTCCCGGCGAACGGTCCGTCGGAGACGATCGACCGCTCGGCGTCCCGGTCGACGACTTCCCAGGTCTCGCCCACGCGGATCTCCGGCGGCAGCTCGATCCCGGGGGTCCGTTCGAGTGCTCGCCCGCCCCAGACCTTCTCCAGGAAGATGCGTTCGAAGCGCAGCGGGTGGCCGAGAGTCATCGGGGGACGTCGTCGCGACGTGGGAGCGACAGGGTAATCTAGTGAGGAGCTAGATTCGAGCCCAAGGGGGACAGTGGGCAGTGCCACGTCGGCCCCCCGCCCAAGATCTCAGGTAGACGCTCGCTCTGTGAACCTACCGCCTCCTTTAGGGGTATTGAGCGGCCGGCCCGAATGTCTCGATAGTGTCTGATTCGCTGCGGTATCTGATCTGCCCCATGTCACCTTCTGTAGCCTTCAGTCGTCCAGCGACGAAGCGGACAGTCTTCTCTACCACGGAGTCTCGCCTTACGGACCTCGATAGATCCGGTCGAGCAGCGATGTACAGCCTACTAGTTCTCGCGAGAATTCGCTCCCGGTCTTCGACAGATGGAAGGGGCTTCAACCCGCACCGAAACGGAGTAACGAATGCGGCGGGACGGCTCTCCAACAACTCCTCCCAAATGCCATCATCGTCGGCATTCGCTGAACCATGATGAGCGACCTTATATACGGCGGCCCTTCCTTCTGGGCGCTCGGTAGAATTGATAATTGCCTGCCAGCCAAGGCGTGGATCCTTCTCTCGCTCTAAGTCACCTCCGAGAAGGACGCTTCCATGCTCATGCTCAATCCACAGAACAACGGAAAGTTGATTTGGAGTATGCGAGACTTCTCGGCGGCGATTACTGCCGAGATCTGGAATAAGTCGACTAATCTCTTCCAAAGACCTCGTCTCAGCCTCGTCTCCGGGGCTTAGAGACGTGACGGTTGCCATGCCCGTCTTGAGCAGTGTTCTGTTTGCGCTCGCCCACATCATTCCTTCTGCTCTAGTCCTCATCAATTCCCACGCACTCTCGAGTTCGCGAAGCGGTGCATGAGTTGGCTCTCTGGCGAAACCGAGCGCTGTTGAGAACTCCTCCCGTCGCATGGCGCGCGCACAAACGAAGCGAGCTTCGAGGGCCTGAGACAGAACCTCTCTAATCCCCCGAGTGTGATCGTTGTGCCAATGGGTTGCCACTACCAACTTCACACACGTCGCGACATCTACGCCAAGCTGCTCCAAGTACTCGAGAGCAACAGGCTTCCCCTTGTTGCGATCCATACACGAGTCAACAATCATCCATTGGCCCTCCCCCAAGTGGACGACAATGGACTCCCCGACACCTGGACCGAACACCGAGACCTCAAGTTCGGATTGACTCGGCGGGCGATACTGCTCGCTCAATTCCCATCTTCCCCATCCAAGAGAGCTCGGAATCGAGAACCCAGCTTTCGCGCCCGATCAAGGTCGGCTTCTGACCATGGCGGCATGCGCCGAAATCTGATTGAGCTACTCAGAGATTTCTGACCATGCGACTCTGTGCGAAAGCCGATACTCCACGTGAACATCGCACCTTCTTCTACGAGCCCTAGGTCTCTTGGAGATATATGGTCCTTGCCGATTTCAGCGATCTCCTTTGGAGCACTATCGTCACCAGCATCTCGCAACTCCACCTCGATAGATTCGCTGCCAACTGATAAAACGACTCCATCCCACTCCTGCTCGACCTGAATCCAGTAACGAGGTTCTTCAAACTCAGGCTTTGCGGATGCTAGTATTGGAGATTCCTCGTTCTCGCCGGAGAACGCAGGAGTTTGAACGTATTGCAGGATCTCCTCGTTAGGGTCCCTGCTACTCTTGCCGAGCTTGCCGCTCCAATGTTCGTGCAGCTTCACGATGGGATGAAGCGCGATACCTAGCTCGCTAAGGCTTGGTTTCCAGGGGCCACCTGCACCCAAAGGCCTTGTGCTGTTGGATGCATTCCCATCAAGCGAAGTCCCTCTCATGTGCCAAGGCACTTCGAGATCAGTGCCTCCCCCGAGGTTCGTGAAAATGATTGGAGCTCATCCCACTCGCTGAGTAGTACTCGAACCAGAGATTCGATCGGCCTGTCTTCCTCGTCGCTACGCAAGCTATGGTGTTCGTTGAACTCTACATAGACTCCAGGCTGCACTTTCTTAGATGGCTCTACCTTCACGTTCAGACAGGAACTGGCGGGGGTCCCTGGTCGGTTGCCCTGGACCTGAACGCTGTTCGTCTTCGGCTCTTCTAGAAGACCACCCCAAAGCTCCTTGGGAACGAGCTTGTGCCCGAAGGAGTGCCATTCGCTCTCAGACGGCATCTTGAAGTGCATGTAGCGGTTCATGCCCATTGCGGTAACTGGCGTCTCCCCGAGAATTGTGAAGATCGCCGCAGCCATGTCCCGCATCTCCTTGCCGGCATCCATGCTCTGCGTGAAGACCTGGAAAGATTCAGGTTGCACAAGGAACGAGAACGGTTCGACCGTGAACATCGAGATTTCACTCTTTACAAGCTCGATTTGTGCCGCATCGGCTTGAGCGTCATCGATCAGTTCATGGCGTACCATCCATGATGGGTGGAATATTCCTGGGTTGAGGCTGCCGCGAATCACAACGGCGGCTCCCTCCTTCTCGCATACAATCCTCTTGGACATTGCTTAGACTTGCCGAACAGAGAAGGGTGACGAATCGATCAGTTGGCCTGGCCGTGTAATTCCACTCAACAGGCCGTGACTATGGTACAGCAGGCTCTAGGATATTGGATCCTCGGGGGCTATCCGGATCCAGTCGTACTGTCATCGGCGAGGGCAGCTCACACCGGGGACTGGGCTAGTCCTACAGCCAATCCAGGCCAATCTAGGCTGTGAAGACCGGGATCTACAATGCCCTGAGCCTCCTCTCCGGGACTGCGGTTCTCGTGGCAGTGATGTTCATGGCTCTGGGGACAGGTTGTGCGGAGTCCCGCCGGCAGAGCGCGATCCTGATCTCCATCGACAGCCTGCGGGCCGACCACCTCGGGTGCTACGGGTACGAGCGGGACACGAGCCCTGCCATCGACCGCCTGGCGGGCGAAGGTATGACCTTCCTGACGGCCGTGGCCGACAGCTCGTGGACGCTCCCCACGCACCACACGATGCTGACGGGGCTGCCGAGCGGAGTGCACGGTGTGCTGGCGGACGATCGTGCGCTCTCGGACGACCACGTGACGCTGCCGGAGCTGCTGCGGGATGCGGGCTGGCGCACACACGGCATCTGGAGCGGCCCGTACCTCCACCCGATCTTCGGGTTCGGCCAGGGTTTCGACGAGGGGGACTGGGTCGGCGTGGTCGATCCGTCTCGTCTGGACCGCCCCGACTTCGAGCCGGGCAAGGGAGACCGCACGCAGGTGGCGATCGCGCGTGCGAGCACGCGTGCGGAGCGCGCGGTCTCGAGCCCGGAGGTTCTCGCCCAGGCGCTGGCCTTCCTCGACGAGGTCGGTGACGAGCCCTTCTTCCTGTTCGTGCACTTCTTCGACGTGCACTACGACTACGTCCCGCCCGAGGAGTACTGGCGCCGTTTCGATCCGGACTACGCGGGTTCGTACACCGGCGCCGACTTCATCGACGACAAGAACGTCCACGAGGGAATGGACCCGCGCGAGCTCGAGCACATCCTCGCGCGCTACGACGGCGAGATCGCGTACGTGGACGACCACGTCGAGCGCTTGGTCGAGGGTCTCGGCGACCGCGCACGCGACACGCTCGTGGTCGTGACGTCCGATCACGGCGAGGAGTTCTTCGAGCACGGCCGCAAGAGCCACGGCTTCACGCTGTACGACGAGGTGCTGCTGGTCCCGCTCGTGTTCTGGCAACCCGGCTCCGTGGAGGCCGGAGCTCGCGTGCCCGAGCAAGTGCACCAGATGGACCTCGCCCCGACGATCCTCGAGTGGCTCGGACTCGGCGCTCCCGACCGGATGATGGGGAAGAGCCTCGCGCCGATACTCGAGGGCTCCTCGAGCGGTGCGAAGAGCCGTCCGGTCGTCTCGCGCCTGCGCGATCCGAGCTCGCGCGGGAGCTGGACGGCGTTGCGACGCCCCAAGGAGAAGTACGTGTCGCGCACGCTCCGGAGCGGCGAAACGGAGGAGCTCTACTTCGACTTGCAGCGCGATCCCGGCGAGGAGGCATCCGGAGCCTATCCGCCCGCATCCGGAGCGCGGGACGCTCTGCGGGCGCTGGAGGAACTGGAGCGCGCGCGCCACGACGCCATCGGCGCGCGGCGGGAGGAGACCGAGCTGTCGCCGGAGCTGGAGGCGACGCTACGCGACCTCGGCTACGCGGAGGACTAGCCCGGACTAGGAGTACCATCGAGCGACGAAGGTCAGTCGCGCGCCTCCTCGATGCGGAAGTAGAGCCCCCCCACGATCAGGTCGACGGCGAGCTGGTAGGACCTGCCGGCGCGGAAGTAGTGCGAGACCTCGCCCTCGTCGTCGAACGCCACGGTGCCTTCGACCTCTATCTTCCCCTTCACGCCGATCGTGTGCGTGCCGGGAGTGACCCGTACCTCCGTCGGCCACCCACTCCAGCTCGAGTGGGTGAGCGATTCGCCATCGACCGACAGGATCCAGATCTTGGGAAACATGTCCCCGGGCAGCTTCCGCATCGGATTGAGCTCGGAGAGCAGATTGGGGTCGATCCCGTGCACGACCGCAACCGCATCCGCCGACGCTTCGGGTTCGACGTAGGTGCCTGGGGTCGTCGTGCAGCTCCCGAGCAGCAGCACGACGAAGAGCGCCACGAGTGCTGAGGATTCGAAGTGCTTCATGGGCGGTCGGTGACGGAGCTCGCGATGCCATGCGCTGGGCGAACAATACTAGCTCTGCGGAGGCCCGATCGTGAGCGAGGTCCCAGCATCGCCGAGCTCGAAGGGTCCGAGGGGGTGCGATGGTTTCCGGCCCCTACGGGGACGAGCGCGATCTCCTTCTTCAGCAGCGCGTCCAGGAGGAGCGGGCGCACAACCGAGCGTACGACTCCGAGATCGACGGGCGCTTCACGGACCTCGACAAGCGGAGGATCGCGGCCTGAGGTGAGACGCGACCCTCGGCGCGAGGTGCCCCCCGACGCCGGCTATCGATTCTGGTCGAGGATCAGACCGAGCGCCAAGCGAGCAACGCATGCTGCCCGGCATTCACCGAGGCCGGGACACACGACCACTCGTGCCGCTCGTTGAGGCTAGGGACGCCGGTCGAGTCGTTCCGACCACGCGATCGGGTCGGGAGGCAGCTCCAGTCCCGTGAGCAGGCGGAGCGCAGCGCAAGCCGCGGCCGTCAGCTCTGGATCCTCGAGGACGAGCAGTTCGACCAGGTGCGGGACGGCGCGGGGCGACCCGAGCCGCTCGAGGACGGTGCAGGCGGCGATGCCTACGGGACGCTCCATGCGGCGCAAGAGAGGCCCGATGGCCTCTGCGAGCTCGTGGCGCCAGAGCGGATGCACCAGCGCCGTACGGAGCGCCTTGTGAGCCTCGGCCGGGTCGCCGCCGGCCAGACGCTCCACGCAGAGAGTGGCCTGGTCGCTCCACCACTCCTCCTCTTCCGTCAACCAGACACGCCACGGTTCCTGCTCCGGGCCGTGGTCGAAGCCCGCCATGCCGAGGAGGGCGGAGCGCGCGGTCTGCGCGACTCGCACATCTCCGTCACCGAGGAGCTCGATGAGGTCGGGCGCGGAATCGACATCGTGCAGGCTGCCGAGCGCGGCGGCCGCAGTGCGCCGAAGGTCGCTCTCCTCGCGCACGAGCATCCCGCGAACGGACGCCAGGGACCACGAGTCGGCCTCGGCTCCGCACTCGCGTGCGCAGCGCTCGATCTCGCGCAGGACACACAGGTCACCTTCCGCGCTCTGGTACAGGAGCTTCGCGAGGAACGACAGGGACTCCGCGAGCCCACTGCGCCGCACGCCGCTCGCGATCGCCGGGACGAGCTCCGCGGGAGCTCCCTCCGCCACGCGCTCGAGGGCATCCAGGTCCGCGCGCGCGCGAAGTCGGATCGCAATGCCGTCGGCCACGACAGCCCGAGTGGACGGGCTCGCGAGTGAAGCCGGATCGAGCGTCCGGGCCACGTCGAACATGGCCTCGAGCGCCTCGGGGGCGGGGGCGTCCGCGAGCATCCTCAGAGCCGCCCGCTTCACATCGGCACCCACGTCCGATTCCCCGAGCGTGCGCAAGTGATGTACGAGCTCTGGAGGGGCCGCTCGCGCCGTGAACTCGGCGAGGACGCGGTCGCGACTCCCCAACGCGACGGGGTGGACAGCCTCCTGGTCCGAGATGTGCTCGGTCAGGCGAGCCGCGCCGCACAGGATGGCGACGGCGCCGCCAAGAGTGCCGGGCCCGAGCTCGTCCAGCGCGGCACCCATCGCGGCAGGATCCGGTTCAGGTCCGGAGGCAGGCGGGGAGAGCACGGCGTCGATGTCCAGGATCACATCGCGCGCCGTTTCGACCGTCGGGGTCTCGGGCTCATCGGCCGCCCCTCCGGCGGATGCGGTCGCGATCGCCGCCAGCCCTACGAGCGTGGCCCAGCGCGTCTTCCCGTGTCCCGCTGCTCGTCGCCTCGGCTTCACGCTAGGGCACCGGGATCTTGCGCCAGGAGGCCACGCTGTACACGCCCGCTCCGCCCTGCGCGGCCGGGAGCCCCGGCAGCGTCACGGCCCCGGTCGCCAGCCGGTCGTCGAAGTTCACGGTGAGCTTCGAGTGCTGAGTCCCCACGTCGCGGTTGATGAGCACCTGGTTCCCGGCGGTCATGTTCCCGTTGACCGTGACCGTCTTCGATCCGGCCGCGTCCAGGTTGTTGTCGTAGAAGTTGTTCTCCGCGTACATGAAGGCGTCCATCTGTTCGAGGGTCCCGAAGACGGGGTCCCCGAAGTAGATGTTCCCGCTGTCGATCTCGCGCGGGTCATCGATCGCCACGAAGGCGACGGCGTCGTCGGCGGAGTCCTCGTACAGGATGTTGTCGGAGAAGTAGATGTTGCCCTTCACGACGAAGGTGACGCGAATCGGTTCGCTGCCGGAATTCGCGAACTTGAACGAGTAGATGTTCTTGTTGTGCACCCAGAGGTTGCCGTCGATGTAGTAGACCTTGTCCGTCCCACTCGGCCCCGGGTTTCCGTCCTGACCGGAGAGCGTTATCGGAGTGGCGTTGGCTTCGTTCACGGTCGAGCTGCTAATGACCGCTTCGTAGGGATCCTCGAGGAAGTAGTCGTCCTTGGCCGTCGCGGCTGTGTCGCTCGAACGGTCGCTCGGGTTCAGCCGGAAGATGTGGCTCGGATCCGATTCGGGCATCTGCAAGGCGGTTCCGCCCAGGGCGTCCGAAGCGCTGTAACCGTCGGCCGCGAAGCTCGCCGCGACGTCGTGGTCGTTGTTGTTCGCGTAGTCGAGGGCGGCGATGTCGGGGACCGGGAGCGTCTCGCCCGTGTCCCCCGAGCCGCCGTTGATCGACCCGGTCGCGGTGATCTTGCCGTTGACCGCCGCGTCGTCCGTGATCGCGACGTTCCCCCCGCTGTAGACGTTGCCCGTGATCTCGTCGGCCTGCGTGCCGACGCCCCCGAACTCGAGGTCGTAGGTCCCGTCTCCCGAGGTGTTCCCCGCAAAGAGTGCGCTCGAGTAGATGCCCGGCGTGCCCTCGCTGAGCACGACCTCGATCCCCAGCTCGCTGCCCGCGACCTCGGCGAAGGAAAGGATGGTCACCGTCCCGTCCCCGTTGTCGGTGGCGCTGGACCTGAGGTCTCCGCCCGCGAACACCGCCGGTGCTCCCTGGGTTCCGATCTCGAGCATGCCCCTGTCGGGCACGAGCCCCGCGCGCGTCGCCTCGATACAGCGCGAAACGCCTGCTTCAGCGGCGTAGAGGGCACGGCTGTCGCCGGATGCCCCCACGCTCTCCCGCGTGTTCGCACCGCTGACCGACATGACCGCGGCCGACATTCCGACCAGCACGACCACGGCGGCCAGGGCGTAGAGCAGGGCGCTTCCGCGCGTGCCTCGTGCTCCTCTGGGTGCTCCTCTGGACGTCATCAGCTTCATGGTTCCCTCCTCGATCTCTTTCGGTACTTCAGTCGTTCCGAACGCGGACGGACGTCCGCGCCGTGCGCGTTACCAGACGGCCCTCGCGGGTCATCCGTTCCAGGGTCACCTCCGCGGTGAAGATCCCGGTAGCGGCGTCGAAGGTCATGAAGAGCCCACCTTCGTCCGCCACGCCGTTGCCGTTGTCGTCGATGCCGTTCGGCAGTTCACCCTCGAGCAGCTCGCGCACCCAGTTCGCGCGCGTGACGGTCATGCCCGGCACCGTATCGAGGTCGGGCGTGAAGACGATCCGGCACTCGTCTACGAGACCGTTGCCGTCGTTGTCGAGACCGTCATCGATCTCGCCGGGCATGTACTCGAGCCGCAGTTGTCGGGTCGGAGACGTGACCAGTGCGCCGCCCCAGCCCTGTCCCCGGCGGTAGTCGACGGAGGTCGACGCGAAGGGCGCCCCGGGCGCGAGAACGATGCTCGACCGGTCCGCGTCGATCAGTTCGAGGGAGACGTGATCGATCGTGCGGCGCACCACGGTATCCACGTGTGAGTTGAGGAAGTCCTGTTCGTAGGCACCGCCGCTCGTCAGGACGGCGATGCCGAGGACCCCGGCCAGGATCGACAGCACCACGGCCGACACGAGGACCTCGACCAGGGTGAACCCGGATCGACGCGCTCGAGATCCGTATTCGAGAATCTGTTTCATCGCGCAGCGAGCACCGTCACGAGCTCTGTCCTCCTCCGCCCCGTGACTCCTCGCCACTCCACCTGCACACGGACGGGCAGCAGCACGTAGTCGCCCGAGTGGTCCAGGCCGTCCAGGACGGCGTCGAGGTTCAGGTCGAGCGGCATTCCGAGGCCGGGGTCGACCACGTCCTCGCGCAGCACGCCGGGCGCTCCCCCCGCGCCCAGCGGGAACGTGATCCTGCCGCACATCCCGTCCGGATCCCCCTCCAGCGGTGTGAGACCGGGCACGGCGAAACCGGCTCCGGGTGCGGGCACCGAGAGCGCCGCATCGTCTCCGACGTCTTCGTTGAAGGCCGCGAAGGTCTCCTGGAAGGGAACGCTCTGGATCTCCTCCATGCGGCGCTGCGCGGCCTGGCGCGCGACGGCCGTATCACGGTTAACGCGTGTCACTCCGACCGACGAGAGGATCGCGGAGATCGCTCCCATGACGGCCACGCCCACTACGATCGCCGCCACCATCGTCTCGACGAGCGTGTACCCGTCTCGACCGGTGCGCCGCATCCCCTCCGTCGGCTTGTCACGCACGTCCGTGCGCTCGGCCCGAATGTTCATCGGACCCCCTTTCCCCTGTGCTCGGCCCGTGTTCCGGGGAGAGCGCGGTCCTCATCGGCGATTCCAGAGGGGCGAGCTGAGGGAATCCCGGAATCCCGAGCCCGTCCGCTTCCGAGCAGACCCTCGATGACGCCTGCAGCCGGAGTGGACGGACGGGATTCCGCTCCAGCGGATCGCAGGCCTTACGGCTGGTACAGCGGTCGCACGCGGTTTCGCGCGGGCTGCGGCCTTCGCCAGGCGAGCTTGTTGCCCTCGGTGAAGCGTTCGTAACCGGCCTCGAAGAGGTCGGTGCCGTGCAGGACGTAGGGCGGGGGGAGCGGTAGGAGGACGAGGGCGATCTCGCGCTTCTTCAGCGCGTCCAGGATCAGTGGGCGGACGTAGGCCTCCGCGCAGGCGGCGATGCGGCGCTTGTAGAGGTCGGTGAAGCGGCCGTCGATCTCCGGGTCGTACGCGCGGTCGCCGAGTGTTGGCTCGTCTCGGCGAGCGAACGTCTCGGCGAGACCCACCTTCGCCAGGCTCGACTCGATGGCGAGCGCGACCGGCTGCAGGTCCCAGTAGCGGACGAAGTCGATCCGGTCGGCCTCGATCGCGACCCAGGGTTCCGTCGAGAGGATGACGTCGCCGGGCTCGGTGTTGCGCGCGACGAAGTCGGCCTGCTCCTCGAGCCAGCGGCGCTCGCGACCGCGCTCGACCCCGATCGGATCGCGGTAACGCATCCAGCGCCAGCCGGGCACCTGGTAGTGAGCGGCGATCATCCCGCCGAAGACAGCCGCGACGAGGAGCCCCGATCGGACGAAACGACGTCCTCGCACCGTGTCCGCCGCGAACCCGCCCGACAGCAGCGCCAGCGGCGCCGCGAAGTTGATCATGTTGTGGTTCCAGAGCGTCGGGCTGAGCGTCGTGCAGTACAGGAAGTACGCGACGACGACCAGGACCGGCGCTCCACCACGCTTGCGCAGGTTCGGGAGACCCCACGCCAGGAGCCCCGCGATCCCGACCAGCGATGCCGGGTCCTGCCAGCCGAGCCAGTCCGAGAGCGCGAGCCCGAAGTCGTGGGACTCCGCGCGGAAGAACGCGAACAGGAAGACCTGCCACAGGAAGGGCCAGCCCCACACGAGCCAGTAGCCGAGCGTCATCAGCGCGAGCCCGGCACTCGTCCACAACGTGAGCACGACCGCCGAACGCCCCTTCCCGCACAAGAGGAGATGCGCGAAGAACCCCACCGCCACCAGCCCCGCCGTGAGCTTGATGCTCATCGCGACCAGGAGCCCCGCAGCCACGAGCGGCAGACGGCCCGGTCCGTCCTCCCTCGAATACGCCACGAAGGCCAGCGCCGTCCCCGCCGCCGCCCAAGTCTCGCGCTGGTACAGGTTGAAGTGAACGACGAGCGACGACCACGACCAGAAGAGGGCCGCGACCGAGCCCGCGACCTCGCCGCCGCCCGTTCGCCGCCCCGCCGTGCGCAACAGGAGCGCCACGCACATCACGAGCGCGAAGTTCACTACCTCGACCACGCGCGCCGACACCCCGAACACCTTGAAGGCCAGGGCGAGGATCGTCTCCCCCGTCAGGAAGTGCACGTGCGTGACGTCCACGTACGGCTCGTACCCGTGCGACAGCATGTGCCCGACGCCCGCGAACATCCCCTCCCAGATGCCCGAGTGCTCGCCCGTCATCCGCAACACGTGCGGCACCGCGCACAGGACGAGCAGGACGACCGTCCACCAGCCCCGGCTCCGCCTCTCGGTCGCCTCGACCACGAGCTACTTGCCGATCAGCCGCCGCGCTTCCGCGCGCGCCGTCTCGTGCCCCGCACCACCGGCGATCATGTCGGCCACCTCGAGCACGCGGCGCTCGCCTCCCAGCTCCTCCACGGCCGTGCGCGAACGACCGGCGACGATCTCCTTCTGCACCTTCAGGTGATGATCGGCAGCGGCGGCGATCGCGGGCAGGTGCGTGACGCACAGCACCTGGTCGCCCTCGGCGATGACGTGCAGGTGGGACGCGACCTTCGGCGCGAGGTGCCCCCCCACCCCGGCGTCGATCTCGTCGAACACGAGCGTCCGCTCGCCCCGGCCCGCCGGCGCGGGACCGACCGCGAGGACGCTGCGGAGCGCGAGCATGATCCGCGCGGCCTCGCCACCCGACGCGACGTGGCGCAGGGGCTTCACGGGCTCTCCCCTGTTGGCGCCGAGCAGGAACTCGATCCGGTCCGCACCGCGCGGGCCGAAACGTTCGAGCTCGTCGTCCCCGTCGCGCGCCGCGAGCACGACCTCGAAGGCCGCCCCCTCCATCCCGAGCTCGGCCAGTGCGCCCTCGACGGCGCTTCCCAGGCGCTTCCGCACCTTCTCGCGACCGCGCGTCAGCAGAGCGGCCGCACTCGCGACCTCCTCGCGCTTCGAGGCCACGTCCGACTCCAGCCCGTCGAGGCTCTCCTCGTGGCCCTCGAGCTCCGCGATGCGAACCCGGAGCTCGCCGGCGAGCTCCTGCAACCCCGCGTCGTCCGTCCCGTACTTGTTCACGAGGCGATCGAGCTCCGCCAGACGCGACTCGATCGCCTCGAGCCGCGACGGATTCGCTTCGACCGAATCGGCGAAGGACACCAGCGACGCGCAAGCCTCCTCGAGGTGCGCGAGCGTCTCCCGCAGATCGCCCGCAGCGCCCTCGAGCGAGACGACGCGCTCGCCCCAGCGCGAGAGCGAACGCTCCGCCGAGCGCACGCGATCGAGCGCCGTGTTCTCGCCCTCCGAGAGATCGTCGAGCAGCGAGCCGAGCTCGTGCCCGAGCTCCTCTGCGCTGCGCAGCACCTGACGCTCGGCGTCGAGCTTCTCCCGCTCGCCCTCGCCCAGCTCCGCGTCCTCGAGCTCGTTCGCCTGGAAGCGCAGGTCCGCCAGCAAGTGCTTGCGCTCGCGCTGCGACGCCTGGAGCTCGCGGAACCGCTCCAGTAGCCGCCGCCACTCGCCGCGCGCGCGACGGTAGCCGTCGACGTCGAGCGCCCCCATCGCGTCGACGAGCCGCAACTGCTCCGCCGGTTCCAGCAGGAGCTGGTGATCGTTCTGCCCGTGGATCTCGAACAAGAGGGACGCGAGCTCGGCCAGCGCGCGCTTCGTCGCGGGCCGGTGGTTCACGTGGGCGCGCGTCTTGCCCTCGGCCGTGATCGTGCGCGAGAGGACGAGCTCGCCCTCCTCGTCGTCGTCCCATTCCTCGGGGATCGCCGGCAAGTGCTCGGCGAGCCACGCGGAGACGCGCCGGGCAAGCGGTCCGGACGTCAACACGAAGCGCCCCTCGACGGTCGCCCGCGCCGCTCCTTCGCGCACCCACTCGCGCGGCCCGCCGCGCGGCCGGGCGCCGGCCAGGACCTCGAGCGCGGCGACCAGCGTGCTCTTCCCGGCACCGGTCTCGCCGGTGATCGCGTTCAGGCCGCTCCCGAACCCGAGCGTGAGCTGGTCGACGAGGGCGAAGTCGCGGATGGTGAGCTCGACGAGCACGGGGCGATCAGACTGACACCCGACGCTCCGGGTCGCAACCTCGATCCCCGCGCCGACTCCGTGGGGTCAGTCGGACTCGGTCCGGCAGAGCTCGCGCAGCCGCGTGAGCTCGCGGGCGACGTGCTCCGGCAGGCGCCGGGGAGTTGCCGCGCGGTCGAGCTCGCCGGCGGCGAGGATCAGCCGGCCGTCCTCGAGGAGCTCGATCGCACGCACCGCGTGCAGGATCGTCCCCTCCTCGATGCGCTCGGTGAGCCGCTCGATCTCGACCAGCTCGATCCACGGCTCGTCGAGGAACACCTCGCGGACGACGGCGCGGACGCGCAGGCGGTCGTAGCGGCGGAGATTCCGGAGCGAACGATCCGCTTCGGTCCCACGGCGCACGAAGAGCCTCGGCGCCGGATCGGCGTGCGCCCTCTCGTCCCACAGGAGCTGCTCGTCGCCCCAGGCCGACAGACCGCGATAGTGGGCCGCCGAGAAGCGCGTGAGCCAGGGGTTCCAGCCCTCCGGCTCGGAGTCGACCTGCAGCGTGAACCGGACCTCACGGCCGAGCCAGCGGCCGCGCTCCGTGCGCAGGGTCGTGAGCTCGATCTCGGGCGGACCTTCCTCGACGCCGTCGCTCGCGAGGGAGCCGGCCAGGACCAGGGCGGTGAGGAGCGCTCGCATCCGCTATCTATCGGCGGGATCCTCGCGCAGCCGAAGCCGCTCCCCTGCCAGCCACACCTCGTCGAGCGCGAGCCCGTTCGAGAGCACCAGGAAGTCGGCTCGCGCCCCCTCGACGAGCCGCCCGAGGTCGTCCTCGAGCGAGAGCGCCCGCGCGGGCGCCTCGGCCGCCATGGTGAGCGCCTCCTCCACGGTCGTGACGCCCCGCTCGACGAGCCGGCGCACGGCCTCGAGCTGTCCGGTCGCGGAGCCGGCGAGCGCCTCCTCTCCGTCGTCCTCGAGGTAGGCCGCGCCGTCGTGCACGCGGTGATCGCGACCGCGCCAGTGGAAGACGTCGCAGCCCGTTCCCGCGCCGGGCAGCGCATCGCTGACGAGGCACAGGTCGAGCGGCCCGAGCGCGCGCAGCGCGAGCTCGATCGCCGCGCCGTCGACGTGCGCGAGGTCGCCGATGATCTCCGCGTGGCGCACGCCGTCGGTGAGCGCGAATCCCGTGAGCCCCGGCTCGCGGTGGTGGAAGCCGGACATCGCGTTGAAGAGGTGCGTCGCACCGCACGCAGCGGCGCCGACCGCGGCGCGGGTCTCGGCGAGCGTCGCGCGGCTGTGGCCGAGCGAGGGCACGATCCCGGCGCGCTCGAGCTCGCGGACGAGCTCGCGCGCACCGGCGAGCTCGGGCGCGAGCGTCACCGTGCGCACGCCTCGCCCGTCTCCCGTCGCGGGCCCGAGGATCGCGCGCAACGCTTCGACCGACGGGGCCGCGAGGCGCTCGCGCGGGAGCGCGCCTGCCGCAGCGGGGTTCACGAACGGTCCCTCGAGGTGCAGGCCGACGACGTGCGCGCCGCCCGCGCCCGGGTCGCTCCCCCACACCGCCTCGGCCGTGCGACCGAGCCGTTCGGGGTCGTCCGGGAACAGGGTCGGCTGGAACGCGGTCGTGCCGGCGCGCGCGAGGGAGCGCGCCATGCCCTGGAGATCGCCGACGGGATCGGCGCCGCCGAAGCCGTGCACGTGCAGGTCGACGAGCCCGGGAGCGATGAGCGGGAGCTCGCCCGCGAGCGTGTCGTCGGGGATCACCTCGCGGATGCGCGCGTCGAAGCGGATCCGACCGGGGCGCAGGGCGCCGTCCACGAGCAGCCGCCCCGCGAGCTCGTTCACGCTCCCTCCGCGGACTCGAGGAACCACAGCGCGCTCTTGCCGTACTCGCGCACTTCCGCCTGGAAGCTCTCGACCTCGACGGGGCGCACCTCGCGGCGCGGGGCGTGGAAGACGACTTGCGCGCCGCGCCCGACGAGCTCGGTCAAGGCACGGAAGAGCTCGCTTCGCCCCTCGCCGCGCAGGAGCGGATAGGGAGGGTCGAAGAACACGAGGTCCGCCGCGCACCAGCTCTCGGGCGAGAGCGCGTCGGCGACGACGACCTCCGCCTGCTCGCCCAGCCCAAGCGTGTTCACGTTCGCGGAGCAGAGCTTCGCGCTGCGGGGGTTCTTCTCGACGAAGCGCGCGTGAGCGGCGCCGCGCGAGAGCGCCTCGAGCCCGAGGCTCCCCGTCCCGGCGAAGAGGTCGAGCACCGTGGTGTCCTCGACGGTCACCCCGAGGATCGAGAAGAGCGCCTCGCGCACACGATCCAGCATCGGGCGCGTGTCCTGCCCCGGCGGGGACTGGAGCCGACGGCCCCGGTGTGCTCCGGCGATGATGCGCACGGGAGCAAGGGTAAGGGATCGAGCGTGCGAGGAGCGGCAGGTCGGCCGCCCGAGCCGCGGTTTTTGCTAGGCTCCCCGGCTCGAAATCGCGGCACAGGAACGAGCAGGAACCAGAGGAGGAGCGGTTGAAAGCAGCAAAAATCATCGGGATCGGGTGCGGCGGATGCCTCGGGCTCGTGGTCGTGGCGTGCCTCGTCGGCTACATGTGGCTCCCGTCGAGCTACGAGGTCTCGCGGTCGATCGCGATCGATGCCCCGCCGAACACGGTGTTCCCGCTGGTGAACACGCCGGCCCGCTGGCCGGAGTGGGACCCCTGGCAGCGGATCGACCCGAACATGAAGAACTCGACGAGCGGTCCCGAGTCCGGGGTCGGCGCGAAGCGGGACTGGGACAGCACCAACCCCGAGGTCGGCAAGGGATCCTTCGAGATCACGGAGAGCGTCCCCAACGAGCGGGTCGTCACGCTCGTCGTCTTACCCGAGTACGACTCGACGTCGACCGGGACCTTCGTCCTGGAGCGCACCGCGAACGGCACCCAGGTCACCTGGACGAGCAACGCGGAGGACCTCTCGGGCGTGATGAAGGTCATGTCGATCTTGATGGAACAAATGCTGGGCCCGATGTTCGAAGACGGTCTCGGCAACCTGAAGGAGCTCGCCGAGAGCGAGGTCGACGTGGGCGACGTCCTGATGGACAAGGCCGACCAGATCCTCGACGACGTCCTCGACGGCCCGGACGGGGAGTAGGGCCGGGGTCGGGTCGAGGATCCGGCTGCCCGTCAACGTGGACCACGTCGCCACGGTGCGCCAGGCGCGCCGTGGCCGTGCTCCCGACCCGCTCGCCTGGGCGCTCGCCTGCGAGCGCGCGGGCGCCCACGGGATCACCTGCCACCTGCGCACGGACCGCCGTCACATCCAGGACGAGGACGTGCGGCGGATGCGCGCGAGTATCGGCACGATCCTCAACCTCGAGACCAGCCTCGAACCGGAGATGGTCGGGATCGCCCTCGAGAGCGGAGCGGACGCCTTCTGCATCGTCCCCGAGCACCGCCAGGAGATCACGACCGAGGGCGGGCTCGACGTCGTCGCCGAGCGCGGGCGGCTGCTCGAGGTCGTCCCCCGCCTCGCCATGCAGGGCGGGGTGGTGAGCCTGTTCGTGGACCCCGACAAGGGCCAGCTCGAGGCGGCCGCCGGCGTCGGCGCGCTGTTCGTCGAGCTCCACACGGGTGCCTATTCGAACGCCGTCGGCGACGAGCGCGGGATCGAGCTCGAGCGCCTGATGGCCGCGGCCCAGCACGCCCTGTCCCTCGGCCTGCGAGTCAACGCCGGGCACGGCCTCGACTACGAGAACACGGGCGCCGTCGCGCGCATGCCGGGCCTCGAGGAGGTCAACATCGGACACGCGATCGTGTCCCACGCGCTCCTCGTCGGAGCCGAGCGAGCGGTCGGCGAGATGCTGGAGATCCTCCGAGTGCACGCGTAGATTGCGAGTGGAGCCTCGCTCCTCGCATCGATGCCGCGCTTCGAAGGCAGCCACGTCCCGCTCCCGACTCCCTTCCGCGGCGACGGCCTCGACCTCGCGGCGCTCCGGCGCCTGGTGGACCTGCACCTCGAGCGGCGGACGGCGGGGCTCGTGCCGCTGGGGACGACCGGGGAGACGCCGACCCTGACCGAGCGGGAGTACGGGGCCGTGCTAGAGACGGTGCTCGAAGAGGTCGCCGGGCGACTTCCGGTCACGCCGGGCGTCGGCACGAACTGCACGCGCAGCACGGTCGAGCGCGCACGTCTGGCCGAGGGTGCCGGGGCGAGCGCGGTGCTCGTCGTCACTCCTTATTACAACCGCCCCGGCCCGGAGGGGCTCTTCCGGCACTTCGCCGCCGTCGCGGAAGCGGTCGCCGTTCCGATCGTGCTCTACAACGTCCCCTCGCGCACCGGAGTGGATCTCGGGCCGGACGTCGTGGCGCGCCTCGCCGAACGCTTTCCCCACGTCGCGGCGGTGAAGGAGGCGAGCACGTCGCTGGAACGCGTCCGCGAGCTCGCCGCGATCGAGGGCATCGACGTGCTGTGCGGTGAGGATCCGCTGATCGGACGCTTCGTCGAGTCGGGAGCGACGGGCGCGGTCGCGGTGACGGCGAACGTCCTACCGGACGAGATCGCGGACTGGATCGCGACCGGCGAGGAAGTGCGCCACGTGCCGGAGCTCGCACGCGTGCTCTTCGTCGAGACGAATCCCGTCCCGCTGAAGTTCGCGCTCGCGAGGATGGAGCTCTGCGACGAGGACGTGCGCCTCCCGCTCACGCCGCTCGCTCCGGAGAACCGGAGCGTGGTCGAGGACGCGCTCGAACGCGCCGGTCTCGTCCCGGCGAAGCTCTCGAGCCGCGCCTGACGGGGCTCGGACGATCCTGCTGTTCGACACGGCGGCGATCCCGACGGGATTCGACGTCGTGGGAGCCACGCTCCATCTCTCGCTCAATTCTGGAAGCGGAAGACGCGCGCCGCGATCTGGCCGACGACCAGGGCGGCGAAGAGCATTCCGGCCACGTGCGGAAGCACGGACGTGGCCGGAGCTCCGAAGGAGACGAGCTTGTGCATCGCGTCCATCGTCCAGCCCGTCGGCAGGAACAGCGCGAGCTTCTGCATGAAGGGTGACGTGACCTCGATCGGCCACCAGCAGCCGCCGAGCGCGGCGAAGACGTTGCCTGTCAGCACGCCGAAGCCGACCGCCTGTCCCTCGGAGCGCGCGAAGTTGCCGAGCAGGAGGCCCAGCCCCGCGATCAGGGCGGCGTAGGACAGGAGGACCAGGCACACGGCGGCCAGGTTCGGTCCCCAGTCGACCCCGAAGACGAAGCGGCCGATCAGCATCGCGAAGCCGATCTGGACCACGGCCAGCGCGAGCTTCCCGGTCCACTTGCCGAGCACGACGGCTCCGCGGCGGATGGGCGCGGACGCCAGGCGACGCAGGAGTCCCTCGCGGCGCTCGATCAGGAGCGTCGTTGCCCCGGTCGTGAGCAGGATGATCAGGGTGAACATCACCATCGTGCCGGGAACGGCTTGCTCGAAGCCGGTCGGGATTCGCTTCAGGGTCCCGGCCTGTTGCACGTCGAGCACGAGAGCGCGCGGCGCCTCGCGGATCGCCACGACGTCCGCGGCCTCGAGGTCGGCGAGCGCGCTCCCGTCGCCCGTCACGACATTCGACGCCGACAGCACGTCGGCCAGCACCGTGTACACCGCCCGCGACAGGCGGAACTGGTCGTAGTCCGTCGCCAGCCCAGGCTTGTTGCGGCGAAAGAGGATCTCCTGCTTCACACCGGCGAGCACGTTCCCGGTGAACCCGGCCGGGATCTCGAGCTGCCGCGCGTAGTTCTCGAACGGAGCGGGCGGCTCGGCACCCTCCTCGACGACATCGTCGTCGGGCCGATGCACGGCGAAGCCCTGGTCCCACATGCGCTGGACGAGCTCGTCGGCGAGGAAACCAGCGTCCTCCCCGACGCGAACCGCGATGCTGTCGGTGCCCGGAGTGCTCGACCCGAAGCCGCCCGTCACCGTCCCGATGAAGTAGAAGAAGACGAACGGCATCAGGAAGGTCCAGAGCAACGTCTCCTTCTGACGCAGCATGACCTTCAGGTCGTGCACCGCGAGGAACCAGGCGTCCTTCAGCATGTTACGCGCTCCTCGCGAAGGCGCCGCCGAGACGCCAGGTGCAGAGAGCGAACAGGACCGCACAGACCGCCAGGAGTCCGCCGAACGCGACGGCGAGGGACGGCACGTCGTACGTTCCCGTCGTGATCGCCTTGAGCTGTTCGAGGGCCCACCCGTTCGGCGTGCGCTTCCCCACCGCGGCCATCCAGTCCGGCATGGCCTCGAACGGGAAGAAGCTCCCGCCGAGCATGAGCAGGGGCATCATGACCAAGTTCCCGAGCAGGTTCGCCGCGCGCTGGCTCGACGCGATGAGCTGGATCGGCAGCAAGACGAGCACGAGGAACGCGCCCGCGACGGCGGACCACAGGATCGCGAGCGGGACGTTCTGCAGCTCGAGCCCGAAGGCGAGCTGGCCCAGGACGTGTGCGGCCGCGCTGACGAGCGCGATCAGCGCCACGGCGGCCAGGAGCTTCCCGAGCAGGAACGCGGCGGCGCGGTTCGGGGTCACGAGCGCCCGCCGCAGCGTTCCCTGCGTGCGCTCGACCCAGAAGTCCTCCGTCAGCCCGCCGGCCAGGAAGAAGAGCGTCATGAAGAGCATCGAGGGGAAGAACAGGACGCCGAAGTCGATCCCCGGCCCGTCGTCCTCCTCTTCGGGTACCTCGACCACGAGCTCGATCGCGGGCGGGAAGATCAGCTCACCGATGTTCTCGATCGCCTCGTTGATCTCGACGCTGATGCGCGCCACCTCGGCGTTCGGCGCGGTGAAGGCGCCGTCCGCGGGCTCGGACTCCAGGATCGAGCGCAGCGGCTCGCCGAACGTGCGATGGACGTAGTACACGCCGTCGACCAGCATCGTGAGCGCCTCCTCCACCATGCCGGGGAGGATCCGCTGCGCGGGATTCTTCACGAGCTCCAGCGTGCAGGCCTGCTCCTCGAGCACGGCCTCTGCGAACCCCTCGGGGATGATCAAGAGCGCGCTCCCGTCGCCGTCGTCGATGCGTCGCCGGCCTTCCTCGAGGTCGACCGCCTCGGCCTCGAACGGGAGCTCCCCGCCCTGCTGCTGTCCCATGGCGCCGAGCAGGAACTGGGAGAGGAAGCTCTGGTCGAGATCGACGACCAGGACGTGTGCGCGTAGTCCGGCCCCGTCGCCGCCTCCCCCGAACGCCAGCCGGATCAGACCGGCGATCGCGAGCGGGATCCCGAGCCACAGGAGCAGCGACACGGGGTCGCGCATGTGGCGCCGGAGGTCCTTCTTCGCGGTGAGCAGCGCGAACGACATCTACTCGCGCAGCTCCTTCCCGGTCAGCTCGATGAAGAGCGACTCCAGGCTCGGCTGGGTCATCGTCGTCTCGCGCACGTCGGCGCCGGCCTCGGTGAGCACCGCGAAGAGCGACGGCAGCCGCTTCGACGCGCCGGGCACCGCGAGCATCACGAGCTCCGCATCCGCCTGGACGACGTCGAGGTCCTCGACGCCTTCGAGAGCGGCGCGCACGCGCTCGGGATCGAAGACCCCCGCCAGCCGCAGGAGATCCCGCTCCCCGACCTTGCCGCGCAGCTCCGCGAGCGTGCCCTCGGCGATCAGCTTCCCGCCGTCGATGATCCCGAGCCGGTCGCAGAGCGACTCGGCCTCCTCCATGTAGTGCGTCGTGTACAGGACGCAGGTCCCGCCCGCCGCCTGCTCGCGCACGAGCTCGATCAGACGCACGCGACTCTGCGGATCGATGCCCACGGTCGGCTCGTCGAGCAAGAGCACCTGTGGCCGGTGCAACACGCCGCAGGCGAAGTTCAGCCGCCGCTTCATGCCGCCGCTGAAGCGCTTGACCGGCTCCTTCGCGCGGTCGGCGAGCCCGACCTCCTCGAGCACCTGGGCGACGCGCGCGCGCAGCTCGCCGCCGCGCATCCGGTAGGCGCCGCCCCAGTAGGCGAGGTTCTCCGAGGCCGAGAGGTCCTCGTAGAGCGCGAGCTCCTGGGGCACGACACCGAGGCTCTCGCGCGCCGCGAGCGCCTCGCCGACGACGTCGCGGCCGAGCACCCGCACGCTCCCCGCCGTCGGCTCGAGCAGCCCGGACAGGCACCCGATGGTGGTCGACTTCCCGGCCCCGTTCGGCCCGAGCAGCCCGTAGATCGCCCCGGCCTCGGCCGTGAACGACACGCCGTCGACGGCGACGAGGTCGCCGTACTCTTTCCGCAGACCTTCGACTTCGATCAATGGATCTCCCCTGACGCCGGTCACCCGGCGCACTCTCAGGGCGTCGAGACCCGGCGAACCCTTCGCGGATTCCGCCGGATTCTCGCCCGATGCACCCTACCGGGGCTCAGCGCCCGGTGACGATCGTCTCGTAGCGCTGGTAGATGCCGAGGACATTGAAGATCCGACAGTCGATCTGGTCGACGGTATCGATGCCGCCCATGCGTGCGGCCGTTCCCACGCTGGCGTCGCCGAAGCTGACCAGCGAGAGGATGTTGATCGCGACCGACCGGCCTTCCTTGGGGCCGATCGACGTCGACTCGAAGGTCGTGTCGACGGGTGAGGTCGTGTCGTTGTAGAAGCCGCCGAAGGGCGGCAGGACCGGCGTCCGCGGGGGGATTCCGCAGGAAGCCAGAGTGAGCGTGGCGAGGGCCGTCGCCCTGATGATGATCGATCTCATTTGGAGCTCCCTCAGTTCCCGTAGACGTTGACGGTCATCTTCTGGAAGACACCCAGCACGCTCAGGAACTCGTAGTCCGCATACGAGACCTCGTTGATTCCTCCGTCCCGGGCGATCTTCGCGATGTGCGCCTTGTCGAAGGCGTAGGTGCCTCCTGTGAGGATGATGTCCCAGAAGTAGCTCGTGTGACTCCACGACGCCTTCCGCGCGCGGTTCCCCGCCGGATTGCCGACGAAGTCGAGGGTCAGGGGCGCCTTGTGGTTCGTGACGAGGGCTCCGCCCGGCGGGCGAACTCGACTGTCGAAACCGATCGGCGTGGCGCAGCCCGCGATGAGGAGCGCCGAGACTGCGGCCAGCAGGCCGCTCTTCCCGATGGCCATGGTCACTTGCCCCGGGCGATCGTGGTGTACTTCTGGAAGATCCCGAGCACGCTCAGGAAACGGTAGTCGAGGTGCTCGACTGTCGTGATTCCGCCGTTCTGAGCTGCGGCGGTCGTGCTGGCGTCGCCCCAGGCGACGAGCCCGAGGATGCTCGAAGCCGAGGCCATGCCCGACTTCTGTCCGACGTTCGACTCCTCTGCGTCGGTGTCGAGCGGTGCGCTCACGTTCGTGTACAGGAGTCCACCGGGCGGAACGACCGGCGCGATCATGCAGCCGGGCGTGAACAGGAGCGCCAGCGGAACGACGAGCGACAAGACTCTCTTCATGGAAATGTCCCTTCCTCCTCCGGCAGCGGAATGCCGCCGACCCGGGAGAAGTGGTATCCGCCCGCCCCGTCTCCTGTCAAACCGCGGGGGTTCACCCGCCCGCGCCGTCTCGCAGCGCGGTCAGGTTCTTCGCCGCGGCGGCCGCATCCGGGTGCTGCTCCCCCAGAGTCGTGCGCAGTGTTGCGTACGCGCTCTCGAGCATCTCGCGCGCCGTCCCGAGGTCCCCTGCAGCCCCTGCGATTCTCCCCAGGAGGAGCCGGCTGCGCGCGGTGTCGGCGTGTCTCTCACCGAGGCCGGTGACGCGGATGTCGAGCGCTCGCCGGCAACGCGTGGCCGCGGCGACCAGGCGGCCCTGGGCCAGGAGCTCCTCTGCCGCAGCATGCAGACGGGACGCCGTGGCGAGGTCGTCCGTCGCGAGCGCACGCTCGCGCGCGAGGGCGTTCCCGAGCGGAACGAGTATCGCGTCGAACCGCTCCGCATCGCGCAGGGCATCCGCCGCCGCGGCGACGATCGAGGTCAGCGGATCCTCTGCCCCGAGCGCTCGCTCGTAGACGGCGCGCGCGCGCTCGAGAGCCCGGTGCGCTTCGTCGTGGTCGCCCTTCGCTCGCTCGAGGAGCGCCCGCTCGACGTGCGTCTCGGCGCGTACCGTGTCGCCTGCATCCAGCGTGCGCTCCTCGATCGCCTCCAGGCGTTCGAGCAGCGGGACCGCGCGTTCGAGATCACCCAGCCCCGCGTGGCAGCGGGCCATCCCGCGGATCGCGTCCCGCGTCTCCGCACCTTCCTCACCGAGGGTCGCCTCGAGGATCTCGAGCGCACTCGTGTAGGACGCGAGCGCCTCCGCGAAGAGCTCCTGGCGCAGGAGACCGTTCGCCACGCGCTCGTGCGCGCGCCCCGTGTCGGCGTGCGCGGGCCCCTTGCTCGACTCGGCCACCGACAGGGCCTGTTGCCGGACTCGAGTCGCCTCGACGAAATCGCCGAGCCGCTCGAGCACGCGCGCCAGGTTCTCCAGCGCGAAGTCCATCCCGGCCTGCTCGCCTCCCTGCTCCGCCGCGGTGATCGCGAGCGCGCGCTCGTACAGCGGCCGCGCCTCGTCGTGGCGGCCCCGAACGCACAGCACGTACGCCAGGTTGTTGAGCGCGGAGGCCGATTCGCCGGAGAGCTCGCGCGCGTGCTCGAGGATCCGCTCGACCTCCTCCCAGTAGCCCTGAGTGGCGATGAGAGTCGCGAGGTTGGTGCGGAACAGCGCCGTGCGGGGGTGTCCCTCGCCGAACGCGGCCTCGGCCCTTTCGAGCGCGCGTTCGAACATGGGACGCGCGTCGTGGTAGCGGCCCAGGGTCTGCAAGACGCTCGCGAGGGTGTTCCGCGCGATGACCGTCGTGGGGTGATCGGGTCCCAGTGCCGCGTCGCTGATCTCGAGCACGCGCCTGCAGAGCGGCAACGCTTCGTCGTAGTTGCCCTGGGCGAGGTACCCGGTCACGAGGTCGGCGATCGTCTCCGCCGTCGTGGGATGTTCCTTGCCCAGCGCTTGCTCGACGATCCCGACCGCGCGCTCGAGGTGCGAGCGCGCCTCGTCGAAACGGCCGACCGCGTAGAGCGCGAGGGCGAGCTTGCGCAGCACCGTGGCGTTCGCGGGGTGCTCGGGTCCCAGCGTGCGCGTGACGACGCCGAGTGCGCGCTCGAGGAGAGGCCACGCCTCCCCGTAGTTGCCGCGCACGTCGAGCAGGTGCGCGAGGTGCGTCATGGCCAGCGCCGTCTCGGGATGCTCGGAGCCCAGGGCGGACTCGCGAATCGCGAGTGCGCGCTCGAAGAGCGGCCGGGCCTCGGTGCTCTCCCCCTTCAGGAAACGGGCGAGCCCCTTCTTGATGAGGAGGCGCGCGATCGAGAGGTTCTTCGCGGTCGGGTCCTCGGCCAGGAGGCGCTCGCCCTGCTCGGCCTCGGCGATGGCCCGGACCAGCTCTCTCGGCATGTTCGGCGCGGGCGCCCTGCCCGGTGTTGCCGTGAGCGTGAAGGGGCCCGGCTCGCCCGAGAACGAGCACGCGTCCAGACGATACACGCGTCCCGCCTCGAAGCCGTCGTACCACAGGCGCGCGCGCGTGAAAGTGCGGCCCGTGTCGTCTTCGGCAAGGACTTCTCCCTGCTCGTCGCGCAGCACGAGGTAGGGGTCGAAGAAGTGCGAGTGGAGATCGATCGTGTAGGTCCCCGCCTCCGGCACCTCGAAGCGGAAGCTCCGACCGCGGATCACGACAGCGGGGTAGCGCCGGACGTCCAGCAGGGGTGCGCGGACGGCCGGATCGGTCGCCTCGAGCCGAGCCTCCAGTGGCCGGTCGACCTCGAGCCGGAGAGACTCCTGGACCGGGAGAGCGCTCAGGAGCAGGGGGGCGACGAGGAACATCCCGGCCGCATTGTCCCGATTTCGACCTCGCATGGCGAGGAGTGGGCTATCGCCATTCCCCGCTCAGCACGAACGCGCCCCACGTCGACGTCAGAGGGTCGCCGAATCGAGCGCGGTTCCGGGCGAGCATCGCGAGCTGCGCCGCGCGAAGCGCGTCCAGGCGTCCCATGCCTCGAGTCCACAGGTTCGCGTAGAAGGAACGCATCAGCTCCGCCGTGCTCTCGTCCTGCACGGACCACAGCGAGCTGACCACCGTCCGCGCGCCGGCCGCGTGGAAGGCGCGACGCAGTCCGAGCAGGCCCTCGCCGGACTCTGAACGCCCGAGGCCGGTCTCGCAAGCGGACAGGGCCACGAGCTCGACGCGTGAGAGATCCAGCCAGCCCACCTCTTCGGCGGTCAGGTAGCCGTCCTCGCCGTGGCTCGTGTCCGCGGCCGCACCCGCGCACACGAGTCCCGAGAGCAGACCCGGGAGTCGACCCGAGAGCGTCTGCGCCTCATCCCGCGAGAACGCCGAGCTCCAGAGCGAATAGAGCCCCTCCGGATGGAAGAAGCCGTGCGTCGCGAGGTGCAGGACCGAATGGCGCGGAAGCTCGTGCTTGAGGCGCGCCTCGCTCGGCGCGGCGCTCTGCAACAGGAGCCGCACTCCCCCCCCACCGAAGGCCTCCGCGTGCAGTGCGTGGACGCGGTGAGCTTCCTCCGCTGTCGCGGGGAGGGACTCCCAGGAATCGGAGAGACCGCTACGCAGAGACGAGCTCGATGGACTCGCGCCCTCCACTCCCGACTTCCACGGATCGATCTCGTGGAAGTCGACGCCGCCCACCGCGAGCAGCGAGCCGAACTCGGGGGCCCCGCTGCGGCGCGGTCGGGCGAGAGCACCGAGGTCCTGCAGGTAGACGGTCCCGAAGCGCTCGATCGCGAGCTGGCCCGACGCGAACCGGAGCGTCTCGATCGGGAGCGTGGCCAGGAAAGAGTCCGGCGAGGCGAAGACGAGCTCCACTCCGTCGAGATGGGCGCGGAGTGGATCCACGAGACGCGCGACGAGCTCTCGATCGAAGCCCACCTCGGGCCGAGTCCCGGGAGATACACCGCGTTCAGGTGCTCCCCTGGTAGCCACGATGCCGGCTAGGTGGTCGGCGACCGCTCGCTGCACCGCGTCGGCCGGGCCGAGATCCACGTGGACGGGCGCGGCCGAGTCCGCGCTCGTGATCCATACGGAGAGACGCGGGGAGCTCCAGAACCCCCTCCCGTTCGGCTCCCCGTCTTCGCCTTGCTCGATCACGTAGCGGTTGTGCACGAGGAAGTCGAGCACTACCGAGCGCGGGGGGAGCGCGGAGCGGAGCTCCGCGAAGGAGAGTGCGTCGGGGGATTCGATGGACGCCGCCGTCGCGCGCTTCAGATCCAGCTCGAGTCGGTTGCGCTCCTCGCGCAGGCGACGCAGTTGCTCACCACGGTCCTCCCGCTCGTCGAGCTCGTCGGTGAGCATCAGCGAGGAGAGCCTCGCCTGCACCTCGCGGAGCTCGGCCACGAGCGCACTCCGGCGCGTGTCGTCCGCGTCCAGCCCGGACCGGCTCGCCGCGAGCGTCCTCCCCACCTGTCCCTTCCAGCCGAGCACGTCCTCGTACGCCGCGACGAGGACGGCGGGGTCTTCGAGGAGCGAGGACAGGCTCAGCTCGAGCTCGAGGTCCCAGAAGTGCTGCGCGAGGTAGCGATAGCTCTCGACCTCTGTGAGCAAGGGGAGGACGCGTTCGCGCGAGACCTCGCGCTCCAAGCGACCGCGCCGGACCAGATCCCAGGCCCGCCGAGGTTCGCCGAGATTCATGTGGAGAATGGCGAGGTTGTCCAGATACGTGGCGGTCTCCGGGTGGCCCGGCCCGAGCACCTCCATCCAGATCGCCAGCGCCCGCTCCTGAAGAGGAAGCGCGGCTCGATGGTCCCCCATCCACTGATAGGCGTTCCCCAGGTTGTTGAGGCTCTGGCCGGTCAGGGGATGCTTCGGTCCGAGCACGCGCTCCCGAGCCGCCAGAGCTCGTGCGTACAGCGGCTGCGCCCCTGCGTAGTCGCGCAGGCTCACGAGCACACCGCCCAGGTTGTTGAGCCCCGTGATCGTGTGGGGATGCTCGGGCCCGAGACGCTCCTGATAGATGGCGAGCACGCGCTCGTAGAGCCGGCGCGCAGTGTCGTAGCTCTTCTGCGACTCGGCGACTCTCGCCAGGTGAGCGATATCGTGAGCCGTCATCTCGTGATCCGGCCCCCACTTTGCGAGCGTGAGCTCGAGGGAGCGCTCGAAGAGCCGCCTCGACGCCTCGAAGTCGCCCTGGTCGAAGAGCAGGAGCCCGAGATTGCCCAGCGCCTGCGCGGTCATGTGGTGATCGGCGCCGAAGAGCTCCTGGCGGATCTCGAGCGCGCGCTCGAGCATCGTCCGCGCCTCCTCGAAGGAGCCCATGTCCTTCAGGAGCAGGCCGAGGTTGTTGAGCGTCTTGGCGACCTGGACGTCACGGGGACCGTGGAGCTTCTCCTCGATGGCGAGCGCGCGCTCGTAGACCGATCGGGCCTCCTCCCACTCCCCGACGGCGTCGAGCAGGAGTGCCAGGTTGTTGAGGCTCGCCGCCGTGTTCTCGTGTTCGGGCCCGAAGACCTTGCCGCACAGGACCAGGAGCCGGTCGTACGACGCGCGCGCTTCGTCGTACTCGCCGAGGTTCTCGAGCAGGAGCGAGAGGTTGTTCAGCGCGGTCACCGTGTTCACGTGCTCGGGGCCGAGCTCGCGCTCCCAGATCGCGAGTGCCCGCTCGAACAGCGGACGCGCCGCTTGGTAATCGCCCACGTTCCGATGCAGGGTCGCCAGGTGGTTGTAACTCCCGGCGGTGATGCGATGGTCGGGTCCGAGCTGGCACTCACGGATCCCGAGCGACCGGTCGAGGAGCTCCCGCGCGGTTCCGTGCTCTCCCTGATCCATGAAGATCATGGCGGCATTGTCGAGCTCGACCGCCGTGATAAGGTGATCCGGTCCGAACAGCTCCTCTGCCACGGCCAGACGCCGCTCCGCGTCGTCGCGCACCAGGAGGGCGACGGAGTGCGGCGTGCGCTCGGGAGGAGGGCCGGCCGTGAGAGCCAGCTCGAACAGTCCGCCCAGGCCCAGCAATGCGCACGCCTCGACGCGGTAGGTGCGACCGGCGACGAGCTCGACCACGAGTCGCGCCTGCGTGTTCACCAACGCGTCGTCGTCCTCCGCGAGCGGCGCGCCCTCCTCGTCTCGTAGGATCAGGTAGGCGTCGAACGGATGACCGCGCAGGTCGATGTGGTAGGTACCGGTCGCCGCGATTTCGACCCGGAAGGCGTCGGCCCGCACGGGAGCCTCCGGAGACAACATGTCGAGGGCCGCGGTTCGAACGAACGCGTCCCCATCCACGATCTCCCCGGTGGCCGCCTCGCCGACGCGAAGCACCGGAAGGTCTGCAAGCTCCGTCGCTCCTCCCTGAACCGCAAGCGCGGCAGTGCATCCGAGTATGGCGAGCATCCGCCTCTCCCAAGGTCGTCGGATTGTCGCAGGCCCGCGGAGAAACCGCGAGCCGATCAGTAGGAGGGGCGGCGAGGGGCGTTCCGAAGCCCGGATCGCGCGTCAGCCCATCAGCGGAATGTCGACCCCGCGTTCCCTGGCGCAGTCGATCGCCTCGTCGTAGCCCGCATCGACGTGGCGCATGACGCCGGTGCCGGGGTCGTTCGTCAGCACGCGCTCGACGGCTTCCGCGGCCTCGGGCGTTCCGTCCGCGACGGTCACCTGGCCGGCGTGCAGGCTGTAGCCCATGCCGACTCCCCCGCCGTGGTGGAAGCTGACCCAGGACGCGCCGCTCGCGGTGTTGAGCATCGCGTTCAGGAGCGGCCAGTCGGCGACCGCGTCGGTGCCGTCCTTCATGCCCTCGGTCTCGCGGTTCGGCGACGCTACCGAGCCGCAGTCGAGGTGGTCGCGGCCGATCGCGATCGGCGCCTTGATCTCGCCCTTCGCGACGGCGTCGTTGAAGGCTAGGCCCGCCTTCGCGCGGTCGCCATAGCCGAGCCAGCAGATGCGCGACGGGAGGCCCTGGAACTGGATGCGCTCGCCCGCCAGGCGGATCCAGCGCAGGAGCGCCTCGTCCTCGGGGACGAGCTCGGTGATGATCCGGTCCGTGACCGCGATGTCCGCGGGGTCGCCCGAGAGCGCCACCCAGCGGAACGGGCCCTTGCCCTCGCAGAAGAGCGGACGCACGTACTTCGGCACGAAGCCCTCGAACTCGAAGGCGTTCTCGAGCCCGGCCTCCTGCGCGTGGCCGCGCAGGTTGTTCCCGTAGTCGAAGGTGTCGGCGCCGCGCTCCTGCAGCACGTTCATCGCCTTGACGTGATCGACCATCGTCCGGAAGGACTCGCGCTGGTAGCGGTCGGGGTCGCTCGTCCGCAGGGCGAGCGCTTCTTCGAGGGACATCCCGTTCGGCACGTACCCCCCGAGCGGGTCGTGCGCGCTCGTCTGGTCGGTCAGGATGTCGGGCGTGACGTCGCGCTCGATCATGCGCTGGAGCAGGTCGACGGCGTTCGCCACGACGCCGATCGACTTCGCGATCCCGTCGCTCTTCCAGGCCAGCGCACGATCGATCGCCTCGTCGATGTCCTCGATCAGCACGTCGC